>PBCV01000038.1 GCA_002717915.1 Fidelibacterota bacterium | reverse complement strand
GTCATAGCCCATATTGGAATAATCAAGCTTTTCTATATCTTTCAACCCAGCCACACGGATAAGCCCCGCACTGGTAACATCTGCGATTAAATCGGAGCTAATGCCATAGGCATAAAATTCATCTGCTTCTGCTCCCTTATTCTCAAAAGGTAAAATAGCAATAGAAGGAGTTTCATCTTTATCAGCATAACCGATACGTAAGAACATAAAATTGATCAGCATAAATAGACCAATCACGGAAGCGGCTACGCCCAAGGAATTCATTACATTCCACTGGAATCCTTCAGGCTCAAGTTTGGCAGAGACTTTCGACAGGTCAGTTTCCGGAAGGTCATGAGACGTAATACAGTATACTTTTACTTCCTGTCCAACACCTTTCAGTTTGGGCTTACCAAGATATTTAGTGGTGAAATCTGCTTCACGTATCAGGGCATCATTCACTTTATTAGAAATGGCAATACCACCAGGAGCGGCAAATGGCTCAATTCGAGCAGCTACATTGACATCATCTCCAATGATGTCACCTTCTTTTTCTAATATCTCTCCAAGATGAATCCCAATTCTTAGATTTAGATCATCAATAGTTTTAGCTTTTTCCTGGATCTTTATACTGCATTTGACTGCGTTGGTAATTGTATCGAAAGTTAGAATAAGTCCATCACCCATTTCCTTGATCCATTGACCATTATGGGATTCTACTATGGGTTTTATTTCGTTTCGTTGAATATCGAGAAGATCACTGGCTTTTTGTTGGTCATCGGCTGTGAGTCTGGTAAAACCGACAATATCGGTAAATACTATGGCTGCGAGTTTGCGGGTGGATTCAGGCATTAGTCTTCTTCCATTCTTCCACAATCTGTTTTGGTAATGGCACATTTAGAAACGATTCTTTCACTGTGTAATCTAGTCCATTTGCGATTTTACAAACTTGCTTATAGGCCCATTGTAAATATTTCTTTTCTTCTAATAGTTTATAGATGGTGTAATTGGTGATATATCTCTTATCGTCTAATGTTTTATCTCCAATAATATTGTGGATTTCTTTTTTATCATAGTCCATATCTAAGTATTTTTGTGTGAGAGACAGATGTATCAGGTGATACAATTTCCACGATTTTTTCCCTAATTCTTTTCTCAGTGCATAGGACCTTTCAAGATAATCAAGGGCTTTTTCATAATCAGATCTATAAAAGTGTGTAATACCAATTCCTTTCGTGGCAAGCATGATGCCATTCTTATCATCTAGAGATTCATCAATGGCAAGTGCTTCTTCAAAACTGGCCTGTGACTCTGCATATTCTCCCATATCACTAAGAAGGTAACCTTTTAGTCGTAGGTCAAATGCTATTCGCCATCTGTTGCCTAAGGATTTATCAATGGCCAGTCCTCTGTTATAGTAATCTAAGGCAGAATTAAAATCACCTTTGGTGAAATATTGAAAACCAATATTCACAAGATTTTTAGCGCTCCCTGCTTTATCCTGGAGTTCTTCTTTTATCAGTAACGCTCTTTCTAAATATTCAATCGCACCATCGGAGTCACCAATACCATTATATACAAGAGCAATATTATTGAGCGCTGTACTTTCACTCCATTTATCACCAATTTCCTCCGCAATAGATTGAAACCGCTCATAATATTCTAAAGCCTTCTTAGGCTGTTCATTTCTCCAGTTGACGTTACCGATGCTATTTAGAGCCAAACCGGTACCCATTTTGTCACCCAAAGCTTCAAAAACAATCAATGATCTTGTGAAGTATTCCAGAGCTTGGTCCAGGTCTCGCCTTATGAACCATTCCCCAATGAATCTCAAGATATCACCTACCGCTCTTTGATTGTCTTGCTTTTCGGCTTGCTCAAGGGCAGTATTGGCAAGGGATAAAGCTTTATTCTCATCATTGCCTTTCGCATAAATTATTTTAGCCAACTGAAGTTTAGCTTCTAAAAAATTTTCATCTATCTCAACTGCTTTCTGGGATAAGCCCATAGCTAATTCAATGTCATCAGCCGTCTGCCTTTTTTGAAATTTATGCTCTGCCCTTAAATAATATTCATACGCTTCCGGATTTACTATCTCTTTATTTTCTTCATAGCTCGGTTTTGCATTCAAAGCCTTTAAAAGCCCATCAGAAAGATTTGATTTGATACTTGATAAGTTATCCCAATTTTCCTGCCACCGATCTGACCATACAACTCTGGCCTCTTTTGTATCGTAAAGTTCAATGGAAAGTTGAAACATATCTCCCATTTTCCACAAGGTTCCATTTGCGATATAACGGATGAATACTATTCTAGAGATTTCAGCACTTTCAAGATTTTGATAATCCAGTTTTTCAATATCTTTTAAACTTGCAACTCTGATGAGTCCTGCACTGGTCACCGAAGAAATAAGATCTGCAGAAATACCATAAGCGTAAAATACATCTTCTTGTGCACCTTTATTATCAAATGGGATAATGGCAATAGATGGGACTTCATCATCAGTATGTTTTTCAACTTCTGTTGCTTTATATTGGGATTTGTCCGGTTCTTTTAGTTTATCTCCATTTAAAGCAAAGACTTCTACAAGCCTACCTACACCTTTCAAACTTTGCAACCCAAGTGACGTGCCGTTGAATTGTTTCTTATTTTCCAGTTCATCAAAAACATTTTTAGAAACACAAATTCCACCTGCAGGAGATATGTTTTCTAAACGGCTTGCAATATTAACACCTTCTCCAAAAACATCTTCACCATCAAAAACGATATCGCCAACATGGATGCCAATACGAATATTTAAGAATTCATCATCAAAAGTCTTTGCCTGTAGTTTTACAGCACAGGCCGATGCATCTATGGCAGACCCAAAATAAGATAACGTACCATCACCAATTTCTTTAACAAAAACGCCGGAATGTTCTTTGATTAACGGCTGAATTATGGAACGTTTTTTCCTAACAGCTTGAATAGCAGCCTGTTCATCAATAGACATGGATTCGGTATAACCGACAATGTCTGTGAACATAATAGCAGCAAGTTTGCGTTTTTGTTCGGGCATTATCTAAATTTCCTCAAGAAAAAATGTATCCATTTCTCCTTTATTTTTTAAGTGAACTTTTTCTCGAAATGTCACCTTTGCATTTTCAGGTAAAAATTGTTTTGTTTTTTCTGAGATTTGAATCTTTCCTTCTTGCCCGGAACTCTCCAATCTTGCGGCCACATTGACCGCATCACCCCAGATATCAAAATTATTCCCCGTATTCCCGGCAATCACTGGCCCAGTATTAATCCCGATCCGAAGTGTCCATGCGTCCTTCCCTAGCGCTTGTTGTTGGACGCTCATTCCATTCACAAAATTCATCATTTCCTT
The DNA here is from genome assembly GCA_002717915.1 of Fidelibacterota bacterium. Lineage (GTDB taxonomy): Bacteria > Fidelibacterota > Marinisomatia > Marinisomatales > UBA1611. The sequence goes on along the minus strand of PBCV01000038.1, from coordinate 14,144 downwards.
GATCCATTGACCATCATGGGATTCTACTATGGGTTTTATTTCGTTTCGTTGAATATCAAGGAGATCACTGGCTTTTTGCTGGTCATCAGCTGTGAGTTTGGTAAAACCGACAATATCGGTAAATACAATGGCAGCAAGTTTGCGTTTAGACTGAAATTCCATTGGGATATCTTATTAATAACTTCCTAACCATATACTTTAATATATAAACCTTTGTTAAATGTGATTGGAAATAAATCATTAGTCTTTTCTGCTTTCTTAGCTATTTCGCAATCACTTCAACAAAACCATTTTTTTCGTTTTCTTAACTCCATTAACTCTTAACAAACAAAAATATATACCAGCAGATACAAATTCACCGTAATCATTTCTTCCATCCCAGGTTACGGACCAATTTCCTTTAGGTTTTGATTCATGCAACAAATTCTTAACTGTATTACCCATTACATTAACCACAGACACTGTTACAAATACAGAATGCGGTAAATAAAATGTAATATGGGTATTTGGATTAAAAGGGTTAGGATAATTGGAAAATAATTTGACTTGCTCCGGGAATAGCTGTGTTTCATTTATCCCAACAGCATCATCCAATGAAATATCAAACACTCGAGGCAAATGATCGGAAGCTTCCTGGGTGTCATTCCATTGCAGTCCGTATCCGTTTAAGGATTCAGTATCCATGGCAAGTGTATTTAGGGTGTAATGGTTCCCCGTATCCATAGTGGCATCAGAGTAAAATATATAATCCAGTTTCCCCGGGTTAAATGATGAACCATCTGAACGCCAGGTGTAACCCATCCTCTTATGCGAATGGCGTGAAAATAAGTCAACGATTGCCGTAGAATCCCAGTCTGGAAGATAATCCTCGCCATATTCATTTTCATCTTCAATATCACCTGTCCGTATTGTTTCTACCTGTTGACGATAGCCCACGTAATTAAAGTCTCCAACATGAACAAAGGGAGTTCCATATTCTAGATCAAAAGGGCCTGCACCTTCAGTTACCCAATCTCGCCATATGCTTGAAAATTCATCCACCTGCTGCTGGCGATCTTCATTGCTTGAACAACAGGATAAATGGGAGTTGAAAAGTAGTAGATTTGTCCCTAATTCATTTTCTGTATTTAAAAGCGCTGCCATTGTACGCTCTGAACTAATCATATTGGCATCTTCAAGAATTGGAAATCTGGAAAGCACAACCAAATCTCTATAGGTCCAACTGGCATGCCACTCATCTTCCGGGAACCAGGACTGTATAATATCATCGATCTCGTTCCAGTCCCAGTGTTCCTGTAGAGCGATCACATCTGGATCCAGGGCCTGTAATATTCGCTTAAAATGAAGCTGTCTTTCTTCATTAATCATACCATCATTCCAGGTATTATAGGACACAATGCGAATATCATCATCATGCAACCGCTCAAGCGGTATAGGCTGAGGATAGGGTACAGCATCTTCACCGATACTGAAATATACACCACCTGATTCATCAGGAATGAAATCAGAATTGTCTTGACCTTCCGATAAAATAATCTTTCCTTCTGTTAGCACCTGGGAACTATTCATCGTTAACGGGTCCGATTCCCTTGATATCGCAATCTCAAACTCCGTGGATGTGATAGTTGGTCCGATACGAAGTGTCAGGTCGTTTTGCCATAGCTCAACCTGTTGACCATTAACATACTGGTAACCCCAGCGCTCTCCAAAAACCCAATCCAATTCTGCACCAATACCATGAAAATCGTGACCTGTTGATGGATCGTTATCAGCATCTATATAAAGGTGAAACTCATTCCAGTCCTGCATTAAGAATTCGCCTTCATAAAAATTGAAATAGATAAATAAGAATTCCATATCATAGGTGATTTTTATTTCAGCAAAATCAGCAGTTACAGCATCACCTTCTGCATCTGTATATGCAATAGCCACATCTTCCCAATCATCAAATAGACCATCAATTGTAATCGGATGCCCACCCAATAATAATGAAAATAAAAAAGGGCCGGCCACAAAATGACCCAGCCCCGGTTTATCGTTATTAATGGTTTTGGACTCAAACATCCAGCATATCAAGGACAAGCCTAACACCCCAGCCTGTTGCACTACCCTTTGGATTTATACTATTGGGTTTAACACCCCAGGCCATGCCGGCAATATCAAAATGGACCCAGGGAATATTATCACCAACAAATTCTTTTAAAAAGGCACCTCCGGCAATAGACCCGGCCTGGCTGGGTGCACCCGTATTTTTCACATCTGCAATGTCACTTTGAACCTGCTTGCAAAATTCCGGCCAGAGCGGGAATTCCCATACTTTTTCACCCGCAGATTTTGATGATGTCTTTACTTTTTCCATAAGACCTTCATCAGTACCCATGACACCTGTAGCTATGTGCCCTAAAGCAACCACGACTGCTCCTGTCAAGGTCGCAAAATCCAGAATAAATTCAGGGTCATAATGTTTTGAAGCATATGATAAGCCATCTGCAAGGATCAATCTGCCTTCCGCGTCAGTATTGAGTACTTCAATGGTTTTTCCATTGTATCCCTTTAAAATATCACCAGGTTTATATGCCTTTGCGCCCACCAGGTTTTCTGTTGATGGTACAATGCCGACCACATTCAGTGCAGGTTTAAGCATCGCAAGTGCCTTAAATACACCCAGCACAACAGCCGAACCGCACATATCGTACTTCATTTGATCCATTTTAGCTGCCGGCTTGATGGAGATACCACCCGCATCGAAGGTTAGTCCCTTACCCACAATTACTTTTGGTTTTTCATCGCCGCCATTCATGTATTCCAGCACTATAAATTTTGGCGGTTCATCTGTGCCCTGGGCTACCCCGGCAAGCCCGCCCATTCCCATTTCTGTGAATTCTTCACGATCAAAAACCGTAAGGTTCATACCGCCTTCATCAGCAATTTCTTTCGCAGCTTCAGCCAGGCGCGAAGGTGTGGTCACGTTCCCCGGATGGTTTCCAAGATCCCTTGCAAGGCAAACTGCATTGGCGATGGCTGCCCCTTTTGTAATGTCTTCTTTGGTGCACCCTAAGACTGTGGCAGACTTGAGTTCAAAATTGTTTTTCCCTTTTGTTTTGTAATCCAGGAATTGATAACTGCCTAATACAAGTCCTTCCCCTACAGCCTGGCAATGTTTGCAGTCAATGCACAGACATTCAACTGCAACCGTATCTACTTTTTTTTCTATTGCAGATCGGGACGCTTTCCCGGCTGCCACGCGAACAGACATTGCACTATACTTATCTTTCTTGCCCAGTCCCAAAAGCAGAACTCGTTTCCCTTCCAGGTAAAATGTATGTGACTCACCACTTTTTCCTTTAACATCTCCTATCTCGACCGCTTGGGAAAAAGCCCCGTCTGAAGCAGTGTTGATCTCTTCAGCCATGGGTGTAAAACTTTTGTCTTCAAAAACACCAACGGCAATAAGTCCCGCATCTGTTTCATTCCATTTATCATTGGACAGGTTTACAGTTGTAATGTGAGCCATATGGTTCCTTTCATTATTTTATGAATTATACTGGTCTGAAACTTAAGGATACGTCCGATTCCTGTCATAAGGATAATCTGCATTTTATAGGTAAAAAGTTTGTTCTAACTTCATTATTCCTCTAATGACCTATATCAATATTAATTCCGAAGAGCGGCGTCCAGTCTTCCTGTTGTTTATAATGTTTTTTTCAACTGTTGCAGCCAGTATTACAGGGTCTGCAGTACGGGATGCTGTATTCCTGATCCAGTTCGATAGATCATTCCTGCCCATCATGTATATCCTTATTGCAATAGTGATGGCGGGGGTAATCACAGTTTACAAAAAATTAACTTCAAGNCAGGATCANGTTACATTGATCACAATTTCAGGGCTTCTTTTTTCAGTCTCATTATTGTTTTTCCAATCTAATCTATCCGGATGGATGATACCTGTCTTCTACGTATGGATGGAGATTATCACTGTTTTATCCATCTTGCAGTTCTGGCTCCTGGCCGGGGAAGTATTTAACCCACGACAGGCAAAACGGATTTTTTCACTGGTTATTGCAGGAGGATCTTTTGCAGGTATGGGCACTGGNTACGGTATCAAACCCTTTGTGGCAGTGTATGGATCCGAGAATCTTTTATACATGACCATTTTTTTTATTGGTCTCAGTGTTGTGATGGGCCAACTGGTTAGACCATTTAGGATAGGTNGCCAGGGTGAAATGGATCAATCAGACATGCTAGTAAATAAACAGAAAATAAAATTTGATCCTTATCTAAAAGCCATCGCTTTAATGGTCGCATGTTCAGCTTTTATATCNAAGATAGTAGATTATCAGTTTAAAATAATGGCAGCAACCGCATTCCCAACCCAGGATGAGCTGGTAAACTTTTTTGGGACCTATTATATGTCAACCGGTGCAGCNACTCTTATAATGCANATATTTGTCACCGGTTTCATTCTGACCCGGTTTGGTATTTTGGCAGGGCTATTGGTCTTGCCCTTAACCCTCGCAGNTGGATCTGCAGGATNTTTTATGGCTGGAACGCTCCTTGCNGTATTTATTGCAAAATTTTCAGACCAGGTGTTCAAATTCTCTATCAATAATGCTGTTCAGGAAATCCTTTGGCTTCCCTTTTCTCCGCAAAAAAAACGGCAATCAAAACCCATAATTGATGGNACCATACGCTCGGGTCTGGAAGGATTGGCAGGACTCATGATCTTTGCCCTGGTATCGCTAAAACTGATCCCGGAATCAAAAATTTATTTATTGAGTTTAATTGTCATTCTAGGTGTTGCTCTTTGGTTATGGAACTGTTTCAGGTTAAAAGATGGATATGTCAATTCTTTAATGGCNTCCATCGAAAACAGGCAACTGAACCTGGACCATGTAGAATTTGATATTAATGACGCCCATATTGTGAATACACTGGATGAGACCCTAAGGGATAAAAACGAATTCAAGCAACTTTTTGCCCTGGACCTGCTTTGGACACTTCCTTTAGAGCCCTGGAAGCACACAATAAGAACCTTATTTTCTACTGGATCTTTAGCTGTAAAACGGGGCGTCCTTGAACTGGCCTGGCGGCAACCAGATATTTTACCTGATCAGCTGATAATAGAAAATATCCATTNAAANGATGAGNTAACCCCATTCACCATCTCCTGTGCTGGAGATAGANGCATTTATAAACANGTAGGAATACTACCCCAATATCTGNAGAGCACTTCNAATGCCNTCCGATCNTCTTCCGCTGTGGCGATATTAAANCAGGAACCAGATGACAAAGAAGCNCGGGCNGCCCTGGATCTGATTTTAGATGAAGGCAGTGAAAATAACATTGTGGAAACCCTTGGGTTTATNAAAGGACTCATCGGTTTTATGTCACAAAACCAATTTCTCAGGTTTTTATCACACAAATCGGATAACATTAAAAATGCTAGTTTGTCCCTTATAGAAAAAAATCCTGACAATTCTTACCTGAACCCTGTTATTCAATCACTGGCAAAAGCATCCACATTCAGCCAGGCAGAAAAAGCACTTTTGTCCTTTCCGGAAAAAACATCTTTGGTGCAATTGGATTTTCGATTGAATGANCCCACATCTTCCACTGAATTAAGGGCAGGTATATTAAAAGTATTNCATCATTATCATAGAACGGATGCAATCAATATAATTATATCCATTANGGATGACCCTGAACTGCTCATCCTGGATGAAGCCAGTAACGCCCTGGTGAACCTTTCAAAAAATACTACCCTGGNAAAATCCGATCTGGAAACCATTGATGCTAAAATTTACACTCTTGCCAAACGAGCCTATCAGCTCTACCAGTTCAGGCGCCATATTAAAGATGATCCAGATGCACTGCTTTTATTGGATCATATTGAAAGCGACCTGGGTATGCTGATTCCCATTCTGTTAAAACTCGGCACTTTGAAGGATCCTGACATACCCATTGAAACCTATATACGGTACGTGGAGAGTAATGACCCNGAANTACTGCCCATCGTTTTGGAACTGATTGAATCAACATTTTCAGCTGAAAACAGAACNGTCTCCCTGCCATTAATAGACCCCGAATCNGATCCAATTAAAGCGGGGCAGGAGNTATTTCCCGATATNNTCAATTCAGNGGAACAGATGCTCATATTTTGGACGGAGAATCANCATTATTGGAAAACGGGTATTGCCATACATTATCTATTGAAAAAAGAGAATACAGCTGTTCTTAAAAAAATAANTTGGAGTNAANTACCAAGTNCTATTTTTACNGNCCAATTNTACAGACAATCTGAACAAGACTATTTAAACCGAAATTTTCTTAAAGAATNATTTTCAAACCAGGAGAATAAAACCATGTATTCAATCCTAGAAAAAACGATCATTTTAAAATCTGTCNANCTTTTTAATGCGATACCNGGTGACGTATTNACCAAAATNGCACAGATNGCGGAAGAAATACGAACTGGTGNTAAATATAAAATCTTTCGGGANGGGGATCATGGAGATTCCATGTTTGTAATTATTTCAGGAAAGGTGAATGTGGCTCAGAATGGGCAATCTATTGCTGTTTTGGAACAGGGAAAGTGCATCGGTGAAATGGCATTATTAGACCAGGANCCACGCTCCGCGGACGCCATTACTCTGGAAGAATCGNTTTTACTAAAAATTGACCAGGAAGGATTTTATGAATTGATGGCCAGTAATCCCGAGATCATGAAGCAGATTGTGAAAATCCTGACCCGGCGCGTACGGGAAATGAATAAAAAGCTTACCGACGCCCGGACGTAAGACTTTCAACAACAGTCGGATCTGCTAACGTTGAAATATCCCCCATGTTATCCAGGTCTCCTTCAGCAATATTTCTTAAGATCCTCCGCATGATTTTTCCAGACCGTGTTTTTGGGAGCGCTGGTGTAAACTGAATTTCATCCGGCTTTGCATGGGGGCCGATCTCTTTCGTGACTGAAGCCAAAANATCAGCATGAATTTCATCAGACGGGTCCATGCCTGTCATAAGAGTAACAAATGCATAGATACCCTGTCCTTTAATATCGTGGGAAAATCCCACAACCGCTGCTTCCGCTACGCCTTTCGCTTTACCGATAGCTCCTTCCACCTCAGCAGTACCAATTCTGTGTCCTGAAANATTCAATACATCATCCACACGCCCTGTGATCCAGTAATAGCCNTCTTTATCACGTTTTGCNCCATCTCCCGTGAAATAATATCCCGGAAATTGTGAAAAATAAACGTCAAGAAATCGATCATGATCGCCATAGATAGTACGCATTTGACCCGGCCAGGATGATTTGATCGCCAGCAATCCTGAAACATCATTCCCTTCAATTTCCCGTCCGTCTTCTGTCATCAGTACGGGTTCAANNCCAAAGAACGGNAATGTGGCCGATCCCGGCTTTGTTGGTGTTGCCCCGGGCAGGGGTGTGATTAATATTCCACCCGTCTCTGTCTGCCACCAGGTATCAACAATCGGGCATTTTCCTTTTCCAANAATCTCATGGTACCAGGTCCATTCCGGCTCTTTGATGGGCTCGCCCACTGTGCCCAGTAATCTCAGCGAAGAAAGATCCCTGGAAGTCACCCAGTCATTCCCTTCCTTCATAAGTGCCCGAAGAGCCGTAGGCGCCGTATAAAATTGATTGACCTTGTGTTTATCCACTACATCCCAGAAGCGGCCAAAATCGGGATAATTAGGGACGCCTTCAAACATCACTGTCGTGGCCCGGTTTGCCAGCGGACCGTAGACAATATAGGAATGGCCTGTGATCCAGCCCAAGTCAGCTGTGCACCAGTAGATATCACCGGGTTTGTAATCAAAGACCATTTCATGAGTGAATGAAGCGTAGGTTAAATAGCCTCCCGTTGTATGAAGTACTCCTTTAGGTTTTCCGGTTGATCCTGAAGTATATAATATAAATAGGGGGTCTTCTGAATCCATAACTTCCGGTTCACAATTGGCTTCTACACCCGACACTGCTTCGTGCCACCAGATATCCCGGTTTGNATCCATCTNTANCGGTTCACCTGTCCTGCGGACAACAACCACGTGGTCTATGGATGGAGTTGCNGTAACTGCATTATCTGCATTAACCTTCATNGGAATAGTCTGCTTAGTTCCCCGGACACCTGTGTCCTGGGTAACCAGGATCTTGCATTCAGAATCATTTATTCTGTCCCGGAGAGAGTCACTGGAAAAAGCACCAAACACCACTGAATGAACAGCACCAATCCGTGCACAGGCCAATACAGCCACTGCCAGTTCAGGAATCATCTGCATATACAGGCACACCCTGTCCCCTTTTTCTACGCCCATAGACCTCAGTGCATTTGCAAATTGGGATACATCTCTCAGCAGTTCATTATATGAAAATTTCCTGGATTGATTAGGATCATTTCCTTCCCAGATAATGGCTGTTTCATCCCCGTGGCCATTTTCAATGTGCCGGTCGATGCAGTTATAGCAGGCATTCAGTTTACCACCGGAAAACCATTCGATCCTGCCTTGGACAAAATCAAAATTTCGAACCGTATCCCAGGACTTGATCCAATGGATCCTTTGCGCTGTTTCAGCCCAGAAATTTTCAGGGTTGGTAATGGAACGTTTATATATCTCCTCATATAAATCTAATGAAGGTATATGTGCGTTTTTTGATGCGGTTTGTGTTGGGGAAAATGTATTTACCATGGCACTGCCCTAACCTACAGATTTATTATGATTCACTTTTTCGAAAGATCCGTCATCAAGTTTCTTAACCGATACAAAGGTAAACTGGGCAGTACAGGCTAAAGCTTTTTCCACACTCTTTGTTTCCTTGAACGCATCAATCTGTATGAGAATGGAAGATTTACCCGTTTTAAGGATCCTTGCTTCAAAATTGACCCAGTTTCCAACGTATACCGGTTCTTTGAATTCTATGGCATCAATTGCCCGGGTTAAAGCGACTTCTGCATCCGTATCTTTCAGGAATCGATGCACAGCCTTGGAAGCAGAAATATCCATCCAGGAAACCATCTGGCCCCCAAAAAGAGTACCAATCACATTAGCATCCTGGGGCATTACGAGTTGGGAATAGCGTATAATCATTTAATCAGCTTAACATTAATATATAAAATTATAAAAGAAAATCCCCCAAATACTGAAAAGTTATTGAGGATTATAGATGAAAAAGAAAAAGCCCCGTTGAAAAAACCCTCGGAAAAAACTGTTTTCCCTGAAGAGCACGCCACATCAACGGGGCTATATCGTAATTGAACTTAATTCCAGAAAAATAAATTGAGCAATATTATTTTATATTTTTTTCATAATAAGGTTCTAGATAGGATCCGCATCTGGTTCATTCACATTTCTCATTAGCAAAAACCCAACAAAGAAAAATATAAAAACAACCGCAACTCCATAGCGCTGGGATGAAAAATATTTAGTAAAAATACCTAGCAGCATCGGGCCAAGAAACGATGTGAGTTTTCCAGAGAATGCAAAAAATCCGTAAAACTCATTAATCTTATCTGGTGGGGTCAATCGACCCATCAATGAACGGCTGGCAGATTGGTTCGGACCCGCGAACAAGCCCACAATGATACCAGATACCCAGAACAATAATTTAGAATTGGCAAACACAGCGAGAAGCACTGCTATCATCAGGCCAATTAAACTGATCTGGATTGTCAACTTACCTCCAATCACATCATCGATGTACCCCATTAAGAACGCACCTGAGCCCGCAGCAATATTGAGCACAATACCAAAGATCATAATCTCGTTAAATGTAAACCCAAATGTGCCGGACGCATATATGGCACCAAAGGCAAAAATGGTAACCAGACCATCATTGTAAATCAACCGTGAGATTAAAAACCTGACCGTGTTTTTATAAATTTTTATTTCCTGGAAAGTCTTCTTTAGTGCCTGGATAGAATTCAATACAACGATGCCAATTCTGTTTGCCGATTCTACTTTTTTTTCTTTTAAATATAATATCGCCGGCAAGGTAAAAATAAAAAACCAAACCGCAACTAAAATATTTGTAGCACGGATATGCTCACCTGTTTCAATTTTCAATCCAAACCAGGGGTCATCTGCGCTTACAAAGCCTATCATCGCAACAAGCATTGCCAGTAGCCCGCCTAAATAGCCCGCTCCCCAACCAATACCAGAAATTCTTCCTATCTTTTTTCGGGACACAATTTCAGGTAAATACGCATTATAGAAAACACCACCCAGTTCAAAGTTTACATTCGCAATGACTACCAGTATTAGTGCAAACAAAATCTGACCTTTTATTGGAAAAAATAATAAAGCGGTGGCACCTATGCTCATATAAGTTGTTAGGGTAAGAAAGATTTTTCTATATCCGCCCTTATCGGCTATTGCACCGAGTATTGGGGAAAGGAGTGACACAATTACTGCCGTGATAGCGATTGCCTGAGACCAGAGATAGGTACCATCAATCTCATTTTCAGCAATTGCTTTCGTAAAATAGGTTGAATAAATAAAGGTGATTACCAGCGTGGTAAAGGCAGAATTACCAAAATCATAAAAACACCAGCTCCAGATTTCTTTTCTTTTTTCCATGGTCTAATCTACCAGCCCTGGTAGTAGGTGGTAATCCCGCTGTATACATTCCATCCAGAATAAGTATTCTCAGCCATGAGTGTGCTGGAGAACCCTGCGTAAAGATCAAAGGACACCGGACCGATCCTGTTTTGCGATATGGAATTCATAAGCCAAACTTCTGCCTTGAAATCTAATCGGTTGAAGGACGATGTATAGCCTACATGTTCTTCCATCCATGAATCCCACTCAGGATCTTTGGAAACAAAACGATCTTTCCCCTTATAGGCCTGGAAAATTTCTGCACGCATTCGAAGTCTGTTCTTGACCGTTTCAACTTCCCCCCCTGCAGTCAATGTAAATCCTGTTCCCAGGTCGAATTTATAGGTATTTCCTATCTGACTGAGGATAGAATCGGGATGGGTGTGTCCGCCGGAAAACAATACGGCTGGTGTATTCAGTGTTGTGCTTGTACTGAACTGGACCCGGGTTTGAAAGAAAAGCCTGCCCGTTCTTTCAGATTTAAGTCCCCAGCTGCCATACAATCCCAGGGACCAGCGGCTGACTCCCGTACCGATTTTTGCTTCCTTAAACTGTTTTGACCCGGCTTCAATAAAAGGAGAGATGGTCTGCCCATAAGGGATGCCAACAAAAATTTGCCCGTAAAGTGCATCAGCGGGTCCATCTGAAGCCCAGGATGGTTTTCCTTTCAAAAGTATAGTAGCACCGATAGTGACATCATCAATTCCTCTACCGGTTTTCTGAGACGGGTAATAATAAGATATAAGATCTGCAAGGGACACTGAATCTTTGCTAATACCCGGGGGAATAAATCTTGGATCCACCAATAAGTTGTTAATGGGGTCATCAAGGGCCTGGAAGGCCCACCTTACCGAATAATCACCATTATCTGTGTAGTAAAAATCATAGATCATCTGGAGGGTATCTCTCAGACCGCGCCGCAGGTTATTGAAGGTATTCGAATCCATAAAGGTATTAAACTCATTTTTTGCGTTTACATGATAATCAACAAGAACCTGAGCATCATCTATGGCATCAATAGAATAATCTGTGATGGATTGATTAACGGTGTAAGAATCCAGGATCGGAACCGTAACGCTTAAGGTAATTTCATTGGACATTCCGTATTCAATCATAAATCTCGTTCCAGATGTATTCTTTTCCCGCTTTTCTGAATAAGTGCCTGCTGGAGCCATACTCCGGGTTGTATCAATGGGTTGCGGTCCAAAAACAGGTAATGAAAAATTATGTTCTGTATTAAACTGTGTAAGCCATTGTTCAACAGTGTTAACAGAATCCAGAAAAACGGTGCCCGTGTAGTAAAGATCATTATTGGATGAGAACCGGACCGAATCATTATGGGTCAAATGATCAAAATAATGTCGCCCAAAACCCTGCAGAGCAAATTTCTGTCCTTCCAAATTCCATGTTTCCCCTGACACATTGGCCCCAGCAGAAAAACGGAAAACATTGCTGGGTACCGTTGGTAGAATTTGTCCGGTTAAACCGCCAGCGACAGCGAAAAGAAGAAAAATTCGCTTCATTAATAGATCAAAAAGGTCTGCCTGAATTCGTTGAATTTATATACATCCTGGGCCCAGATAGCGGGCAGATGGTTCGGCGGCTTTTTTTGTGCAGCTATTATTCTCAAATCATTTGTGCCGAATAGTTTATCAATATATCCACCTTCTTCCCATTGGAATTCTCGAGGATGGAGCTGATGGATTAATAACATGATTGTGGTGGCTGTAGTAAGTGGATTGAATTCATCCCGGTCTGTAATATTCAATTGTATCCCACCGCAGGATTGGCTATCATATTTTGGAACACGGGTATGATAAATCGAGCCTGTAGGGCGATATTTGATTTCTTTGAATTCAACGCCTAGCAAGCGTTGGTCCTCCAATTTTTGGATTAAAAAGGATGTGGCCAGCCAGGGGGAACCAACAATCATATAGGGTGTTTCTGTACCAAACCCGATATTCATATTTGTCCCGCGAAAAAGATCCATCCCTGTATAGATAAGCAGGCTGGATAGATTGAGTAAAAATGGAGCTGGATTGCGCCAGGATAATTGGGTGTCATCAAACCACATATCCCGATCCCAATTTGACATAGGGACTACGGTCAAATCTACCCGCTTCAGATCTTTTATCCAGCCCATCTCGTTAATCAGAATCGACATTTCCCCCAGGGTGAGACCATGACGGATGGGAAAAAGATGGTATGATTCATAGGACTGAAATTCAGTACGCGGAACAGGCCCATCTACAATGTCACCCCTTAGCGGATTAGGGCGATCCAGAACCATAACCGGAATCCGACGTTCAGATGCCGTCTCAAATATTTTTGACATGGTAGCCAAATAAGTTGGATATCGACTTCCCGTGTCCTGGAAATCAATAAGGATTAAGTCTACCTTATCCATGACCCAATGGGGCGGATATACGTATGTGCTGAACAGATCAATGATTGGTGCACCATGCAAAGGATCTACCTGCTCCCGTCCGACCAGTTTCGCTCGGCTGTCATCTAGTCCCCAAATTCCATGTTCGGGTGCCAAAAGAACTGACACGTTCACACTTGGAACATTTTTTAACAGATCCAGAATATGGTTCCCATTCCGGTTTACAGCAGTTTGATTGGTATACAATGCAATTGATTTTCCCTCCAGCGGTTTAAAATCCATTTGTTCAAGAATGTCGAGACCTGTATACACTTGGTTAAAAAATGAAAGATCCGGTATGGGCATTAAGGTTGAGAATTGAAAGGATGCCTTAGATGAATCCTGCCCAAAGGTAAATACCATTGTGCTGAGCAAGAAAGAAAGTAAGGCGCGGATTAAGCTCATATTCTCATTAAAAATTAGCGGGAACGAAATGAAATCTAAACAGGAAACTCATCTTTCATTCAAGATATTGATTTTAATTTTAAAATTCGCCACATTCCACGTACCTATGAGTGATTCAAATAATAATAATAGCGGCGGTTTCGCCAAAACGACCGATTTCAAATGGCTTGGAATTGGTGTAATAGTTTTTGTCTTAATTGGTTTCATAATGCCTACTCCCGATTCAATGCTGGCAAAAGCAAAAGATTTATTTGGAAGTGATCCTGGTGTCGATGTCAATTTAAAGGCAACGCACATCCAGCTTACCATTGCGCTTTTAGCAACATGTGTTGTTTTCTTTGCTACGGAAGCAGTGCCCATGCCAGCAGTGGCTCTATTGATCGGGTTGGTCCAGCTATTCTTTGGGATCACAGCTCCCAAAATGATCGCCGTGACCTATGCCCATGACGCGGTCTGGTTTATTGCTGGATCCTTGGCTTTAGGAGCGACCTTGGTAAAATATGGGTTAGATAAGCGTGTTGGCATGCTGGTTGTAAATTTAGCAGGCACCAAAACACGTTCAATTGTTATAGGCATTCTTTTGGGAACCGCGATTCCAACAGCATTTGTAGGTGAACATGCTGTGGCAGCCATGTATGTACCTATTGCACTGGCACTATATACTTTGACCAATAAATCAACACCCGCTCCAAGG
>PBCV01000037.1 GCA_002717915.1 Fidelibacterota bacterium | reverse complement strand
CGTGGGGATTGTTTCCAAACCCGATACATCTTGAACATATTTAAGTATGGTGCGTTGGACAGGATGGTCCTTTTTTATATAATTGGCTGTGCCCTGTCCCAGGTGTTTTGCAAGGGCCAGCATTCCAGCATGGTTACCGCTGCAGTTGTTGTGCAGGGGTTGTGCGTCTTTATCTTCCCTGATCATCCTGTGCCTGGTAAGGGTGTCCGATGGAAAGTGGGAGCCGCATTCATAATCATCCACCGTGAGCCCTAGTTTGGTAAGCATTGATTGGGCTGTTTTGACATGTATCTTTTCACCTTTGTGGGATGCACACATGAGGGCCAGTTCTTCATCGTTAAACTCGGCTGCTTTCACAGCGCCTGCTTTTACAGATGCTGCAGCTTGGAATGGTTTTAAGGAAGATCGGATACAGGTAAGATACTGGGAATCGCCGGTGGAATAAAAAGGCTGTCCGGTTTCATCTATAGCAACCGCAAAAGCAACATGAATACTTTCAGTCAGTTCGCCACGGGTTACTCTGCAAAGAATGGGCATTAAAATCAGTGAAGCATTTTAGAGACAAACTCAAATTTGAATCCCTTTTTCTGCAGTTCCGGTATATGTTTTTTTAATACATTTAGAGTCTTTTGTTTTACATGACCGGTCCCGATTGCACTTCCTAATTCTTCGGATTTTTTCACCAGTTTCATAAACTGTTCTGTAATTTTTTCTTCATCATCATCATTATCCAGGAATACATTTCTCCTGGCTGTGGGCACCCCAAATACTTCCATGGTGGTTTCAGCAATCGTTTCCACGGTGGTCCTGCTATCAACAAAAAACAAGTTTCGTTCATTTATGACCCTTGCCACGCTGGACATTACACGCTGGTCCGCAGATGCGCTGGATCCCTGGTGGTTATTCATTCCAATTGCAGTTGGTATCTGATTAAAGGCGGTGTTAACCCTCCGTTGAATCGTTTCATTATCCATCTCTGTCGTTAGGACAAACTCCTCTTCACCGTAGGTTTTACCTGTATTTTCCATGGGCATGTGCACAATCACTTCATAGCCCGCATTTACTGCTTTTTCTCCAAAGGATGTACTGTACTCGTGACCAGGAATAACCGCATAGGTTAAATAAGCATTCAATTTTAAAAATCCATCGGACACTTCATCGTTGCGGTAGCCAAAATCATCAATAATGATTCCAATTTTACCTTTCAGTACCGGAGGCGGAATTTCAGGTGAAATTTTATGGGGTTTGTCTTCCTTTTCTATTTCAACCTGCTCCATTTTTTTTTCTAATTGCTGTTCTTTTGCACGGTCATCCATTTTTTTCAAAATGATCAACAGGATCACTATTATGACTGTCAGGATGTAAATGATGGGCGTGCGCAGGTCGAACTTTGTCATGGAAGAGTTAATTTTAAGGAAACGATCTGGGGCAATCCCAGGTTCTGGGATCCCACCTTTATTCCGTAAGTTACCTGGTAGCGATTCAGGTGAAGGCCAAAACCCAATGATGATTCGATTACAGAATCAGATGCAGAAAATCCAGCCAGAATACTGAGCCGATCCCATCTGAACTGGTTTCCAAAATAATATTTGGACGTAGACGTAACCGGATTCCACTCCAGGGATCCATACACTGTATTCTTATATTCATTAAACTGCAGCTGTTTTGATATTCCTGCTGTGAACCGCGTAGGCAGGGCCGGTGATTCTGCAATCAGTTTTGTCATTTTCCCCAGGTTCTGTAGGGCAAGGCCCATTGTAAGTCCACGTTTAAAGGTCCGCACGTAGCCAAGGTTTAACCCCATTCCTTTAGACTGCTCAGTGTAAAGCCCCATGTGAATATAGGAAAGGGATAAACCGAATTTGTGGGTTTCACGGGTAATGGACACACCTGCGTCCAGTGCCAGTCCAAAAGAACTGAATTCAGCCAACGCATTATCCCGGGGAACATCATCCCTGAATTCAAGATCAGACAGGCCTGAATATTTTAATCCAACATGGATGATCTTCTTCTCCATAGCCTGGTTGTATCCAATCTGAGCTAAAACAACATCTCCCAGCCAGACTCCCCGATTTATGGAAAGGTCCGGATGGTTTTCAGAAGCAATGAACAGGGCCGGATTTATGGGAAACAAACCCTGTAGGGTGGAATGACTGCCAATGCTCAGTTCCTCTGCCGAGGACGGTAAAACCAGAAACTGGGTTCCCATTCCATACAATGGAACCAGAAGCGTCAGTATTATTTTAGAAACTGAATGCATAGGAGATCGTATGGGCGGTCTGGGATACCCAATCCATGGAGAAAGCGTAATCTATGTGAGAATCCCGGGGTTTGAATAAACCATATTCATACCCGATTCCAAACGCCATCCTGCTGTTACCATAACCGCCTCGGAAATAATACTGGTCCAAAAAACCATACTCAACTCCAAGCCTGGGCAAGAATCCTGTATACGTATTATGATCCGTGATCACGCCCACATCCCCTATGATGATCAATCCTTTGTTGTTGAACCGTGAACCAATTCGATAGATCGTTGGGAATTCATCCTTGTAGGGGCCTCCCTGGGTGTAGATTTCATTGGTATTCCACTGGTAATTCGAACTCAGGTCCTGCACCATGATTCCTAAGGTGCTGTATGTACCTGCCTTGATTAATAATCCAATATCAAACCCAATGCCCGATCCGGATATCTGGTCCGATTCAGTGATTGGCAGGTCATATCTTAACAGTTTGAAATTTGCTCCTATGGAGATCCAGGGTACGATTCGCTGGGCAAAGGTAATCATCAGCGCATTCTCACCGGTTTGCATTTTAGAGGATTTCATCCCCGTGCTATAGCGACCCTGGATATCATTCACCCCCGCAAATACCCAGGCTACGCCGACTCCAGCTGTGGGCGGAAGTGATGTTGCAAAACTGGTGGCTGCCAGACGCCGATCCATGGTCAGGTTCGTGTAGGAACTCCCCAATTGACGATGGATCAAAAACGCTGCCCAGGCCGGGTTATGAAAGGTNGCAAAACTCTGATCCAGCTCTGCAGTAAACCCGCCGCCCATGGCAATAGANCGGGCTGTTATACCCATTCTTAAGNAACCACCNGATTGACCACCCCAGTCCTGTGCTCCTGCATAAGAAAGAAGAACCAGTATTATAATCTTNTTCATTATTTTACCACGATCAGCTTATCCCAGAAATCCTGGGGACTCTTATTCCGCGATTGAGCATAATTCAACCGCACAAAATACACTCCATTGTCCACCAAATTTCCGTTCAGATCACGGCCGTTCCACTTAAGGGCGCCATTATAACTGGTCAGGTTAAAGGTGTGGTTGTACACCTTTTCCATGGCAAAGTTGAAAATATCCAGCTTGATCTCCGTATTAACAATATTTCCAGTGTGGAATTGGACATACCCCTCATCTCCTAACTGGTTATGATTCAGAGGGGAAAAAGGATTTGGATAGGCATAAAATTCTGTTGTGTCGTATTCGGCCTGGAATATGGTCCAGCTGGAGCCGTGGAGATCTGAAGANAATGCGGCACCATTGGATGTGCCAATCCATAAACTGGAAGTGCTGTCACGCTGATCCAGTGCTGCNGTATATACAATGTTGGTCAATATTTGGTTCTGNACCATGAATGTTGTATCGATAGCCGGATCAAAGAGTGCCCAGTTTTCGCCATCAAAACTCTTCCAGAGACCTGCTTCAGTCGCCGCCAGGACAAGTGAATCCTCTGCAAATACATTGTACACCCGTTCACCCAGAAGAGTTGCCTGCCAGCTTATCCCCCCATCTCGGGTATAGCTCAACCCCCGCATTTCACCAGGCGTATCTGCATTCATGGTTGCCGCCCAGATTGTAACTTGCCCGTTCCAGGTCTGTTTTGCCAGTCCCACAACAAAATTGCCCGATAATCCATCATCAGGATAAGAAAAATGCTCCCACTCAAGGCAGTTATAGATCTCGAACACCCCCGGGTCAACTTCAATGAGTTCTTTGATCAGGATCCCTTTATTAATACCGTTTGCGGTTCCCGCCCAGACCGTATCCCCATAGGCAATTACGGAAAACGCTTTATGGTTATGGTTCCCGCCATCACCGGGATCTCTCGGGTTAAGGTAATAACCNGGGAGAATAACCTTGCCTTCAGAGTTTATTTCATCAAACCCTTCACATAGGGAAAGTGAATCCTGGTTATCCATGGGCATGGGTACATTTTCCCAGGCCCGTTTGGTCAAATGATACCGCCGGAGTCCNCCTGCCCAGCTCGCCGTCCANAAAAATTCACCGGNTAAACAGGCATCATAGGTCACGTTGGCTTCCGGAACCGTTACTGGAAGNTTNCNATAATANCCTTCGCCAAAGGGCTTCAGNGTATCTGTATCCAGATCCACCGGTTGTTTCAGATAAGTCCATAAGATCCCGGCTGTGTCCTGCGCTGCATAGGTCAGGGTCAGCCCGTATCCTACCTGGATGGTCCCGTTATCTCCCGAGTATGACACGGCCAATGTATCACCCATAACAGCAATGGCCGGGATCCCGCCCTGGGGAACCAGGTTGGTATATTGGCCATCATCCAGAGAATCAGCAGACGCNTGGTAAGCATAAACACGATGTCCATCGTGAAGGGCCAGGCCCTGTCCTGTACCAAACCAGGTCAGGGAGTCACCCATGAGCCGGATCTCTGCCACAATATTGCTCAATAGGCCTTCCGATAAGAATGTATCCTGGAGTGCNGATTTCATGGAAAACCGGGTCGGGGTTTCCAATTGAGCAGACAGGGGAATCCCTGCCAGCAGCAGGACCAACAGTTTACTGGATAATGATCTCATGCTCCACCGCTTCGCTGTAATCGTTGGATAAATCCTGCGTTAAAAATCGCCAGTTGAAAGTGCCTGCCCGGGTCTGNAAATCCGGATCTGTGAACCCTGACCCATAAACCGCTATCCTGAAACTATAAACTCCATCGCCCTGGATGGAATCGCCGCTGGTGATGTTGGGTTCATACAAAACCACATCACTGCCGTCATCATGAAGATAAATATAGTTTCCATTGTTCATCATGGAATCGCCTTCAACGTGGAACGATGTGAACCCGACCCATTTAATGGTTCCAAGCCCGTCTGCATCATAAACTTCTGCCTTGATTAAATGCAGGCTTACGGTGGCATCAGCTGGACGTATGATTGTATCCGGGACAAAAATAGACTCAATCCTGGGAATGATGTTCCCTATCTTAAATGAATCTGATACCATAACTATTTCAGTTCCATACATGGCAACATAATCCATGAAAACATAGCCTGAATCATCGCCCAGGATATTTACAATAGTTGTGGAATCATTCGGGATCTTACGACCGTAAAGATCATCATTCATTATAATGTCACCGTGGCTTCCATCATCAAATAATGTTAAGGCATCCGCTGTATTGCCGCGGTTTGTCCCGTACCAGTGAATCATCACACTGTCCAGTGCCTGTCCCTCGTATTTAGACTCAACGCCTACACCATAGTACAGTTTATTCACATCCTGGTGAAAGGTGAATTGCTGAAAAAGGATCGGAATGGAAGCTGGATCATCCTCAGATCCGGAACAGGACCAAACTACTATGCCAAAGGTCAAAAGTATGTGGGAACGCATAGAGTGTAATTTAGAATTTAAGGCTATCACTATTCACCCCAGTTCTGGTTTTCCCTGTTATAGATGTAATCCACCATAAGTTTCCCTACCTGTTCCAGGCTTTCTGCACTGCAGTTTTCCGGGACATCATTCATGGTGTGCCAGAAGTTTGCATAGGGGTTGGGATATTTGAAATCAATCAGGTCTATAGCAGGAATACCGGCTATTTCATGCAGGCGGACATGGTCATCGTAAATAGCATATTGGGGTGTTATATCAAACGCGTCTAGACCCATGTCGTCTGCCCGGCCCCATAAATAGCGAACCAGGTTAGGATTATATTCTAGAGAATATTTTTCTACAGGGATATGCAGTTGTTTATCCCCGACCATATCCAGATTAATGGCTTCATCAGGACGGGGTATGGGCAGGTTTTTTGCAAAATATCTGGATCCCTGGCAATAGGTTTCATTTTCTCCGGGTACGCCTAGATCTTCCCCATCAAAAAAGACCAGGTTCACCCCAATAGGCGGTGGGGTTTCTCCCATGATCTTTGCCAATTCTAAAAGGACTGCCACGCCGGAAGCGCCATCGTTTGCCCCTATAATAGGCTGGTTCCGGTCCCGTCTATTATCTTCCTGGTCTGCCCATGGNCGGGTGTCCCAATGCGCGGAAATAATGGTTTGAAATGATGCATCAGGATTATACCGAGCAATGATATTTTGCAGGTCATAACGTTTTCTGTATCTTTGTTCCCGGTACCTAAAATCNTGTAAAATGATATCATCTGCAGATTGATCCAGTTCATTGATTATAAAGTCTANACAGGCATAGTACCCCTCTGAGCCTGGATTCCTTGGGCCGAAATCACATTGGGCGACTAGGTATTCAAAGGCATGATCCTCATCAAAATCAGGACCGCTTGGACCGCAGCCAAAGGTCAGGAATAATAGTGTAGTTAATAATCGTATCATCTTATCCGGAGATAGCCAGGTTTACGTCAAATCCAAAATCCCTGTCGATTTTTTTACCCGTGGTTCTTGTATCACTTTCACGATATTCGTAACGAATTCCGCCGCTAACTTTTGTAGAAAATTGATATGACATCCTGAGTCCTGTTTTCCAACTTTCGGAAAAAGACCCCACTTCCAGGTTTATTTTATCACCTGATCGTTCTTCCCGGCTTTCATTCAGGTCAAAATTTAGGGTGAAACTTATGGTATTATTCAGGTTGAGATCTCCATAAAAGGGAATGGGAATATTTATCCCTCCTCTGTGCGTATAAGTGCCTGTTGACGTATAGCTGTTATCATGCTGGATGGTAAGACCCGTAGGTGATTCATCCAATGATTTACTGCGATTATGCCTGAATGTAACTGAAATATTTTTCTGCAACGTCATATTCATGCCAATGAGCGGTGAAAAATTGCGGTTCATTCGGGATGATCGTTCATAATCCTTATAGGTATCAGAAAAAGATCCAAAATTTAAAAAGTTCATTTGCTCCGGTGATTTATCTTCAAACTGCCATGACCGTGTTTCCTTTCCGGAATAGCTGTGTTCCAGTGAGGCAGATTTAGCGACCCATTTGATGATGGGCCATTTTTCCAACCCGCTGAGCCTGAAACTCCACGCAGGAAAGGGCAGCCCTTCACCAAAAAGGTCTCCATAGGCAAAGTAATCCCGGGTCATGGACAGTTGCTCCAGCCCCGTGCTTGAACGGGTGGTAGAAAAATTTTGAGAAAAATTTGTACTGATGGTTACGGCCCGGGTAAGTTTGATGCCGCTCCGGATGGACCCGTCCCGTTTATGGTCCCAGGTTCCCAGGTTACTCCCCACTTCTGTGGACTGTTCCAGTCCATGGGCAGGCAGCCAGCCAAATTTATAGCCCATGGGCACTTCTCCAATGATCTGGTTAGCAGACCGGTTCAGATTTTCAGTATAGCTGACCGAAATTGGATTAATCTTCTTAAATAAACCATGGACCAGGTTGAGTGGATTAAAAGTTGTTTTTTGTTTTTTCTGTTCTTCGGTCTTGGATTCGGGTTTCTTGTCGCCACGGGTTCGAGCCCCCCGGGATCTTCCTCCGGTTTTGCCCTTGGAAGAAGATTTTGGTTTATAGACCAGTTCAATCAACTGGACAGGTGTCAGGGTGAAATTGGATCCGAACCTTAACTGGGTACTGATATTTTGACCTTCCCGGGTTAAATCATCGGACCAGCGAAAATTTGCTGTATAATTAAATGCAGGTTTCAGCCATTTCATAATGGCAGGGTTATAGGTTGTATTAAAACTTTCTGTGGTCTGGGTTACAGTCCCCGGATCCAGTTCCTTCAATGCAGTCCAGGCATAGCCCCGGTATTCATTCAATTTGCTTTGTCCACTCCAGGCGTATTTCGCCGAAAGTGTATTGGTAAATTTGTGATCCAGGTTCAAGGAACGATTCAACCCAAAATTGTATGTTTCCGGACTCTTAACACCGGTCCTTGTTTCATTCCAGGTTAATTTTTCACTCAGGTTCAACCCGGTCTTAAACGAAGAAGGCGTATAGTACACCTGGAAATCACTTACTGACTTACCTACCACTGGGAGATCTTCAGCCCAGGAAAGAGGTTTAATGTAGTTGTTCCTTCCAAAGGGTATGGTATATGAAAATTTTCCTGAATATGTTTCGGACCACTTTTGTCTATACGTCACGTCAGATGACCTGGATTGGGACGCGCTGAAACTTAAGGACACATTATCAACGGTATATTTCATGAGCCGGTTATCCGATTTTCCCGTTTTTTTAATGGAAGTATTCAAGGATACAGAGTTGCTTAATATCATGATCGAATCTGGTGTGTTGTTTGGATCAACCAGGATATCTTCACCGGAAAAATATTTTGGGCGACTCTGATTCTGCGTAAAGGAACCGTTTAACGGAATGGATATCCCCCAGGACCGGGGCAGGAAGCGGTGAAGGTCAATTTTACTATTTACATTCAGGTTCTCTGATGTATTGTTTGATTTTGAAAGACGTTCCTGAAGCCGATGATAATCAGCGTCCTGCCTGCTGTACACAATCGTAGCAGAACCCAGGTCTGATAGTTTTAAGCTGGACTGTACTCGCATGGCTACCCCTTTTTCTTTTTTTACACCACTCAAGCGCAATTCATCCAGCCAGACTTCGCCACTGATCGGTTCATCTCCAGTATTTTTCACTCCAACCGAAAAATACTGGAGGCGGTTTAAGGCTGGTTTACCAGCGATCCTGACTTTTTTCCCGGTTAATACGCCATCAGCATCGGTGTATAAATATTTTCGTACATCNGCAGAATCAATTAATATNTCNGTTGGTAGGATTTTGACTTTGGANGTNTCAGATTGTTTGAGAGCTGTAAGCCAATGTAGATCAATCTTAAAACTGTTTCTTTTCTCGTCTTCATCCCAGCCTGTGTAAATCGGCTGGGTGATTTCATAGTAGTCATCTCCCAGTCCAAATTTCAAAAAGAGTTCCACATCCGTTTCTGAGTATGTAATCCAGGAGCTGTTACCATAGACATACATTTTCATGAAATCATAGGTCATAAAGCTGCGCTTTTGATTATCATTTAACGTATACAGTGTTTTTTGTGCGATACCCGTTTGCTTGGATGGCAGATTATTAAATTTTAAAACCAGGGATTGCTCNTTGGAACGAATTTCATTCAGCCGGTCATATTCACCTTTTACTCCCTTNGGCGGAATATAGTCTGCA
Source organism: Fidelibacterota bacterium (assembly GCA_002717915.1). Classification (GTDB taxonomy): domain Bacteria; phylum Fidelibacterota; class Marinisomatia; order Marinisomatales; family UBA1611. The sequence goes on along the minus strand of PBCV01000037.1, from coordinate 5,854 downwards.
TTATCCTCTGTATTGATCACAGCAACCTGAAANGTAGGATACTCATCGTCTTCATCTTCTGTAAACACTGGGTCTAATTTCCCAGGCAGGTCTTTATCCACGAATGGAATCTCTCCTCGATTTATAGACTCGGTTATGATCCCCATTTCCTGCCATTCATTTCCAACAATTTCCATTTTAGCAACCTGCAGTTGTCTTTGAATCGAATCCAGGCCTGTAACAGACAGACGTACATAACGGATTTCATTCCATTCAATATTCTTAACCCTGTTGAATTCTGACAAGGGGACCCGGAAAAGTTTCCAACCGGTTGGTTGACCATCCTTTTCAGTTACGCCAGCCAAATAGGTTGTGTCGGTCAGCATAAAATTGGTTGAAAAATAATCATTTGCTTTATCCAGAAAGGTTGAACGATCCAGATCTTCTGTATCAGGGTATTTTCCTCCTTCCTGTATCCTGGAACCTGTACCATTTGATTCTGTACCATTTGCCTTGGAATAATCTGAACTCCCCGCCTCATAGTCCCAGTTATCACCATTGGGATCCTCTGGATCCACATCGCCTGCACTGTTAATAAGCACTGTATCGCCTCCAGCCAGGAGATCGGCATAGGTACCACTTTCAAGACAACTGCCCCAGCCGTCTTCGGTCCCATCGAAACAGCCATCCAGACCTGTATCCTCNATGTCTTCTAAAAATCCATTCCCCAGGGTGAGACCGGCCCCGGGAATGTCTTCGGTATTCAACTGTCCATTTCCGTTACTGTCTTCAGATATTTTACCCAGATCCACATGAATGCGTCCCGAGCTTCCCTTGACCCAGATCTCAAAAAATTTACTCTGAATCTGATCGTAGTCTCCAGAATAGAGAGATGTAGTGACTCCCACCCATAACGAATCGGGATTCACATTTCTCTGGTGCATCCTGGATTTATATCGCAGCACCAGTACATCCGTGGTTTCATTTCCAGCCCGGAGTGATGTGGACTGGTTGGGCCAGATTTCTTTAGTACGCACAGGGACGTAGGGGTTGAACCAGTGCAGTTTCCCCCTGTTCCTTTGCCTGAANTCTGTTCCAAACGTTGATGTGGCATCGCTGAAGTAAAGCGGTGCTGATGCTGCTTTCCAAAATCGGCGCTGTATAGAGGGCGATGTGGTTCGTTTGCTGCCTTCAAAATCATCAATGAAGGCGACCCCATCAGGGTCACCGGTTTCGGAATTGCTGATGGAGTTCGGGTTGGGCAACACCTGAGCAATTTCACCTTCAACAGAAAATGAGGACATTTTTTCTGCTTCAATTAGCGGTAGTTTATCCAGCATGCGTGTCATACCATCCATTTCCCACTCGTAGCGTCCGTTCAAATCCCAGATAAAATTCCGGGATGGCTCATAACCCACTTCTACCTTTTCATTTATGATGGATTGGTTAAAATAGAGGGCCGTGGCACCAATGAAGGAATTGGGTTTTCCAAGATCCATCTGTGCCCGTGTACCAAAAATCGTTTTTTTATCAAAAGAAACCAGCTCATGCTTATCATAATTAACCTTCAGCTTTGCATTGGGATCATTGGCAGCATCCCCCAGCAATACAATGGTACCCGTAAAATAATCAATATTGTAATCCAATCCCCGCTTCAGGGTCACACTGTTCTGAATTACTTCTTCACTCCCTTCAATGAGCATAAATCCCAGATTAATTGTTGAACTCTGGTTCGTATAGGCAGCCTCGATCATCCAGCGATGATCCGCATTTACTTCTGAAGACGAAGATGAAGTATACATAGTCCCGGAACCCAGTTGTGTAACCAATTGTTCAGAGGTCAACCCGCCGTTTAAAGAATCTCCATTGGCAAAAGGATGAAGCGCTGGAAACATAAGCTCCCCATCCACCATATTCATAATATTAGCCATTTCCTTATCGATTATTTCATCGTAATTGCGGGTTCCATTTTCATCCAGGCTGTCTAGTCCAAACAGGGTGATATAAGGAAAGCTTGAACCTTTATCTCTTTCTGATACCGGTGTGGCATTCTTATTTAATATCTTAACTTCAAACCCTTCCGGGTTGATCTGTGAAGTTCCAAGGTAATACACATTCTTGAACATCATGGGCCAGGTTGAATGATTGGGGTGACTGTTCCGGGGTTTAAGCATCATCAGGGCCAGGTTTGTACCCAGGGAATCTGGACCGGAACCGATTTCCAGCAAGGGTTCCCCTGTCTGCCGATCGGCCAGGGTAAAAGTACAGCCCAGTATATCCTGGGAAACCTGTTCACGGACCCTTACAAACCCCAGGTCAGGACTCACATAATAATTGGTCCCCTGTTCTAGACGTATAAAACTTCCTTCTTCATTCTCGTCCGTAAACTGCGTTGTATCCGTTGGATCCACATAAGCCATACCGGTCATGGCACTGGGATCATTGATATTGATTGATTTATACAATTCAAAATTTTTCACAACAACATCACCAATCAAATGAAGGCCATTTCTTAAAGGATAAAAGGAAGGAATAGAAATTGCAGTTGTCACAGAAAATGTGTCTATTCCATCACGAAACCAGGGATGGATAAAGAAATAACGGTTTTTCATCCAGTCCACGTCCCTGATCTGCTGGGTACTGCTTTGTCCGCCCCCTTCCCACTCCGACTGCTCTTTTTTTGATTTTTCGATGGATGCAATCGTGGTCACATCTATCGGACCCAGTTTGGAAATAGCCTTAATTCCAAACAACCCCTGGTTCTTTCCGGAAAACGTGACATACTTAGTGGAGGGCAGGGAAAGGGAAATATTTCCTGCTTCTATTTTCTGAACAATATCATCTTCATACCCTTCATAGGAAATGCGGATATTATTCTCCCAGTCAAACTGGCGCTCAGAATCCTGATCCATGGCCACGGTGATCCGATCTCCAATCTTTCCCTGGATATTCAGGTTTTGTTTCTGGTCAAATTCCAGATGCGTATTCTGGGTCTGGTTCAAGGTGGAACGAACCAGCTCCTGATCCTGAAACACCATTTTACCATTAATGTTTACATTCCCGCTGACCCGCAGAGACGCTCGTCCCAAGCGGCCAATATCCACCCCAACCACTTCCAGCATCTGCCCGCGGCGTCGCTGATCATCATCCTTAGACTCCTTTTGCATGACTTCAAGAAACTTGGTATGCCACTTCTGCTGTTGGATCATTTTCAGATACCAGTCCACGGACGATGTGAACGGTATCTGGCGCTGTCCTCCATCCACAATTTCTGAGATAGTAATGGTAGACCAGTCCCAGGACAATTCAACCGTGACTTTTCTGAGCCCAAAAGGAAATGTTAAAATACCCAGGGGAGTTATCATGGAATCCAGGGGCTGGATCAGGGAAACAGGTGACCGGGGAAACGGGTCAAATACGAATGGAGTTGATGGGATGTACTCGGGCAATAAGATCCGCTGAGATCCTGCCGTAGCCACAAAGTCAGGTTCCTGGGCAACCAAGGTTCCCAAGGCGAGAACTGCCCACAGGCCGATATAAATAATCCGGCCAAAAATGGGCTGATATGTATGTCGAAAGATCAAGTTCAGTCTTGATTAAACTGATACCGCTCTATTCGATAGATTCTCCTTTATTAAAATAATTGTTTAATTTTTTTTGCATTTTAGCCAAGGCCCGTCCCCGATGGCTGATCTGGTTTTTCCTTTCCTGGGACATTTCGGAAAATGTTTTACTTTCGGTCTCAGGCAAGAAAATAGGATCATATCCAAACCCCTCATGTCCGCAAGGTTCAACCGTGATCAATCCTTCTATGATGCCTTCGGCAAAGAGTTCCCTCCTGCCATCTACAAAAGCAATAATCGTTCTAAATCTGGCTGTCCGCTTTTCAGCAGAAACTCCTTCCAGTTTGGATAACAATTTATTGACATTATCTTCATAGGTTGGATTTTCGCCGGCAAAGCGGGCAGAATAAACACCCGGGGCACCATCCAGAGCATCTACTTCTAAACCTGTGTCATCCGCCAGGGATGGCAACCCGGTTATTTGATGCACAGACCGTGCCTTGATCAATGAGTTTTCAAGGAGCGTGGTTCCNGTTTCCTCAATATCTCCAATTTGCGGAAAATCATCCAATCCCACAATACTAATTCCCAATGGAGCCAAAAGGGTATTTATTTCCGTTTTCTTATGGGAATTATGTGTTGCTAAAACCAGCTTTCTTCGTCGAGACATGGTGAACAAAACCCTACTAAAAATGCCGGGGAACCTATGTGCAATCTATAAATGAGTCAAGGAGTAAGTATTTGAGTGGTTTTACAATCAAATCTTTTTGTTTTGCAGGGGTGCTCCGGTAATTTTTCCCCACTTTTTTAAGAATTCCCAACTCATTTGTGGCTCGGTAGCTCAGTTGGTAGAGCAGTGGACTGAAAATCCATGTGTCGCTGGTTCGATTCCGGCCCGAGCCACTGATAAAACCAATACCTTATAAAACCATCAATCCTTAATATTTAATATGTCATTGTTTGTACCATATACTCCTAAGGCTAAGGAATGTGTATCTGCTACATTGAAGATTTTAAAATTATCTATCTATCTTTTTCTTTCTTGTTTAATTATTTCCTGTACTAAAGAAGACAATACAGGAGAGACTCCTGAAATCATACCGGACACAACGCTTGTTGATAGACACGGTCTGTTGCAGGTGGATGGAAACAAAATTGTAAATAAAGGCGGTGAACCTGTGTCCCTTGCTGGAAACAGTTTTTTCTGGAGCAATGACAACTGGGGGGGAGAACGCTATTATACACCTGAAGTGGTCGCCTGGCTCAAGGAAGACTGGAATACAACCATCGTCCGGGCTGCCATGGGCGTGGAAGACCCGGGCGGATACCTGGATAATAAACCGGTGAATAAGGATCGTGTAAAAACCATTGTGGACGCTGCGATTGATGTGGGGATCTACGTAATTATTGACTGGCATTCCCATCATGCCGAAGACCATACCGATGAAGCAGTCAATTTTTTCCAGGAAATGGCAACCCTTTACGGAGAATATGATAATGTGATCTATGAACTCTACAACGAGCCCCTGGATATCTCCTGGAGCAATACCATCAAGCCCTATGCCCTTACGGTTATTTCTGCCATCCGTACCATTGACCCTGATAATCTGATTGTTGTGGGAACGCCTGTATGGTCCCAGAGAGTGGACCTGGCTGCTGCTGATCCTATCACCGGCTATTCCAATATTGCCTATACCCTCCATTTCTATACAATTTACCACCAGCAGTGGCTTAGGGACAGGGCCAGTGCAGCGCTGGAAAGCGGCATCGCTCTTTTTGTCACTGAATGGGGCTCAATCGGTTACAGTTTAGTGGACTCTGAAGCGAACGAGTGGATGACCTGGTGCTTTACAAATAAAATCAGCCATTGTAACTGGGCCGTAAACGATAAAGAAGAAGAGTGGTCTATTTTAATTCCTGGCGCAAGTACAACTGGTGGCTGGAGTGAAGACGACCTGACTGATGCAGGTAAACTGGCAAAAAATATTATTGTGAACTGGCCAGGATTGACCCCTTAAAAAAAAGTTTAAATTTATTTTATAAGTGCAAACTTTCTTGATTTGATAGCCCCGGCTATTTCTTCTGATCCAAGATCAATGTATTCTGGTACAGGGATTCGCCTTCAACGATATAAATCGTCTGCCGGGCAGGTATATTCTGGAATGATTGGTGTAAACCACTGGGCCACAAGATATCAATCTGATCAATTGTATCTGCTTCCTTCAGCCCAAAATAGAGTTCTTTTGCATTGCTAGAAAAATAACCCTGGCCCGATGACAGGGCCTGTTTTTGAAGTTTATCTGCAGTGCGGA
>PBCV01000036.1 GCA_002717915.1 Fidelibacterota bacterium | reverse complement strand
TTTTCATAGCAGGATCTTGAGCGATTCTTTGATTAAATCATAAGAGACCTTGTCGCAGATATTTCCCTTGCCCAATGCATCTAATACAATAAAATGGAGGACCCCGTTTCTGACTTTCTTGTCTTTTTTTACAAAGGATAATATAGAATCATAATCCATCTTTGAAACCGCGTTGCATCTTTAATTTGATCTATGGTAGCATCCTCCTCTAGGCGAACATTATGATTTGCTACAGAACCATAAAAACGAGCGGACAATTTTATTTGAAAATAACACATGACTAACAAAAAGAGGAGATGTCTGTATGTTATACTATTGTCCGCTCGTTTTAGATCAATTTCCCTAGCAAACCCATAAGATCCACTACCCGGTTGGAATACCCCCATTCATTGTCGTACCAGTTCAGTGTTTTCACAAAATTGCCTCGAATCACCCGCGTAAATGGTGCATCAAAGATGGATGAATGCTGATTCCCAATAATATCTGTAGATACAATCGGCAAAGTAGAATATTGTAATACCTTTGCAACGGAGCCACTATCAGCAGCCGCGCGTACAGCATCATTTATTTTATCTACCGTGACATCCTGTTCTAAGCGTACATTAAAATCTACGACTGAGCCATCAGGGACTGGCACCCGCATAGCTATTCCATCCAGTTTGCCATTCAGCTCCGGCAGCACTTTACCTACAGCGCGGGCAGCCCCTGTTGTTGTAGGAATTACATTTTCAGCCGCAGCACGGCTCCTGCGCCAGTCAGAGTGGGGCACATCTGCCAGGCGCTGATCATTGGTATAAGCATGAATCGTATTGATAACACCCAACTCAATTCCAAAAGCTTCATGGAGTACTTTCGCCATAGGTGCCAGGCAATTGGTGGTGCAGCTGGCGTTGGAAACGATGCGATGGCCCTTTTTTAGCCCCTCATCATTCACACCCAGTACAACTGTATAATCGATTTCATCCTTGGCCGGGACGGTCAGGATCACCTTTTTCGCACCTGCGGAAATGTGATCTTCCAATTGAGCTCGCTGCCTGAAAATACCCGTGGACTCTACAACAATATCCACCCCCATTTCACTCCAAGGCAATTGTCCAGGTATTCGTTCTGCCAGCAGTTTCACCTTTTGATGACCCGCAACTAAGACATCTCCGTCCAGGGAAACATCCCCGGGAAACCTACCCATGACAGTATCATACTTCAGTAAATAGACGAGGGCACCCTTATCAAATATATCGTTGATGGCCACTACATCAATTTCTTTATGATTATTCAGGACTCGGAATACAGACCTTCCAATTCTACCAAATCCGTTTACAGCAACCCGCATCAGGAAAGATCTTCCTTCGCATAGAGTACAATTGTATCCAGAATCCGTTTAGAGAATCCCCAGCCGTTGTCGTACCAGCAGATTGTTTTCAATAATGTCTCCGAAGTGATCATGGTAGCCTGAGCGTCAAAGACCATGGTTTCCTCACGGCCATTTACATCGCTGGAAACAATAGGATCATCTGTGTACCCCAAAATACCTTCATATGTGTTTTCCGATTCTTCTTTCAGGACCTGGTTTATTTCGTCGACAGTAGGCATCAACTCCAGTTCCGTAGTCAGATCTACACAGGATCCATTTGGAACTGGAACATTAAATGCGATCCCATCGAGTTTGCCAGTGAATTCTGGCATCAATTTCTCAACAATCTCAGGAGCGCTGGTGGTATTAGGAATAATATTTTCAACCGCTGATCGGCTTCTGCGTAGATCCAGACCTATGGCGTCCGCCAATGGCTGGTCCGATGTAAAGGCATGTATTGTGGTCATCATCGCTCGTTTTACGGAATAGTGCTGGTTGAGGATTTTCAGCATCAGTGCCAATACCTGGGTAGTGGAAGAGGTAGCAGAAATAATTTTATCTGATTTTGAGATTGTGTTCTCATTCACACCATGAATGATAATCCGATCGATTTCATCTTCTGGTGTTCGGGAAACAATGACACGTTTCGCTCCAGCTTGGATGTGTTTATTTAATTCATCACGTTTTAAATATTTACCTGTAGCATCTACAACTACATCCACATCCATTGTAATCCAAGGCACTTCCCCCGGTTTATCTCCTGGCAGAATACGTATTTTTTTTCCATGAATAACAAAGGAATCGCCGTCTAACTGTATATCATCATCTAGAGCCCCATGAACGGAATCACGGACCAATAAGTAGTGCAATGCTTCCACATGGCTGTGTTCACTGATAGCAACGATGTTAAAGCGGGGATCTTTATTGGCCAATCGGAAAAGATTTCTTCCGATACGACCAAATCCAAAAAGTGCAATGTTTATAGGATTATTAATAATATTAAGAAAATATCAATAATTAACTACAGGTAGTCTCAATCAATGCGGCGCATACCTTATAGGGATCCATATTTGCAGAGGGTCTCCGATCTTCAAGATATCCATANCCATNNTTNGCTGTNNNCATGGGAATNCGGATGGAAGCTCCCCGATCGCTCACTCCATATCGNAAATCTTGGATAGAACAGGTCTCGTGCAGTCCTGTAAGCCGTTCTTCATTATGNGCNCCATANANAGCNATNTGATCATCATGNNTNTNACCTNAGNNTCTCACAGGCNNCTTCAATCACCTTNANNCCNCCTTCTTCCCGCATGGACTTGGTGCTGAAATTGGTATGTGCACCGGCACCGTTCCAATCCCCTTTCACCGGNTTNGGATGTANTGTAGCACTCACGCCATAATCTTCTGCAATCCGGTATAACAACCAGCGGGATAGCCACAACTGATCTGCTGCATCCAGTGGACCTAAAGGCCCAACTTGGTATTCCCACTGTCCNGGCATGACTTCCGCATTTATGCCCGAGATTTCCAATCCTGCCTCAATACAAAGTTCCAAATGTTCTTCGACAATATCACGGCCATATACTTCATCTGCTCCAACACCGCAGTAAAATGGTCCCTGAGGAGCCGGGTAACCACCTTCAGGCCAGCCAAGAGGAACACGCCCTTGAAAGAACGTATATTCCTGTTCAATACCAAACCAGGACTCCTGGTCGACATATTGTTNAGCTACAGTCCGTAAGTGCGCCCGTGTGTTTGAATCATGAACAGAACCATCCGCATTCATGACTTCACACATGACCAACAGGTTATCTCCTCCGCGGATCGGATCCTGTATATAACAAACAGGTTTCAACATACANTCACTATCTTCNCCCGCTGCCTGCAGGGTACTGGANCCATCAAANCCCCAGATTGGGAGATCGCCCAAACTATTTGCAGGNCCTTCAATCACTTTTGTTTTTGATCTTAGTTTTTGGGTGGGCTCATGGCCATCCATCCAGATGTATTCTGNTCTGATTTTGCTCATGTAAGTTNTTTCCTTTGGTTTGTTAGATTATTNTTCTTCAGGAATTGGAATAGTTGTACCCGTTTTATATGAAGAGAGAATAATCTGCGTTTCTGTTCGTATAACACCGGGCCAACTTTGGATTGTTCTTAAAAGATCTTCAAGGGTATTAGAATTTTTTGTTGTAATTAATAAAGTGTGGGATCCATTCCCTGTTGTACTGAAACACTGTATAACTTCCTGGGTTTCTTCTGCAGCTGCAGTTACTTCCTTATAATATTGGGATGACCCGGAAATAATGGTAATGATAGCTGCCACATCCAGACCAACAGCTGAAGGATCCACAATAGCTTGAAACCCCAATATAACACCGCTGTCTTGAAGTTTACGAATACGTTCAGTTACGGTTGGTACAGATACANCATTCTTTTCTGCAATGTGACTNGCTGATTCACGCCCTGATTTCTGNAGTTCTTTTAAAATATTNCGGTCTATTNTGTCAAGTTTCATAAAAATATCTTATNATGTATATTAAATATTATTCAGNNTTATCTANAATATCCAATAATATTTTANATANAATAATATAATACTAATAATATTAAGNNANATTATATATATTAATTATAGNTAAAATAATATNGNTGTTANTCCTTCATATCAGTATTTTGTACNATTACAATAAGCAAATTTCAATTCTGGGCCTATTTATTCTGTATTCTACCAATCATCTTTNTCATCTATAATTCTTAATTTCTTCCCCGTTATATAAGCGTCAGAAATTATGAGTACCCCTACTAAACGTGTTGCATTCCATACACTGGGATGTAAACTTAATTTTTCGGAGACAGCTACCATCTCCCGTGATTTTATTTGCCATGGATTTGAGAAAGTTGATTACCGTGATAAAGCAGATATTTACGTTCTGAACACCTGCTCGGTTACGGAAAATGCGGATAAGGAAGCCCGGAAGCTTATTCGCCAGGCCAAGCGCAGGAACCCGGAGTCATCTGTGGCAGTGATCGGGTGTTATGCCCAGCTTAAGCCCAATGATATTGCTGCCATTACCGGTGTGGATATGGTTCTTGGTGCGCAAGAAAAATTCAATTTGTTAAATCATCTGGATACGATAGATCTCAATGGTGGTACGAAGGTGATCCAATCAGAGATTGATCACGTGCACAAATTCACACCGTCCTATTCATCGGGTGAACGGACACGATCATTTTTAAAAGTGCAGGATGGCTGTGACTACACGTGCTCATTTTGTACGATCCCGTTGGCTCGCGGAAAAAGCCGCAGCAACAGCATTGAAAACACTATGAAGGTGGCTAAGGAAGTTGCTCAAACAGACACGCGAGAGCTGGTGCTTACCGGTGTGAATATTGGCGATTTCGGGAAAGGCACTTCTGAAACTTTCTTTGATCTTATTCAGCAATTGGACACTTTGGACGGGATTGACCGAATCCGAATATCATCCATTGAACCTAATCTCTTTACAGATGAGATTATTGAATTTTGTGCCACATCACAGAAATTCATGCCCCATTTTCATGTGCCACTTCAATCCGGGTCGGACAAAATATTAAGTGACATGCGCCGTAGATATAAACGGGATCTATATCAAAACAGGGTTGAAAAAATTAAATCAGTCCTTCCAGATGCATGTATCGGTGTGGATGTGATTGTTGGATTCCCAGGTGAGACAAATAATGATTTTCTTAACACCTATAATTTTTTAAATGAACTGGAAATTTCATATCTTCATGTGTTTACCTATTCAGAACGACCGGATACAGATGCGGTGGAAATGGGTGAAGTTGTGTCCAAAGAAAAACGGTCAGAGCGCAGCAGGATGCTTCATATTCTATCGGATAAGAAACGTCGGTTTTTCCATGACCAATTTGTGAACCAGCGCCGCCCGGTACTTTTTGAAAATATGAAAAACGGAAAATTATTGGGACACACTGATAATTATATCCAGATCCAGACGGATGGCACACCCGATTTAATCAATACAATCCATCCTGTAAAACTTTCTGGAAATTATGGCAGGTTTGTTCAGGGTATATTGTAACCATCTATTATTTTTATCCCCCTTTANGTTTAACTAGCCCATGATCCGTCTTGAAAGCCTTTCNAAATCCTACCCGGATGGTGAACTATTTTCCAATGTAAATATCTTTATAAACCGTGGCATGCGCNCCGGACTCGTAGGGCCAAACGGTTCAGGGAAGACCACTTTGCTGCGTATTATGCTGGGNCAAGAAACNCCTGATTCCGGGAGCGTTCAAAAAGAGAAAANAATTACAATAGGATATTTAGCCCAGGATATTGTGGCNGGGTCCGACCAGTCCATCATAGAAGAAGTCCTAGCAGGCTATCCTGAAGTGCGGGAGATTGAAAGCAAAATTATTATTCTGGCAGACGCCATTTCGAACGATCCTGAAAATACTTCTTTAGTGAATGAACTTGGAGATAACCAAAACCGGTTTGAAGCATTGGGCGGGTGGACTCTTGAAAAAAAAGCAAAAAAAATCTTAGGTGGCCTTGGGTTTACAGATAAGCAATTTATAGAACCCATGGATGTCCTGTCCGGTGGCTGGCGAATGCGGGTAGCTCTGGCTGCAATACTGCTTCAAAAACCTGATATTCTATTTTTAGATGAGCCTACAAATCACTTGGATNTGGAAGCAACAATCTGGTTGGAAACTTTTTTATCCGATTGGAAAGGGAGTATGGTGATGATAAGCCATGACAGGGANTTTTTAGACAGGTCTGTAAACCATATTCTTGAGATTGATCTTAAAAGAATTAACCTATACCAGGGAAATTATTCGAGATATTTAGAAGCGAAAGACTTGCGGTTGGAACAGCATAGGAATACTTATAAAAATCAGCAAAAAAAGATTAAGGATACGGAACGATTCATTGATCGATTTAGATATAAAAATACNAAGGCAACTCAAGTTCAGAGCCGGGTGAAAATGCTTGAGAAAATGGAAAGGATAGAAGAGCCAACAGAGTATAAGCATGTTATGAATCTTATTCTTCCCCAGCCNTCNCGAGCACCANTAAATGTGGCATCCTGCCGGAAGGTGACAAAACATTATGGTAATACTGAAGTATTCAATGAAATGGATTTGGTTGTGGAACGGGGACAAAAGATTGGTTTGGTAGGAATCAATGGAGCAGGGAAATCAACATTACTCAAACTATTGGCCGGGGAAGAAGATGTAACATCTGGAGAAGTTAGAATAGGTAGTAGTGTTAATTGTTCCTATTACGCGCAACATCAACTGGAAATATTAGATCCAAATGAAACGGTTTTTGATACAATACGTAAAGTNGGAACGGGTTGGGGCGAAACAGAAATCAGAACGTATTTAGGAAGTTTTCTTTATTCAGGTGATGAAATTGAAAAATACATAAAAGTACTTTCCGGCGGTGAAAAGGCCAGACTTGCGTTGGCGCGCATGCTTGTTGAGCCATCTCATTTATTACTTTTGGATGAGCCTACAAACCACCTGGATATGGTCTCCCGGAATGTTGTAGAAAAAGCATTGGNTCAGTATGTCGGTTCTATTGTGTGTATATCACATGACAGACATTTTTTAAATCATATTACAACCCAGACCTGTGAAGTTGGAAAAGGAAGGATTAGAATGTATGAAGGTAATTATGAGTATTATGAATGGAAGAAAAATAAATCAATTCCAAAANAGGNATTGATTTCAAAGGAAANAATTAAACCAAAGGTAAAGTCTGATTATAAAGAAAGGAANAAACTNCGAAATAGATTGGCATGGATTAGGAAACGAAATAAATCAATTGAAACTGAATTAGAAAATCAGCGAATCATTGTACAAGACCCTGATAATGGGGGTAATTATGATGTGCTGCAAAAGGCGATGGAATTAATGAATAGTTTAGAAAAAGAATATTTAGATTTGATGGAAGAAGAGGAGTTACTAAAAAATAAAAAATAGAATATTTTATTTTNACTATTCATGTTGAATTATTTGTTATAATAATTATTTAATTATTTTTTGTAAAATAATATTTAGGTCGTAGAGTATTTTAATGTTGTAAAAAAATATAATATAATATTTAGAAACATGTATCAACGTTATTTATAATTATAAATATTAATTATAAATAATATTTACACATTGTACACCATGTATAAATAGAGAAATATATNGTCGAGAAAGTATGACCCTTATAAAATTATCACAGAATGATTTTCAACAAAATATTATAAAGCATTACAAATAATATATCAATATAATTACAATGATAGATTATTTAATAATAAAATATTACAATAAAATAAAATACCCTATTTACAAAAATTAAAATAATAATATTGTAATATTTACAATATGAATTTCAAATAATTATACAATGTTGTAAATACAATCAATACTTGTAATAAATACTATGAATAGGATAAATTTGTAAAATTACTTTTTCCGAGGTAATAAATGATGTGGAGTCTATTTTTAAATTGGTTGCAAGACCATTGTGTAATATACCAGTTTAGGTACTGGCTCTACTATAATAGTATACCAACTAAATAAATCGGATGAGTCAAGTACAAGAAAATATAATCATGGTTGATAATCCTAGGGTTATCAAAGTCCTAAACAAAAGGTTTACAAAGCAGATTTTAAACTGCTTCACAGATACTTCAAAAACTGCAGCAGAAATCGCCAGTTCAGTTTCTTTCCCAAAGGAAAAAATTTATTACCATATAAAAAACCTACTTGATAATGAAATACTATTCATAGCGGACACGGAAATAGTTAAAGGGATTGAACAAAAAAAATTCCTTCCCACGGCTAAAGAATTTGAAATAAAAGGAGAAAAGAAAACAAAGATCAAAATAACTAAAGATCAATCAAAAGAAAAAAAACAAGAAGAAGAAAATAGAATAAAAGAAGATATANAAAAACAAGTTGGNGAAANAAGAATTGAAGCCCTCCGAAAAATAAATGAAAGAAGAAGAAGCAGCGATAAGAGACTTACAGGCCGTAGAGAAAAATTGGCGAGAAGGAAAAAGAAAAAAACAANATTCAGTGGAAAANATAATCGTTCAAATCAAAATCGTCGCCAAGAAAAAGAAAATCGGAAAAACGAGATTAGACGNGATTCATTTGACAGGCGATTTATAAAAACAGAAAAANATATTTCTCAANAAAAGAAAGAAAATATTTTTCCAATTCAAAATGGGAAGCATCAATCTATCAAATATAAAAACACTCTTCTTAATCTGAATGGTGTTAANAAGGCCATTACATTTGTTCATTCAGGAAACAACGTNACTTTCCTGCAGGCCACATTAGGTATAAGTGGGTTTCAAATAAACAGGATAAATAATTATCAATTACCCATAAAAATTAAGAATCATGAAATAAGAACATTACCAGAATTGATCATGAATGTATATCAACAATTCATTAATAAAAAAAGAAGAAAAAAGATTTACCTGGCAATACACTCAGATGATTATCAATGTGAAATGACTTATGTCTCAGCAAGAGGTAGAAAAGAACATCATTTCAAAAGAGAATTATTAGANACNCTAAACCAATCCTATTCTATAAACAAAAANAACAGTTATATAGATTATACAAAAAATCCAGCACATAAAAAGAATACAGTCGTCTGTTATTCATCCAAGAAGGCTCAAATTAACCAGGATTATAAAATATTAACCGATGCGGGTCTCCAGCCTCGATANAATACATCCATGCCAAAAATCCTCCATAATATATATACGTACTATAATCTTGATAAAAGTAATAGCTATGCACTCCTTATATATATAGACAGGAATAAAACACATTCAGTTTTAACGCTGGGAAATCAAGTTATTGAATCACGGGATTTTCCAAAAGGGCTTAATCATTTTATAATAAGGCTGTCAGAATTAGCCATTGGAGATGTGAGCAGGGAAGAAGCAATTAGCAATGCACTGCACTTCCTTACCTATTATGGGATTGAATCAAAACCTTCTAAAACAAGATTAAAGGATGGATTCTCATTTAACAAAGCCCAGTCCATCCTCAGCCATTTATCCAACCGGCTGATAAATGAGTTGAAAGATTCCATTGATTATTTTTCAAATGTTCTACAATTAGATGGGTATACACAACTGGTTATTAGTGATATCTATTTAGCAGGACCTGGCAGTCATATTAAGAATTTTGGTGAAAAGATAAGTGACGTCTTGGGAATTCCCGTGAATCATCTAGATACGTTTAATACAGCATCGTTGAAAAGAACAGAAGAATTGAACAAACATTATTTCAGCCGNATCAGGGGAAACTATCTTATTAAAAAGAAAAATAATTCCAACTCTAATTTAGAATCAGTGAAGAAAAAAATCGCAGAGCGTGAAAAGGCTATAGAAACGTCTAAAAGTCCAGAAAGTGCAAAATATCGATTGGCGCGCTTGGAGATCGAAAAAAGTTCAAAACTAAAATCAATTGATACAGCAACAAAAAAGCTCATAAAAACAGCTAAGGAATTCAAGGATTTGAANGNTGAATATGTTNATGGNCAGGANACTCTTNCTNCTGATCTTGAAGCAGTAACAGCTCAATTGGATGACCAGAGTGAAATTTTGTTGGAAAAGTATAAAGAATATGATTATTTAATTAAAAAAATCTCCGAGCTTGAATATGAGTCAGATCANTTTCAAAGGAAAAAAGAAGAAGCTCGAAAAGAATCNAAAGGTCGATATGAATCNCAGATCAAAGCTGCAGCCAGGTCACGTGTAACTCTTANAGATAGGAAAGAACGGTATGATCAGGAGATGGATGATCAGGAAACAAAAATATTAAAATTTCAGGAAGCGCTCCAGGCAATGAACGTAAAGCTGGAAAATGGACATAATGAGGTTGCTGTGTTTGAATACCTGAAGGAAGCGATCCAAAATACGGCAAATGCGTTTAAACGATCTTTTTTAGCTCACCTAAAATCAATAAATAGTCTAACCAAAGAAGATTTGAACACACTCCAGCAGGCAGGTTATTTATTAGCCCAGAATACCAAACGATTGAATCAGATAAGGGAATCATTCGCAAATATTGTTTCTGGGGATACGGATTATAAACCAGAACAGTATTTAGACGGCGAGAATGGAATTGAGACTCGAAAGAAATTGCTGGACATACTGGATATGGTACGGGATGCCCCCCATAACCTTGACCAGTTAAAGAACTTGACAGCAACCATAGTCAAACTAAATATTGAACAGGAAGACCTTAAAACAAAAAAGGAACGGATCCAGATTCAGATTAAGGGAGCAAGAAAAAATAAAAAAGAAGAAAAGGGAGCTTTGGAAATACTGAAGAAGGAATTAGGTGTACATGAAAATGATGTAAAGGAAAAAGATAAAAAACGCCGCGAAATATTGGATATCCTGGGTTATACACGTGAAACAATGGAAATGATACACGAACTGATTAACCATAGTGAACTATTGAAAGAATTGAAGCCTCAGCAGCAGTCAGTTGGAAAAGAATTGAAAGAATTAAAAGATCAGTTAATCCGGTTGAACAGTTCAATCGTGGTATGTGAACAGATGGAGAATGATCTAGATGGAAGCTACGATAACCTGAACAGTTCTTATGAAGAAAAAAGCAGGAGACTAAACGATCAACGCGACGAGATCACACTTCAGGAAGAAGACATAAATAACAGCATCAATGAGCATTCTCAAAAAGAGAAAAGTATAAGTCTAGAAATCAATAATGCCATAAAATATATCGATGAATTAAAAAAACAGGGTGTTCAACATGAACAAGAATTAGAAAACTTAAATCAGCAGAAACGTCCTCTGGTTCACCAGGCAGAAAAAGATAAGAGCGAACTGCAAAAGGAACTGAATAAAAAATTAAAAGAACTTGATAAGGAGAAAGACAGGAAAATTGCCGAGGTAGAAAAAACCAGAGACTCCACAATTAAAACATTTTTTAAGAAAGAGCTACTTACTCTTGAGAAAAAACAAAGATCAATCCAAACCCTTTTGGCAAGAAGCACTAAGGAAATAGAAAAACTCATTGGGGACAGAAACAGGGTACAGGCTTCATTAATTGAAAAGAAAAAGAAAAAAATGCCCCAAATCGCTGATCTTCAAAAACAGATTAAAGGTTGGCAGAGAGATCTAAAACGCACCCGTACGATTCAAGAACGGTTGGATGCACTGGAGGAAAAGCGAAATGAGTGGGATGATCTTTTGGAAGCAGAAAAAAGAAGTGCAGATGAACAGATTAATAATCTGGAAAAAAGTATTAAACGAAAGAGATCAGATTCGTACCACCGTTTTTTGCAGGAAAGTTTGACCCGTTTAAACAATGAAGGAGATCTTGTAGAGATAGCGAAAAAAATGGCGGAAGATAGTATTGCCATGGATCAGGAAGAGATCACAAAGGTAAGCCTAGCCCTCGAGCGGTTTAAGAAACGCTACGGTACTTTTACGACCCGTTATCGGAAAAACCATAAAGAGATCATGATAAAACTGCGTCCCCTTGGAGGTCGAAGAAAAACAATTACAGCTAGGATTAATAATGCGCAGCGAAAGATTGATGCTGCAGAAAAAATTGTTCAATCATTGATAGATAAACTGGATCAGAAAAATAAAATGCTCTCCAAGAAAGAAGGGGAGTTTCTAACATTGAATGAAAAGGCAGAATACAGGTTAAATGATATTCAATTACAAATTGACCAGATACCTGAAAAAGAATCCCGTGCGAGGGAAGAAGTTGACTTTAAAAAAGCNCAGCAATTAGCTGCGNTCGANGATAAGAAACATACACTGGAAAATGAAACCTTAGAAGCTGCGCAGGTTATTGATGATGCTTTCCAGGANGAAGACCTAATCATTGATGTTAAANAATTGGAAAGCCGTATGCAGTCTGATTATGATGAACTGGAAAACACTAAGGTTCAAATAGANACATTAGAAAAAGAGCAGGAAAAAATAGTTAAGTCTATTTCCAAGTTAAAAGGCAGGTTGAAAAATACGCAAAACAAACTTGCGGTCGTTGAAACCAAAATAAGGGAAGAAGAGGACCAGTTTCAGGTTCAGAAAAAACAGTTCATGGAACAAATGGATACCAATAAGAAAGAATTATCCCAGAAACAGGAATACCTGCTCATAACGGATCAAAAAATAGAAGAATTAGAACTCCATTCGGCAAAGCTGGTTGAAGAATTTGATANATCTGAATCTGCGATCAAGGAATTAAATAAAAAAATTATGGTTTCTGACCCCGTTGGGAAAAATGAAAANCGTAGTCAGAAGAACACCAGAAGAAAAAGCGTGAACACAACAGATCAGTTACAATATCTGACCCAGATGGAAAAAGACCTGTCGATCCATGTAACACACTCTGAAAAAAGTATCAAGGAGCTAANNCATCTCCTGGATACCATGCGTGATCAAGAATCAAGTATTCAGAGTTCTATAAGTTTACTAGAAAATGATCTGGAGTATTATGCAACTGATTATGAAAAGGTAATAATTCTCATTGAATCCAATGATGAACATCTTCAGAAAATAGGNATCGACCACCGCAATTCACTAAACAGCATATCTAATGTGAAGGATATATATCCTGCTGCCAAAACCATACTCAATGAACGTGTTGATGCACTCTATACTTTGATAGAGCTTAAAACGAAAGAGCAAGAAGAATTGGATCTCCAACTCCGTGAATTGGAAGATGACCTGAAGGAAAAACGGGTTGAAGTGGCCATGTTCGACCANGAGCTATCAAAGATAAACAAAGATATGAAACACGTTCTCGAGTATTCCATCTATGACCAGGAACAGGAACCGGAAGATGAAGAATGGAAATGGGAGATTGCTCAGCATAAAATGCAGAGCTATATGGATCTGGCGCAAATAAAAACCCATTCTAAGGAACTGTTTAATGAAATTATTGCGATGGAACAAACCATAGCCAATTATAAAAANCAACAGACATCCATAAATCATATGATCGCTGAATCCGAAAGAATCAGCCAGAAAAAAATTAAGCGCATGGAAGAAGCCTGTACCCGACTTGAATTGCAGATTACTAAAGAAAAAAATGAAATAGAAAATTTAGAGATGAAGGTCAAAGAGTTAAAAAGTCTTGCATTTAACTATGGTGGCCGTATTGAAACCCTGGAAAAGGAGTTAAAGAATTTTAGAGAACAGGAAGTAGAATATGAGTTAATGCTGAAGGATTTGGACCGTTCCCTGGAATCGATCCAAAATAAGTCTGCCCGGATTATTATGGATAAAAGCGCAATCAAAGAAAACACCCTGGAACTGGATTACATGGCGAACCTGGGTTTATTGATGGATCCCTATTCCAAACTCAACCTGCTTCCAGATGATCATAAGGAAGATTACCGCTATTTCCCTGCGAACCGAATCCTCCAAAATTCACTGCTGGCTCTTCTTACAGTTTTCTCTTTGGCCGCCTATACCCAGCGCAGCAGGGCAGGAGTACTGGAATCGAAGTTACCTGTAAAACAATCTGAGCTCAGCCTATTAAACATGCGCCAGGAAATGAAAGAAATTGTTCAAANCAAGAATNCAGTGGCAAATACGTTCAGCAAACTTATTTATCAGGATAAAAANATATCGAGTGAAATGGTATTGGTATTGAAATACCTTAGCAATATGATCCCCGGGAATTTCAATGTAACAGAATTAAANGTAGATAAGGTACAGGTTGATCCTTCGAAAGAGATCAATAAAGAATCTGAACATTCCAGTATTACCATTACTGTAAAAGGGTTCTATGATAAAAATCTGGAAAATGCATCTGCTTTGGCAGAGAGTTTCNGAAAAGATCTNGAAAGCAGTANCCTATTCAAAAAAGTAAATATNGGTCCTGGGAAAAAACTGAAAAAATTGAAAACAGCAATTACCATGAGTATGGTTTATTAGATGAACATGAAACAGAAGACACGGTATTTCATCTTCTTGATCTTAACTGCAGCATTGATTTATGCTTATGTCTGGGATGACATACGTGTCAGAGATGAAGTGAAGGAAATTCAGGAAAGCCTTTCAACGATAGATGAGCAGTTGAAATCCGGTGCCAANATCATGAATGAAATGAACGAGATCAGGCAGAATTTCATTGAAAATAAAAATATGTTAATCTCTTATCAAATATCTGGAAGTGAATTGTTAGACGAAATTGAACGTATAAGTGACCTGGCAAACAGCATGGATATAGATATAAAAAATTTGGAGATTGATCCAAGAAANACTTTCCCCGNCTTAAATCAAACTATGGGTAANGACCAGATCGAACTTGANNGAAATTCACTGAATTTTCAACTGTCAGGAAATTTTCTNGATGTTGGGAATTTTATTGAGATACTGGAANAAAATTCAAGCCAAGTGAAGCTCCANNNCTGTTCAATTAANCTGGATAGTCTCGATCCCAGGGGAGTGGTCGCTAANNTAGAATATTTAACCTANGGTGGAGCAGGGCAATGATGCGGGNAAAAATCATCCTGAGTTTGGTAGCNTTAGTGATTGGTGCNGTATTTATGGAATTTNTGCCCGTTATGTTTCCCAGTATTAATACACGGTTTTATANNGCTGGATCGCANGAATATTCAATCCCAGAAAANCAGAAACATCTTGAATCATCCGATTCAAACCCAGTGCCTCTTTCGGTTGGTGNATGGGGCAAAGATNTTTTCCATGACCGAAGCAATGTTTATAACAGCTGGTTNAAGCTGACCGGCATCACTCGATTTGAGAACNGTTATAAAGCCATCATTAATGGNNAAATAGTCCATGAGAGGACCCGTGTGAGAGGTTTTAAAGTGACTAAAATCACTTACAACCAGGTGGTATTGCAAAGAAATGAATACCGCGTAACCCTTAAACTACAAGAATAAATGAAATACTCATTACACATACCAAAACACTTTTTATGTCTCTTTCTCATAGCTGCCAGTCTGGGGCAAAGGTCTTACATGTATGACCTTTTTCCCAAAGCCCCGGAACTTCTGGACATATATATTTCTGAAGAAGACAAATCATATTCACTTGTTATGGAATTCAGCGCTGCGAATTTTGATTATGTTACAAATGAAACTTTTGCCCCACCTAGTGTAAATCTCTTGTTAAAAAATGTTAAATGGAACAAGGGGAATTTCACGAAAAAAACAGATCAAAACCCGCTCTACCAATATTCAGTAAGTATTCCTCGAAATGATAATCAAAAAGAGATCAAAGAAAGGATTACTGTAAAAATGGATTTTACCCGAGTGCCTGAATACAAAATAAAACTTGTACCGGCAAAGGGTAAAACAAAAAAACATAAGCTCAAGGTTACTTGGGAGAAGACTAAAACAAAAAAGAGTAAGAATAAATATTTAGCATCCAATAAACGTCTGCCACCAACCCGAATAAGTTTGAATTTTCAAGAAGCAAAACTAGTCAATGTCATCCGCATGCTTGTCTCCCAGGATAATTTAAACCTGATCATGGGAGAAGATGTTCAAGGAAGAGTTACGGTGGCTCTGGATGACGTTTCTTTAGAGACTGCCCTGGATGCGATCCTTCATGTAAATAGTTTTGAATGGTTCATGCAGGATAATATCATTGTAGTACAACCTATGACATCGGAACAGACCATGAGTGGTGAATTAATGACCCGCATGTTTCGACTCAATTATATCACAGGAACCATGATATCTGAAGCAGTGCAGGAAGTGCTTACATCCAGGGGTAAAATAAAAGCACTTTCATCAACGGCATCAACCAATGTAGAGCCAGGAGAAAAGGATATCTTAATGGTAACTGATTACGTTTCAAATTTTGCTCTTATTGAAGGCGTTATTCGATCACTGGATGTAAGAAGTGCCCAAATTAATATTGCAGTTAAGTTTATAGAAACAACATTGAAGCATGATGAGATCATAGGCATTAACTGGGATCTGCGAGAGAGTATGAGCATCATCAACAGCGGAAATCCGGATACATCACAGTCCTTCGATTTAGGTTACTTAATGATCGGGGATCAAACGATGAACTTTGCTACTCTAAGTAAGCCTGTTGTTTCTGCCATACTATCTCTACTAGCCAATGATGGCAGTACAAAATTATTGCAGGAACCCCAGGTGACCACCATGAATAATTCCCCAGCAAATATTGTGGTTGGAACTACGATTCCGCTCCTTGTCCCACAGGGTGAAGGAAGTGTTTTTGGAACAAATCCTTATACCTATGAAGACCAGCATGTCAATGTTTCATTGGATGTATTGCCACGGGTCAATGAAGAAAAAATTATAAGTATGAAAATTGATGCAGTGGTTCAAGCCATTATAGGGTTTGTAGGGAAAGACCAGCGTCCTATGATCTCTACACGATCCACGAATACAACAGTAAGGGTCAATAATGGGGAAACATTATTAATTGGAGGGCTGATCTTTGATACGGACCAGAAAATTGCTTCCAAGGTCCCGATACTGGGCGATATCCCACTGGTAAAAATGTTATTTAATTACAGTAATAAAAACAGAGAGCAGCGGGAGCTACTAATCTTCATTACACCTACAGTGATCTCTAATGACACATAGGAGCACACTTGTTGACTCACTAACTGGTCGACCTACTTTACGGTGTGATGTACATCATATGTGTGCTGTGGCTCACAATATAATTATTAACCCATTCAATAAGTTTAGGGGATACAGGTTCTAATGGATCAACAACGAATACAAATATTTATCAAAAAGAATTCAATCTCTTCGTCCATGAGAATGAAAAGATTATTATATGGGATATTTCTTATCAGTATAATATCGACAGCAGTACTTTTTGGACAGAGTGACCTTTTCAGCCATGGAAATAACAGACCCGTTGCTGATGCAGGCCTGGATATAAAAACTCAATCCAAAGGATCAATATTTTTAGATGCTTCACGGTCATTTATAAGTAATGGATCAAAATTAAAATACCAGTGGATCTTTGCTCCCGGGCTTGCCCTAAATAGTGAAAATGATTTTTCTTCAGAACTCTCTGTTGAAACATATGGCAGTAAATATTTAAAAAGCGTACAAACAAATAAACAGGTCCTGGATGTCAAGTTGGCAGAAAATGTTCCCGGTACAAAATTAGAAGTTATCTTAAAGGTTAGAGATCGTATTGGATTTGAAGACGCGGATACACTGATTGTCGAATATTTTGATCCTACTGCACCACCTGAAATCATAGTTGACACATCAGATGTTATTGTGGATTCTCTTACTCTTACACTCTCTGATTCAGACTCGGTAATTGTTGAAGAAGGAGGATCTGGTATTTTAATTCAGGGCCTTACACAGGGTGAAATAATTCCGGTTGACGTTCAAATCATAAACAGCATTATTATGGATCAAATTCAGGTTCTTGGGTTTGATTATATAGTATACTTAAATAAAAACTTAAAGCCTGATGAATTACCAAAAGACTACGACTTTGATTGTATTACAGATTCGTGTGCTTCCAAGAATGCCCAGATACTTGATGCAGCGTATGTGCTTTCCTGGGGCTTTCCAGACGCTGCTGATGCCCTTTCCATAAGAATATTTGAACCTGAAAATTTTAACCAGTGGATTGACAATGAGGTTGTATCAAATCCATATAGCATTATAAGCAAATCCGGTGTTTATGGTTTAGAACCTGACCTACGTGCTTCCGTTTCAAAAATTCTGAGTGATAAAAGATTTAAAAAGCAAATTTCCACCGCAGACCGATTTAGGATGAAAAATGATCGCTGGATTGCTCTGGGGAAATACCCACTCATGTTAGGAGCAATGTATCTGTTGGTAGATAAAGTATTCTTACAGGATTCTGAAGAGCCACCAGAACAACCACCGGGGTTTCCACATGATCCTTAATATTTTTTTTCAAATTCAAACTAATGTGTTAATGCACAACAGGAGATTATCATGAAGAAATTCACATTCATGCTCATTCTGCTAATTGCTACAGTTTTTGGTCAAAATAGATTTGGTCAAGAAACTCAAAAAAATAAAAATGCAGAAGAACCCATCAATACGATTATCCAAAATAGAACTGAGTCAGTGCCAAGGCGTATTTCTTATCAGGGATTAATTACCAAAGCTGATGGAACCCCTACTGAAAACGGCAGTTATGAAATATTATTCAAGGTATACGATACTGCGGATGGAGGGGATTCATTATGGTCAGAGAGTCAATATATCACTGTAACTAATGGTATAATTAGCACAGTCCTGGGCAATACAAATCCTTTTACAGCTATTCCTCAAGAAGCCTATCTTGAACTCACTGTTGAAGGGTCCATACTCTCACCTCGACAGTTACTAACATCTGTATTTTATTCTATTCTATCAGACACATCAGGATACGCAAGAACCGCTGATTATGATGATCTTTTAGATCTTCCTGATCTGGATGTATATGTTTTAAAAGATTCCCTTGAAAACTATACAACCAGTTCTGACCTATATGATACACTTTCAATTTATCAGCAATTGGATTCGAACCTGACAGACCTTGTGGAAGATGGTATTCTCTCAGCCAGTAAGGTGGAATATGGAATTACTTCACAGGGGACTGAAGGTCAGGCCTGGATATCAGATGGTGATGGTTCAGGGGAATGGGGCATTCCAACTGCGATTAAAGCGGATGATATTATTGCTGGTGATGGCGATATAAATATTATTACCACTGATGGCGAAATTAATATAGTCCCGGCTGAAGGTTCTTCTGTTGTGCTGGATAGCACAATCATAATAGATGGAGCAGTCCTTGGGCATAAAGATGATACTGACCTCATAACCCTATCGCCGGATACACTTATAGTAGCTGGAACAATTGTTGCTTCAGCCCTTACGGGCGGTGCTGTACTGGATGAAGATGACATGGTTTCAGATTCGGAAACACACCTTGCAACACAACAATCAATCAAGGCCTATATAGACACGAAACAAGATTCAGACGAAAATCTTGAAACCATATCCAGCCTGGAACAAGGTGACGGGAATTTTATTGTATCTGATGGAACCGACTGGACCGTAGAAAGTGACTCCACTGCCAGGGCATCCTTAGGATTGGGTACGATTGCGACCCAAAATAATGATAATATAGATTTTGATGGCGGCTCAATTGATGGAACCACTATTGGTTCTACTTCTCCAACTACAGGCAGCTTTACGGAACTTAATGCATCATCCCGGGCCTATGTTGGTAGTATGACCCTAAACAGTGGATCAATTACGGACGATGGAGGAGCCATTTCGTTCGGTGATGAGAATCTATCTACAACTGGAACCCTAAGTGCAGGAACTGGATCCACGTTGGGGAATCTTACCTTAGCGGATGGTTCCATCACAGACTCAGGCGGAACCATTTCCTTTGGAGATGAGAACCTATCTACAACGGGGACTCTTAGTGCGGAAACAGGTTCAATCATTGGCAATTTGACTCTGGAGGATGGCTCCATCACAGATTCAGGCGGATCAATTTCTTTTGGAGATGAGAATCTAACTACAACGGGGACTCTAAGTGCGGAAACAGGTTCAACCATTGGCAATTTGACCTTAGCAGATGGTTCCATCACAGATTCAAGTGGAACGATTTCTTTTGGAGATGAGAACCTATCTACAACGGGGACTCTAAGTGCGGAAACAGGTTCAACCATTGGCAATTTGACCTTAGCGGATGGTTCCATCACAGATTCAAGTGGAACGATTTCTTTTGGAGATGAGAACTTATCTACAACCGGAACGCTAAGTAGCGGGATAGCTACACTTACTACAGGTTCGACCGTAGGGAACCTGACCTTAGCGGATGGCTCCATCACAGACTCAGGCGGATCAATTTCTTTTGGAGATGAGAATTTGACAACAAGCGGTACATTAGTATCAGGAGCCCAGACTGTAACGGGTAATGTGACAGCATCTGGCACTGTTTCTGCCGAGCAACTCACATCTACGGATGATTTGACTATAGCAGATGAAGCAAGTATTGATGGAACGTTGACACTGGCAAGCGGGAATATCACGGATTCCAGCGGTTCCATATCCTTTGGTGATGAGAATTTGACAACAAGCGGTACATTAGCATCAGGAGCCCAGACTGTAACGGGTAATGTGACAGCATCTGGCACTGTTTCTGCCGAGCAGTTCACATCTACGGATGATTTAACAGTAGGAGATGCAGCAAGTATTGATGGAACGCTGACACTGGCAAGCGGGAGTATCACAGATTCAGAAGGGACAATTTCATTTGGAAATGAAAATCTATCTACCACTGGTACGTTCAGTTCTGGAGTAGCTACACTGGCATCAGGATCTTCTATTGGTAATCTTACCTTGAGTGATGGTACCATTGCGTCCGGATCAGACGCGGTCTCTTTTGGTAATGATAACCTGACAACGACAGGTACCATAACAGCGAATGCGTTTATCGGTGATGGATCCGATTTAACAGGCCTAGAAGCAACCAGATTAGGGACACTGCAAGGTTCATCGCCCTTGGTGATGGAAGGTAGTTCAATTAATGATTATGAAACCACACTGTCACTTGTAGATCCTACAGCTGATCGTACAATTACTCTGCCAAATGTAACAGGTACAGTTATTACGACATCAAATGACGATGCCATTGATGAAGTGGGAACCGTTTCTTCAGGAACATGGCAGGGGACTGCTGTAACGGATACATATGTTGCCGATGACCTAACGGTTTCAGGCGGTACTATAAATAATAGTATTATTGGCGGTACAACACCAGCAGCTGGGACATTTACAACTATAATTGGGACCAGTTTAAGTGTTACTAGCACCGATGGTATCACCTTGGAAAATGATGAAACCATTACAAATGCCACCGATGGTACGCTATTGGT
>PBCV01000035.1 GCA_002717915.1 Fidelibacterota bacterium | reverse complement strand
CCAGGCTGACACCGTTCATTGAACTGGCAAAGATCATTCCCGCCAGGGGTATCATGTAGCGGGGCATGAACCAGGGACTCAATTTCAAAACGAATTGTGTCACCAGGACCAGTGTTAATCCGCCGCCGACCAAAATTGAAAGCAGAGCAAATTGGTAAAAATTCCATCGGTTATCAGGAATGGTTCGAAGAGCGATCCAACTAGCAGCAAAGACCATAATAGACATAACACCAACGGTTATGGATGCAATGTCAGATTCAAAAATATAAGTGAGAAAATAACCGATGAGCAGAAGTTGAGCCAACATTCGGGCTACAGCATAAATGGTGTTTTTCCACTCCAGTGACCATGCATGTAAAATTCCGATGACGATGGAGACTGGAATAAATACTACCAATAAATAGGTAAAAGGGATAGTCGTGATAGATTCACTCATAATGGAAACTTATGCAGGTATAGAAAGATGTAGAGACTATTTTATAGTTTGATTCCGAACTTGGTCAGCGCTGCAATCGTCAGCCAGTAGCATCCCATTGTAACCAGTATGGAAATTCCCATACTGATGTAAAAATTCACCCCGGATTTCAATAAAACTGGAAGTGATATAAACAATGCAAGGGAAGGGACAACCATCCACAAAATGCTTTTGGATAGTGCGTTTATATTTTCAATATCCTTCGTGTCAATATAGAGCCAAACCATGGCCATAACAGAAACAAGCGGAATGGATGCGATCAGTCCTCCAATAAAGGTATTTTTTTTGGCGATCTCTGAAACAATAACAATGATTCCGGACGAGAGCAGGAGTTTGATAACGGTTTGCAGCATTTAATAGTTCAATTCATTTACCCTGGCATTGTGCTACTGAAATAATTTTCTAATTTGGACGATCCCGTTTCTCACACAGATATCAATGGTGCGTTGCAGTTCCAATCCGCTGTACCAGTACGAATTAGACCACACAAGACTTCCAGAATTTTTATCCCGTATTTTCAGCATAATACCNACCCTGCTCTGGGTGTATTNAATANGGCTGCCCTGNGTTATAGCACCGGCGTGNGTTGTGGTTGAAGATGTAGCAGATGATTCTGCCTTTTCATTTTCCTTATCAGCCTCAGATGNTTGGTTCAGCGTTGTTTTAGTATATCCCCGGTCCTCATGGCGATAGGGAACTACGATCACATCTGAATCTGTGAATTCTGTTATAATACAGGAGAGTCGCAGTACCTGGGTACCATTGCCAATATGGATCACTGGGTTATGGATATCGGGCTCAATGACATCAAAACCGTATTTTAAAAAATTGTGGGTTAAACTTGATTGTACCATTTCTCCTGACCCAGGTAAACTGGAATGGTCTCGTGTCCTTTCAATTTCCAGGTTAGCTACATTTTCAAAACTATAGTTCGGACTAACAGCTNGNCCAGACCAACAGGACAATGCCAGGCAGGAATAAAGAATTAAACTATTGTTCACATTATTTTTCTGACAGACTCTGAATGTGAATATTGGCTTCACGACTCATGTGCTCATCTGTGGAATATTCAAGACAATTTTTCCAGGCTTTCAGGGCTTTTTTTGGTTCATCCAGTGCTTCGAGGAGCAGTGCTTTCATTCGATAAACATCCGGATTGGTTGGATTTTCCTTTTGGGNGACGGACANATGTAAGAGCGCTTCCCTGAACATACCTGCTTTAAGGGCTGCTGAGGCTTTTGTAAGGGCATCGGGATTGGTTGCAAATANTAGCCCTGCCAGTAATAGGATACATAGTTTTTTCATTTCGAAAAGAAGACTCCCTTTTTAGGGTTAACTGAAGTTATAGAAAAGAGTTTCTAAAAACAAATAACCTAGTTTTGTTTCCATTTTCTCAGCATCCTTTGGCAAAGATTATTCAAAGAGTGAAGATTCTTTATCAAGTAANATCCGGGCCTGGCCCTGGTAAAAGAAATTCTCAGCCATGAGCTCGGGGTGGTCCGTAAGGTTGGTATTCAATACCTGTTCCAGCATACGGTGGAATTGNTCACGGTTCCCTGCTTTCTGATGATAGAATTCTGCCATAAGAACAGCATTACCCAGATATTCAGGATTTGCAGAGAGAGCCTGTTTAAAATAGGTTTCTGATTGAGATAATTCAATACCAGGAATCCTGGTATATAGGGATCCAAAAAATCGATAGGGCCCACTGTAGTAAAATCCCGGATCGAGAGAAAGAACCCGGTGCATGATCACTTCTAAAAGCTCACGATGGTTTAATCGTTCTAGTACAGGTTTTTTGTTCAGATACCGCACTAGATTTGTTGCCCACCAAAACAGTCCTGGAACCACAGATTTAGGTGCGTCTGCAAGAGAAGACACCAATCTAATTGCACTGTCGCCCCTGGCGTTTTCATACATAGGTTTAAACTCTGGATGACCCAACACGGCATCCCGGCAAATCGTACTTCCCTGTAAAAATAATTCATCCTGGGTGTCAGGGTTTGTTTCAANAAAATATGCTTTAGTATACTTAATGTTTCCCAAGAGGACCGAAAGTTGAAAATCTTCCGGGTGCTGCTGGTGTGCCAGGTGGATAAAATGTTCTGCTTTATTAAGAGATACNGGATCCGTGCGTTGCTCCCAGAGGGTTTNCCCCTGTTCAATAAGATAATCCACATTTTGATCGGTGACTTTNACGGGCGGATCAGTTCCNGCGCAGTTTAAGGTAAAAAAACCCGGCAGAATTAGGGATAGATTGATAAATTTTTGTTTAAAGTATAAAATGGTTCTGTATCCTAAATTTTGGGCTGTGAAATTACAGGTTATGAAGGACAATGGAAAAGACGATTGAATTAAAAACCATGGAGCCTACAGCTCTGCTGGGTGTAGCAGATGCCCATATAAAACTGATCGAATCTGCCATACCTGCTACTATTATTGCCCGGGGTGAAATAATCAAGATCCAAGGTGCAGAACCTGATGTAGGACACGCCCATGAAGTGCTTCATGAAATGATGGAAACCTTAAGCGGGAAAGGGAGCCTGACAGTGAGAGATGTACAGAATCTCATTGCACTGGTCACATCGGAAAATGGAAGTAAAAAAAATGGACAGGCTGCACCGGACTATGTCATTTATTACGGTAGAAAGGGTGCGATCAGTCCTAAAACGGAAGGGCAAAAAGCCTATGTAAACATAGTTCAAAAGAATGATGTGGTGTTTAGTATTGGCCCGGCAGGGACAGGAAAGACCTTTATTGCTGTGGCTTTTGCCGTTGCCGCTTTGGAAAATCATGAAGTAGACCGGATCATTCTATGCCGGCCGGCCGTGGAAGCAGGTGAAAGCCTTGGATTCCTACCTGGCGATTTAAAGGAGAAAGTAGATCCCTATCTGGCTCCGTTGTACGATTCACTCCGAACTCTTTTTGCAGAAAATAAATTAAGCCAGTTATTAGAACGAAAAACCATTGAAGTCGTTCCCTTGGCCTATATGAGAGGTAGAACCCTGGACAGTGCCTACATGATCCTGGACGAGGCCCAGAATGCAACTGTTATGCAAATGAAAATGTTCCTTACCCGGTTAGGTATTGGATCCAGGGCTATTATAACGGGCGATGTAACCCAGATTGATCTTCAGAGACGTTCTGATTCCGGCCTGGTTCAGGTTGCAGGTATATTAAAAGATGTAGAGGGGATTGGATTTGTAATGCTGGACCAAAACGATGTAGTGCGCCATCCTCTGGTTATGAAAATAATTCAGGCCTATGACCAGGGACAGAAGGATCAATGAACCGGGTCCTGTAAAACACTTTCACCGAATTACCAGAACAAAATGGAAATATTCCGTAATTTCCATTCTATCGTATACATGCTTTTTAAAGGAAAATAATGCAACGAAAATCAGTTATTGTTGCGGCGAAACGAACTCCTGTCGGCGCATTTCAAGGTCATCTATCTTCCATATCTTCTCCAGATCTGGCAGCCGTTGCAATTAAACATATTTTAGGCGAGACCCGNATCCAGCCTGATCAGATCGATGAAATTATCCTGGGGAATGTTTTAACAGCTGGACAAGGCCAGGCTCCAGCCCGACAGGCAGCCCTGAACAGCGGATGTCCCAATTCTGTTGAAGCTTTAACCATTAATAAAATGTGTGGTTCCGGGCTGAAAGCGGTGATGCTGGCGGATCAGGCCATTCGATGTGGCGATGCTGATACGGTGCTTGCAGGCGGTATGGAGAGTATGTCAAATGCACCCTACCTGTTAAAAAACGCACGGGGCGGACAGAGGTTGGGCCATGGAACAATGATTGACAGTATGATCCATGATGGCCTCTGGGATGTATACAGCAATAAACATATGGGGACCTGTGCCGAGATGCTTGCCGCCGATCGACACTATTCCCGTGAAGCCCAGGATGCCTATGCCATTGAGTCGTACAGGCGTGCCCAGGATGCCCAGGCGAAAGGTGTGTTTAAATCGGAAATCGTTCCTGTTGAGGTACCNCAAAGAAAGGGTGATCCAGTCATAATCNAAGAAGATGAAGAACCGGGCAAAGCACAATTTGATAAAATTCCAANTCTCCGNCCTGTCTTTGAAAAAGANGGTACCATTACAGCTGCGAATGCNTCCAAGTTAAACGATGGTGCTGCAGNATTACTCNTAACCAGCGAAGATCAGGCAAAAGANCTGGATCTCGAACCTCTGGCGGNCATTGTAGCCCAGGCTTCTGCAGCCCATGAACCNGAATGGTTCACTACAGCCCCGGGAAAGGCNATTGGGANGGTNTTGGANNNNTCNGGTTTATCAGCTGGAGATATTGANCTNTGGGAAATAAACGAAGCATTTTCCGCCGTGGCCATGGCAGCNATGGATGATTATAANATTGCACATGAAAAAGTGAATGTATANGGGGGCGCAGTGGCNCTGGGGCACCCCATTGGAGCATCGGGTGCNAGAATCCTTACTACCCTGCTGAATGGTATGNATCGAAAAAATTCAAAGTTTGGGCTGGCCACATTGTGTATNGGCGGCGGTGAAGCNTCGGCNTTGATTGTGGAAAAAATATGATCGATTTTTCCTTGTCTCCAGAGCAGGAACTCATNCAACAAACAGNCAGGGACTTTGCAGAGACGCATTTGCTCCCNGGTGTGATTGCCCGGGATGATACAGCAGAATTCCCAAAGGAACAAATCAAGATGATGGGGGAATTGGGTTTCATGGGAATGATGGTCCCGGAGGAGTGGGGCGGTTCCGGATTAGATACCCTGACCTATGTAATTGCCATTGA
Source organism: Fidelibacterota bacterium (assembly GCA_002717915.1). Classification (GTDB taxonomy): domain Bacteria; phylum Fidelibacterota; class Marinisomatia; order Marinisomatales; family UBA1611. Next base: position 13,913 of record PBCV01000035.1, on the reverse strand, counting down.
AGAGATCGCTGCAGTTGAACTGGCCACATCGACAATCATGTCTGTCAACAATTCCTTGGTCTGCCAGGTGCTGTTGGATTGGGGAACAGAAGCGCAGAAACACCAGTTTCTAAAACCCCTGGCAGCNGGTGAAAAACTGGGGGCGTACAGCCTCAGTGAACCCCAGTCGGGTTCGGATGCCAGCAATATGAGGACCTACGCGGAAAAAGACGGTAATCATTATATTATTAATGGAACCAAGAACTGGGTAACCAGCGGTATTAATAGTGATATTGTAATCCTGTTTTGCCTGACTCAAAAAGGGCTGGGAGCAAAAGGCATTTCTGCTTTTGTCATTGAAAAAGNNACAGCAGGTNTANCCCCAGGGAAAAANGAAGATAAACTGGGGATTCGNGCNTCGGATACATGCGAATTGTATTTTGANAATTGCAGGNTTCCTGAAGAAAATATNATTGGTAAAGATGGGGAAGGGTTTACCATTGCNATGAAAGCNCTTGGNGGAGGACGTATNGGAATTGCNGCCCAGGCACTGGGTTTNTCCCGTGCTGCTTTNGATGCAGCAGTGGCCTATGCAAAAGAACGTAAACAGTTTGGTAAANCAATCGGACAGTTTGGCTCTATANAAAACAAATTGGCTGACATGGCCACGGACGTGNATGCTNCGAGANTGCTGGTCTGGCANGCNGNNCATTTAAAAGACCAGGGNAAGGNCTACAGTAAGGAAAGTTCAATGGCAAAATTATTTGCTTCTTCTGCAGCCATGAAATCNGCCACAGANTGTGTCCAGATCCATGGTGGATACGGGTACATGCAGGAATATGGAGTNGAACGACTTATGCGNGATGCCAAGATTACAGAGATCTATGAAGGCACATCTGAAATTCANCGACTCGTGATCGGAAGAGACTTGCTTAAATGANNGGGAAAAAAGCAAANATCGATTGGGANTCACTGGGCTTTGATGNTGTTGAAACACGGAGNATGTTCAAAGCAANCTGCTCCCANGATGGGCAATGGACCGGAGGTTCNCTAGTACCCTATGGNACCATCGAANTGTCGCCTGCNGCCGGTGTGNTAAACTATGGACAGGGAGTGTTTGAAGGAACCAAGGCATTCCATACNGCAAAAGGNAATATTGTTCTATTTAGGATTNATCGAAATGCAGAGAGGATGGCTTTATCGACCAAAAGACTCTGTATTCCGGTAATGNATCNGGATTTTTTTAAACAAGCAGTTCTCNCNACANTAGGTGATAACCTGGATTACGTCCCCCCNTATGGGAGAGGCAGTATGTATATACGGCCCATTGTCTGGGGTACAGCTCCTGCNCTGGGCGTCCGNCCTGTNTCAGAATATACATTCATNGTATTNNTATCTCCNGTNGGCTCNTATTTCAAGGGTGGCGTTAGACCACTGAATTTGAAGGTTGAAACCCATTTNCATCGTGCTGCNCCAAANGGGATAGGCAATGNAAAAGCCATAGGAAATTATTCAGCATCCCTTTATCCACTNNCNTTGGCAAANCAGGANGGNTTTGATGAAGTNATTTANCTGGATGCNAGAANTNAGGANCGGGTAGAGGAACTTGGTTCTGCNAACCTGTTTATTTANAAGGATGGAGTATTGAAAACACCNAAATTAAGCGGTTCCATTTTNGATGGTGTTACACGTAATTCTGTCTGCAGAATAGCATCNGACCTNTTANAACTCCANGTGGAAGAAACNGATGTTTACCTGAANGATGTTTTAGAAGCGGATGAAGTATTTTGCNCNGGAACAGCAGTNAGTGTNNCTCCTGTNGGAAGAATTACATTCGANGATAAAGTATTTGAGATTAATCAAGGNCAGATGGGATCAGTAACAGAAAAGTGTAAAGAAACACTTANAGCTATNCAGCGAGAAGAAATGGATGATCCATTTGGGTGGATTATCCCTGTAGCTAAATAAATTTAGAGGGGTTCGGATGTCATTTGTTTTTGAAAGTATGGATTCAAGAGGTCATGAAGAAGTGGTCTTCTGCCACGATAAGGATACAGGCCTNAAAGCCATTATCGCTGTGCATAATACAACCATTGGTCCCGCCCTGGGCGGCTGCCGCATGTGGGCGTATGAAACGGAAGAGGATGCCCTAAAGGATGTGCTTCGCCTATCCCGNGGCATGAGCTACAAAGCTGCCATTGCGGGGTTGAATCTTGGTGGGGGGAAGGCCGTAATTATCGGGGATTCAAAAAAAGACAAGAATGAAATCCTATTTCGTTCCTTTGGACGATTTGTCCAGGGACTGGCTGGGAGATATATTACAGCAGAAGACGTGGGCACCAGTGTAAAAGACATGGAATGGGTGCGGATGGAAACCCGGTATGTGACTGGAATTTCACGTGCACTGGGTGGAAGCGGGGATCCTTCCCCTGTTACTGCACTGGGGACCTGTTCTGGAATGAAAGCAACTGTAAAAAAACATTTAGGAAAAGATTCACTGTCTGGGTTGAACGTTGGTGTGCAGGGGGTCGGGCATGTGGGGTACCATCTCTGNAGGTACTTAAGCAGGGAANGGGCAAACCTGTATGTAACAGATATGGACGAAAGTGCATTAAAACGTGTGGTAGATGAATTTGGTGTCCAGGTGATTGGTATGGATGACATCTACGATGCGGATCTTGACATTTACGCACCCTGTGCCCTGGGTGCAACATTAAACGAGGAAACAATCCCAAACCTTAAATGTTCTATCGTAGCAGGAGCTGCCAATAACCAGCTTAAAAATGAAGATGTGCATGCACAGATGCTTAAAGACCGAGGGATTCTTTATGCTCCTGATTACGCCATCAACGCTGGCGGGTTGATCAATGTAGCCAACGAGATTGAAGGATATAACCGTGAACGTGCTTTTCTCCAGGCTGAAGAAGGTATCTACGATACGCTGATGACCATCTTTCAGCGTTCTGAAGAAGAAGACGTAACAACCCATACAGCAGCATCTAAAGTGGCAGAGAAACGGATGGAAGATGTGGCTAAATTAAAAAATGTTTATCTACCGCAGAAAAATGTCATGGGGAAACGTGACAACACCTAACATCCATCCCCGTAGAATTGCCCGGGAAGGTGTATTGGAAGCCTTATTTGCACACCAGTTCTCTGATGATGAGCCCGCTCTGGTCTTAAGGCGGGTCGTGGATACAAACCCGGCACGTAAAAAAAGTTCCGACTTTATCGCATTGCTGTTTCATTGTGTATTGGACCATGTGGATTGGGCAGACGAACTGATTAAAACACATCTTCAGAACTGGGAATTTGACAGGGTTGCCCAGGTGGATCGGGTTTTACTCAGAATGGGAATCTGCGAGATCTTCTTCATTGATGAGGTTCCTCCAAAAGTGTCCATCAGCGAAATGGTGGAAATATCAAAAATATACAGTACAGATGATAGCCCCGGTTTTATAAATGGCATTCTAGATGCGGTATATAAGGACTACCAGAAGCAGGAAAAGACTTAACAGGATACATGGTACTTTCAAAATTATTCGGCACAAAATCCGATCGTGAGGTTAAAAAGCTGGCCCCAACCATAGGTCAGATCAATCAGATGTATGAATCCCTTTCGTCCAAATCTGATGATGAGCTGGTTGTCCGAACAGAGGAATTAAGAGACTTTGTCATCAACACCCGAAAAGAAAAAGTAGATTCCCTTCCGGAAGGGATGGACAGGCAGGAACGTGAAGGGGCAATACTGAAGGCTGAGCAGGGGGCACTGGGACTCATTATGGTTGAATCCTTTGCCATGGTAAAAGAAACCTGCCGGAGAATGTGCGGTTCATCCTGGCGTGTATCGGGTTTGGAGACTTCCTGGGAAATGATTCCTTATGATGAACAGTTAATGGGTGCCATTACACTGCACAATGGAAAAGTATCAGAAATGAAAACCGGTGAAGGAAAAACACTGGTAGCCACCATGCCCATTTACCTGAATGCACTTACTGGACGGGGGGTGCATGTGATTACAGTGAACGATTATCTCGCCCAGAGGGATGCAGAATGGATGGGCGAAGTCTATAAGCGTCTTGGCATGACGGTGGGATTTATCCTCAATTCCATGGATAATGTCCAGCGGCGGGAGATGTATAATCGTGATATTACCTATGGCACCAATAATGAGTTTGGCTTTGATTATCTCAGGGATAATATGGCTCTGCAGAAAGAAGATAAGGTTCAGCGGGGTCATGCTTTTGGCGTTGTGGATGAGGTGGACAGTGTTCTGATCGATGAAGCCCGGACTCCATTGATTATCTCCGGCGCAGTGGATGCTCCTGTGGATGAAACATTCACCACCCTAAAGCCCGGTGTCCAGCAGCTAGTGAAAAAACAGACCGGGCTGGTATCGGACTTAGTGCGTGAAGCCAAGAAATATTTAGAAGATGAAGATGAAGATAATGCGGGGTTGAAACTGCTTCAGGCCCAGCGAGGAATGCCAAAGCACCGCCAGGTTATGAAGATCTTTCAGGAGACAGGGATGCTAAAGCTTGCCCAGGACATCGAGTCTATTTATATCCGTGATAAGAAAATGCATGAAGTGGATGATGCCCTGTACTTCGCCGTCGATGAAAAAAGCCACGTTATGGATATCACAGAAAAAGGACGAACTCTGCTGGCACCGGACAACCCGGAAACATTTGTGATTCCGGACCTGGGAGAAATGCTTCTGGAAATAGATGAGCGGGATGATTTGAACTCTGTTGAAAAAGAGCAGGAAAAGGAAAAAGCCCACCAGCTTCATGCGGAGCGCAGCGGAACCATCCATAATTTTAATCAACTCATGCGGGCTTACACGCTGTATGAAAAAGATGTGGAATATGTGATGCAAGATGGCAAGGTGATGATCGTGGATGAATTTACCGGCCGTGTATTGCCTGGACGGCGGTATTCCGATGGCCTTCACCAAGCACTGGAAGCAAAAGAAAATGTACGGATCGAGCGTGAGACCCAGACCCTGGCCACCATTACGATCCAGAATTACTTCCGTCTCTATGATAAATTATCGGGAATGACGGGAACGGCTGAGACAGAAGCAGAAGAACTGGGCTCTATCTACAGGTTGGATGTGACCGTGATCCCCACCCACCGCCCCATTGCCCGGGATGACAGGGATGACCTTGTCTATAAGACCAAGCGGGAAAAATATAATGCAGCCATTGAAGAGATCACAGAATGCCACCACCAGGGACAGCCTGTACTGGTGGGTACCATTTCTGTAGAAGTGTCTGAACTTTTGGCCAGGATGTTAAAACGGAAAAATATTCCCCATAATGTTCTGAATGCAAAACAGCATAAAAGTGAAGCGGAAGTGGTTGCCCGCGCTGGTCAGCGAGGCGCTGTGACCATTGCAACCAACATGGCTGGGCGGGGAACAGACATTAAATTGGGTGAAGGAATCAAGGAATTGGGCGGCCTCCATATTATTGGGACAGAACGACATGAGTCGCGGAGGATTGATCTCCAGCTTCGGGGACGCAGCGGACGACAGGGGGATCCAGGTTCGTCCCGATTTTATTTATCCCTGGAAGATGATCTTATGCGGTTATTCAGTTCCGACCGTGTCGCAGCGATTATGGATCGGATGGGCATTGAAGAAGGGGAAGTGATTTCTGCAGGAATGGTGACCCGTGCCATATCAAACGCACAGAAAAAGGTAGAAGTACGGAATTTTGGGATTCGGAAACATCTTTTGGAATACGATGATGTAATGAACCAGCAGCGCCAGGTGGTTTACGACATCCGCAACCAGGCTCTCTCCGGAGAAAATATGCAGGAATCTGTTTTTCAGATCCTGGATGATTTTATCCTGGATGAGACCGATGCGCAGAGTGCAGCAGGCACTCCAGACCTATGGGACTGGGATCATTTAAAACAATGTTTCGCATCTCATATTTTGGTGGATGCATCTTTAGAAAAGATTCAAAATGATACGGCTAAGACGGACCTGACCTTTGAAGAGATCTGCGATTGGCTCGTAGATGAAGCAAAATCTGTCTATAAGGCCAGGGAGTCCCTGCTTCCGGAAGATGTGATACGGGGATTTGAGCGGTTCGTCATGCTCAGGACCATTGATGATAAATGGAAGGATCATCTTTATGCCATGGATCAATTAAGGGAAGGAATCAATCTCAGGGCCTATGGCCAGAAGAATCCACTTTTGGAATACAAATCCGAAGGGTTTAAAATGTTTCAGGAAATGATGGCCGATATGAATTCCGTGACGGTGCAGAGATTATTCAGAACACAGTTTCAGGGCATGGAACAACCCCAGGGACGACAGCAACCTTCTATAAGAAATGTTCAAACATCTCACCAGGATACTACAGGAATGGGTTTCCAGGGACAGCCCCAGGGTGAACAGGGGAACCAGCCCCAGCAGGTCCGAACGCCGGTACAGGTAGAACAAAAACGTGGCCGTAATGAAAAGATTATGGTCCAGGGCCCGGATGGGCAACAGGTCCAGATCAAATTTAAAAAACTCCAGAATTACTTGAATAAAGGATATACACAGGTCTGACAATGAGTAAGAAAACCCGGTTCCAAACCCGTGCAATCCACGCCGGAAATGAGCCTGATAAGGAAACCGGGGCCGTTGTGGCACCGATTCATCTTACATCCACGTACCAGCAGGAAGGTGTGGGTCTTAATAAGGGGTTTGACTACTCCCGAGGAGGCAATCCTACCCGCCAGCGTTTGGAAGAAAATATTGCCGCACTGGAAGAGGGCCAGTTCGGGATTGCCTTTGCCAGCGGTATGGCTGCAACCACAGCCCTTTTCCAGACATTGAACACCGGGGATCATGTTATTATAGGTAGAAATGTCTATGGGGGTACCTACCGGATGTCTGTTGAAGTATTGTCCAATCATGGTTTTGAATTTGATTTTGTGGATACCCGGTTCCTGGATCAAATTGAAGCTGCGATCAAGCCCAGTACAAAGTGGGTCTTTGTGGAAACACCTACAAACCCACTCTTGGAATTATGCGATATTCAAGAAACAGCCAAATTGTGTAAAACCCATGAAATAAGCCTGGCGGTCGATAACACATTTATGAGTCCTTACGGGCAAACACCACTGGCCTTAGGTGCAGATATTGTTATGCACAGTGCAACGAAATTCATTGGAGGGCACAGCGACCTGATTGCTGGTGCGTTGATCACTAATGATGCCTCTTTAGCAGAAAGGCTCTATTTCATTCAAAAATCAGGAGGTGCAATTCCAAGCCCCTTTGATTGCTGGATCCTGCTTCGAAGTACCAAAACCATGGGGCTGCGCGTGCAGAGGCAATCGGATAATGCCATGGAACTAGCCCAAAGGCTCCAATCCCATCCTGCGGTCGTGTCCATCATTTATCCCGGGTTAGAAACTCATGATCAGCATGACCTGGCCTTAAAACAACAACTTAATCCTGAGGGGGATCCCATTTTTGGATGTATGATCTCCATCAGATTAAGCTCAATCGAAAAACGGGATGCATTTCTGTCCAGGATTAAATTATTCACACTGGCGGAAAGCCTGGGGGGCGTGGAAAGTCTGGTGTGCATTCCTTATGGCATGACCCATGCTTCTGTACCAACTGAAATGAAAAAAACCATGGGACTGACAGAAGACCTGATACGTTTATCTATTGGGATCGAACACATAGAAGATCTATATGCGGATATCTCCCAAGCCCTCAAAGATTAATTTATGAGTGAATTATCGGTAGAAAATCGTTATTTTATATAAACACAATTAGCTTTTTCCTCGGCTATAATAGGGGGGTTCTGTCTAATTAATAATTTCAATATTTCATATTCTGATATTGTCGGAGAACAAAATGGCGTTAATGCGAAACTATTTTAATGTATGGATAATATTTCTGTTACCCACAAGTATAGCATTTTCTAATGTTACTGTTTCCATAGGCGATGTAGCTGTACTTGCCTATACGGAAGATATTGTAGTGCCTGTGACTGTAACCAACCCAGACAACACGGTTGGCGGTTTCCAGTTTGACGTGCTTGCTGTACCAACCATTGTAACTCTATCCGGAGCCATCCCGGTTGATGCGGATAATTTCAGCGCGGATTATAACGTATTTGATGATGGCTCGGGCAGAATAGTATTTTACAGCAACACCGGAAATGGAATAGCTGCAGGTGGTGATGGCGTGGTAATGAATCTCCACTATGATGGTTCTGAAGTACTTTCCGCTCTGGTTGGCATTGAAGCCTATGACCTGACGGTGAGCGATGAAGATGGAACCGTGATCTCAGGGGACCTGGTCAATGGCTCAATTACCATTGGGAACGTGGTTATCCTGAGTGCCACATCCGATACAGGAGATGTTTCAGAAGAAGTATATCTTGATATTAATCTTCAGAATCCCAGCCTGGTGGGAGGAGTTCAGTTTGACCTTTATGATACACCAAACTACCTGGATGTCACTGGATTTTCTACTACGGAGCGGTCGGAAGGTTTTACAATTGATTTCAATGAACTGGAGAACGGCCTTACCCGGGTGCTCATTTATAGTGCAGACAATGAAAATATAGAATCGGGAACCGGTCCCATAGTTAATATGGAAATGATTGTCCATGACAATGCCTATAACTCAAACGTGGGTGTCAATTTTGAAAACGTTACTGTAACGGATGATATTGGCGGAACATACTGGGTTGCCGGTGCTGATTCAGGAACCGTCACTGTGAGCCCCGGCTATATTGAAGAGCCTCATAATCTCCAGGCCCAGGATGGTATGGATGCACAGGTCCTTTTGAACTGGGAACCGCCTTATGGACCGATCCCCGAAGATTTTGAAGAAGATTTTGAAGAAGGCGTGGTTCCTGATGACTGGACCTTGACCACCAATTCTGCCCAGGGCTGGTTTATTACCCAGGATGGCACAAGTGCTTTCTGGACCGTTCCATCCCACACCTGGTATATGTGTTCCAATGATGATATGGCCAATGATGACGGATCCATGGATTATATGATANCACCACCCTTGAATGTGAGTGGCGCCCAGACCATAACCTTAAACTTTGCATCCTACTACGATGGTGCCTNCAGCCANACTGCCCATNTTGAAGTGAGTACAGACGGTANNAATTTCACTGAAGTTGCNGTCCTGGGTCCCACGTTTGAATGGGTTACGGAAACNGTAGATTTGTCGGATCATGCAGGTGTCCCGAATTTGTATATCGCTTTTCATTCCAACGANAACGGTGTTTGGNGTTCAGGCTGGGCCGTAGATGATGTTTTTNTCACCTTTGCTGCNCGGAANGTTGAGCGGGTTGTCCACTATGAATTGACCGAACTGGGTGAGTGGGCAGTNTCCGCACCCAAAGAAGATGTCATATCTGAATTTGGNGGCGGAATTCCCTATGAATTAAGGGTNGATATGGATAACCCCATCATAGCAGAAAACAGNCCCGTAGATATTGATGCTTATAAAGTGTACCGGTCTTTAAACAGTGTATCGGATTTTGAAGAGATCGCTGAAGTTGGNGGTGATGTAACCACTTATCTNGATGAAGATGTGGTAAACAGTACAACCTATTACTACCAGGTAACAGCCATTTACCCGGATGGCTCTGAATCAGCACCCACGAATACCGTATCTGCCACACCCGTTGAATGGGTTGAACTCTGGATGGATGATGGTGCTTCCCTGTCTGGACAAATGGANACCCTGGACTTTTATATCAATAATGAATCTGACCTTGGACTCTTCTATTTTGAGATCATGGATTATCCGGATGTGCTGCACAGCCTGAATATCCTGTCAACGGAAAGAACATCAACCTGGGCATTGGAAATTGCAGACCAGGGAGATGGAACCATTGCCATCACAGGCATCAGCATTGGTACGGCTTTAGGGCCGGGTGATGGGGCTGTATGTCGCGCTGTACTGTATCCAGTTGCGGAAGAAGAAATGACNGTCAATTTGTCNTACACGACNGGTACATCNATCCAGGATGTAGGCTATGTTGATTTAAATTGGACCGCGGAAGGGGGCACCTATGATGTAGGGATCGAGACCCAATATGCAACCCTGACNGGTGGGCATGGACTTGNGGGCGAAACGTTTACATCTTCTTTTATTTTAGCCAATACCCAGCCTGTTTACGGGATTCAGTTGGATATTGTAGCTGATCCNCCTTTTATGACAGGTTCAGAAGTAACTGCCAGTGATTTAATAGATTTTGACGGCTGGGAAGTTTCTGGAAACGTGGTTGGTACAACCTATCAACTGCTTATGTTTGATAATACATTTACCAATCCAATCGATCCGGGTATTGCACATATCGCTGATATTATGTTTGACATTGCTGGGGGGGTCCCGGAAGGAACAGATGTTAGTTTATATATTGATCAGGCAATAATCTCCGATATAAATAATCTGCCCATGCACACAGAAGGCATAGATGCAGATGTTTATGTTGGTACCCCGCCTGTTGCTTACAGNATCCAAAATGTTACCGGTGANTTAGTGCCTGGTGGAACTGGATCGTTGGAAGTGCATATTGAAAACTCGGTTGATGTTCATATTCTTGAATTCTATTTAGTTGATCTGCCTGATGATATGACCATAACCGCGGCAACCCAATTAGATCGTTTTGATGANGGTGTCATAGATGGCAGTTCTGAAGAGTTGGAAGATGGATCATACTATTTTCTTGGATATGATTTTGCTTCCGGGATTGAAGTTGGTTCAGGAGCCATCCTTCAGTTAGATGTGCAGTTTGATAATACCCTGACAAATCCATCTATTATAATGACCATGCCCGGTGTTGCATCCGGTGATATAAATGCGAACCCGCTTGTATCTATATTCCACGGGTTTGGACAATTTACGGGCGGTTTATTATCTATAGATGAAGGAGCCGCATTACCGGCTGAATTTGCATTGCATCCTAATTTCCCAAATCCATTTAACCCTGCTACCCGAATTATTTATGATTTGGCGGAGGCATCTGATGTTCGTTTGGAGATCTATGATTTAATGGGGCGAAATATCAAAACACTGGTGAACCAGACCCAAGGTACAGGCCGTCATTTTATCACATGGAATGGGAATGATCATACTGGGAATCAGGTCGGTGCTGGTGTTTACCTGTATAGATTGCATGCAGGAAATAAGATTTTTACCCGTAAGATGATCTTGATGAAGTAGTTAGATTTCAATTATCTAATAAATAAAAAGCCCTGTTTTCCAGGGCTTTTTATTTACCATAAATTCTTAATTTAAGACGCTATAATTATGCCGCGGTGGTGGAATTGGTAGACACGCCAGATTTAGGATCTGGTGCCCTTTGGGTGTGAAGGTTCGAGCCCTTTCCGCGGTACACTAATGTAAGCCTTGTTTCTCTGACGAGAGATGAGGCTTTTTTACTTTGTATAGCTGTAATGAAACAGTCGGTTATTTAGTCCAATAAACGGCTAAAATTAGCCATTTCTGCTTGCATATCACTTGCATTGATAAAACAAGTAGAAACGAGCAGGGGCTGTCAGCCGATTAGATTTCAACGAAAGTGAACCCCTATGGGGTGAAATCTGATGGGGTGACCTTCCTTGTATATTGAGTGCTCCCATTCTAAAATAAATTTTAAATTATTCATTATGTATCTGGGAGAATACACATTATTCGATATATTAAAACAGAATGGGGAAGAAGTCTTTCAGATTTGTGTTATCACTTTTGATATAAAAGAACCTTTAAATCACTCCTTAACTCTAAATAATCTTCCCCTTGAGGGTAGAACACCTGATTCTTGTAAGGAGCATAACGATGGGCAAGTCAGTTCTATTAATCAATTCATTGAAAAAGTAAAAGACTACCTGAGTGCTAACCCAAATTCCACGAAAAGAAAGAGTCAGCTTGAGTATTTATCCAATACTCTTGATCATTTTGTAAACTGGTATGAGGAAAACCAGTTACCTTTTCCAGATACCCCAACTATTATGCCTAATAAAATTGGGATATTTTCTGCTAATCGAGATTTTTCTATAATCTCAATTAGGGATACCACTTTTCGATTAAGAGAAAGCCAATCTAAAATTGTACAGGTTCTTTACGAAAGTGCCGATGATGGAGTGGATGGATTAACTTATCCAGAAATTGCGCGTAGAACTGGTTTAACCACCTATTCAAAAATGTCCAATTATTTTCAGGCTAGACTCAGAGTAAAAGACTTATTAAAATATTCAAAGCAAAACCAACGATACTCCCTTATAACGGAGTGATTTACTCCCTAACCCCCTAAATACTCCCTGGTCACTCCGACCTAACTCTCCAGCTTTCTATATTTTTTGTCGCGATTATCGCACCTTAATCAATATGGAGAATAAATGAATAATAAATTTTATTACTCTGCTACCCTAGCGGAGCTAATTAACGATAATTCTGAACCCCCAAATCCTATAATTGATAATGGAATTCTGCTTGATGGCACCATATTATTTATCATTGGACCTCCCAAGCATAAGAAAACCTTTTTAACACAAAATATTGCTGTTTCAATCGCTTCTGGTGTTGGATTTTCAGGGTTTGAAGTCATCTCGCCAAAGAGAATTATATACTTTTTGGCTGAAGGTGGACGGTATCCTATGAGAGATAGATTTAAAAAAATGTGTAAAGATTTGGATACAGAATTTTCCGAAAACTTGATGCTCTCTCTTACCAGTTTTATTGACATTACGAATGATGAAGATTTTCAAGAGATAATAGACAGGATCAATAAATTTAAAGCGGATGTAGCAATCTTTGACCCGCTCTCTAAGTTCCACTCGGTTGAAGAAAATTCTGCATCTGCGATGAGTAATTTATACGGCCGGATAAGGCAATTAATTGAGACACTTGAAATTTCTGTAATTATCGTTCATCACACTGGGAAAATAGTCCAAAGAGGAGGTCGCGGCTCAAACACTACTCAAGCTGAATATGATTCTTGTATAATGCTTAATTCTGATAATGATAATACCAAAATCCATTTCGATATGAGACACGTTGAGACCCCTTCACCAACCAAACTCAGATTTAATTCTGATACTCTTTGGTTCGAGAAAAGAGATGGGATGTTAGTGATATTAGAAAATGCGGGTGGTATGATGGATAAAAAGGAGTTTTTTGAAAGGTGCGGAATGTCGAGGGCAACAGCTTACAGAGATTTGAAAAAGGCGAAAGAAAAAAATATGGTTAAAGATGAAGATGGCGTTCTGGAACTATTAGAACATAAGTGAGAAAATTCTCAATTCTCACCCCTATAGATAGTGGTAGTGAGAATACTACCACTACCTACTCTTTCTACAGCAATGGTTGATGTATGTCTCATCAAGTCAGGTAACATATAATGAACCGAAAACCTTATGACCCTTCACTAAGCTTGTTCTGAAAAATAATCAGGCTTTGCTTTGGGCTAAAATTTGGTTCCGTGTAATAAAATATATAACAAGGGTAGTCCACTGCACGGCTGAGTGTGTACTTATAAGGTTACCTTGTTGAATAAAAAAACACTCTCATAGTAAGGTTCTGTGTGTGATAGATATATAGACTGTGGGTAACTAGAGGGGTTTTTCGTATGCGGAAGGATGGGTAGATTTAAATATGGTTATACGTGAAGGTTATTGGAAATGTAGTAATTGTGGGGATGTAATGAGTAATAGTTATGATACATGCGATAAATGTTGTTATCCCATACTTAATTCACAACCATTTCCGAAATATATTGAAAGGATATGTGGTAATTGTGAAGAAAGAATTGATGCATCACGTGATATTTGCATCATGTGTGGTTATTGTAGGAAGAAATCAGAAAAAATAGTTTATTTCACAGAACAAAATATTGATTGACCATGGTTAATTATCATCAAGCCCCACATTCGTGGGGTTTTTTGTT
>PBCV01000034.1 GCA_002717915.1 Fidelibacterota bacterium | reverse complement strand
GCATCAGAAACAACCAATGGCAGTACTGTTTTATTTGATATGACACCACCTGATGATTTTACCCTGGGCAACGTGGTTTCTAGTGGCGATAATAGCGGTATAGAAGTACCGGGATACTGGAATTCATCAAATCAATATTTAATTGTTATTGTTCCAATTGCAGATGATATAACACTGGTGGACGGCGGCGGGATTCAGCTTGAAGCATCATTTGGAGATACGTACGATATTCTTGGGGATACTGTGCTTATTGATGAAGAAGATTTGAACAGCTATAAATCAGTTACTGTTTCAGCTACATATTTCGAAGATTTAGATGATTTCATTGAAGATGGGAATGCCACATTCCGGGCCTTGATGTGGGATAAAGCTGGGAATATGACCACCAGTTCTGAAAGTGCCACAATACTCCATATTGATCAAACTATACCCATTTTGATGGCTGTAAATCAAAAATCGAATAATACGATAGCAGACAGTCTTGCTAAAGCGGGAGATACAGATACATTAACATTTACAGCATCTGAAGGTTTGGATTCAATCGTAGTTCAGATTTTTAACAGCAATGCCCTCCATACCGGAAATAATCAAGACTGGGTCGCGACCTATATTTTTCAGGAATCAGATATGGATATAGATACAACAGTGTTTTTTAACATTTCCTTCAGTGATACCGCAGGGAACTTGGTTGATAGTCTAAACGCTGTTGATACAACCACAGATGGAAGTTGGATTCGGTTTGATGGTATACTGCCTTATTTAGACTTGGTTTCTTTTTATTCTACCAATGAAGTAAATCCTGAATTAGCGGTTGTAGGGGATAGGTTAATTTTAGATTTTATTTCTAATGAATCTCTNTTNACACAGGTTGTGACNATNGCAGGATTNACAGCCGATACAACATTTGAAACNGGAGACACTACTCGCTCTTGGCGTACNCTNGACGGNACGGAAGATGAAGGGTATATCNCNTTTGAAATTGGATTTTCTGATCTAGTGGGGAATGTGGGAGACACGGTTGAAACAACAACNGATGGTTCCAGTATCTTATTTGATATGACACCNCCTGCAGATTTTGAGATAGATACGGTATACGTTTCAGGCGGTACGGTTGTAGCAGGNTATTGGAATGCCACCAATGATACAGTTGTTTTGAAAATACCCGTTCCTGAAAATGATGAAACATTAATAGGCGGNGTGTACCAGCCCCAAGTACGGTTTGATTCCGGTGATTTTACACCTTTGGGGGATGCTGTGCCGATTGACAGTATGGACCTGGGAGGCTTTAAATCTGTTAATATCACCGAATCAGATGGGTTTCTTGAAGACGTAAATGCAGAGTTTACTGCCCTGGCCCGTGATAAGGCAGGTAATGAGACGATGGGAAGCTCGGACAACACAATTATTCATATAGATNAAACCTTTCCATCATTAACTTATGTCAATATTCATTCTGATAATGNGTTGGATACAAACTGGGCAACNGTTTTAAATAATATATCCCTGGCTTTCATGAGCAGTGAAGGTCTCTCATCCCCAGTAACTGTCATGTTTTTAGATACGCTACAGTCCAGTTCTGAAAANACAGGTTCGACCTGGATTGCATCAAGGTCAATTAATGAGAATGACCCTGAGGGTCTTCTTCCATTTTCAATTACTTTTTCAGACTCTGCCGGGAATGCAGAAAATCCCGTTTCAGGATCTACAGATGGCAGTTCAGTNAATATAGATCTAACAGCNCCAATTATATTTGATTTACTTGAGGGCCGGAATGGACAAGACATTGACTACTATAATAGTTCTGATTCCATAACATTATATTGGAATCACAGTGACAGCGTTTCTGGTATTCGAGATGCTTTTATAGCACTGGGAACCGATTCAAATACGGCTGATATCACAGGTTGGACCCTTTCAGGTAATGATCCATTAGCAGGTTTGGGTAGTTTAAGTCTAGCGAACGATGGTATGTATTTTGGTGGTGTTTTTGTCCGAGATTCAGTAGGAAATCTATCGGACACTCTCTGGGGAAACGGTGTCTATATTGACATTCAGNACCCAGATACAGGATCGATCATGGATGGCTACTGGGTCATGGATCTGGATTATGCGATTGATTCAACTCGACTCAGTTATGTTTGGTCCAACTTTACAGATAATACCGAAATAGATTATTATGAGCTTGCCATAGGGACCGGAATTGANACCAGNAATATCATGGACTGGNTNCGTTCCGATAGTACAGACAGCATGACTATTACCGGGTTAAGCCTAGTGAGAGATACGGCCTATTACACCTTTATAAAAGCTGTGGATCTAGCCACGAATGAATCATTTACTGCNAGGACCGATGGAATATATTTCGACAATTCTTTCCCATCAGTTAACAGCATAACACCCGATTTTATCTCAGATTCAGCAGGGTTTCTATCTGTTCTGAGTGGAGACACGATTAAGATAAAATTTNATCGTTCNATTTATAGCTATGANCTTGGGGTGAATTCAAGTGTGGAAACAGAGTTTTTACCAACCCATGAATACGGTGANTCCATTATCTATGTTATTTGGACANATCCCTTGGCAAGTTACGATACACTGGAAGTTATCATTGACAGTGCAGTGGCCTATAACACACTTTCCCTCACGGATACACTTTATTTCTACAGCAGGCTCTGGGGAGATTTAAATGATGATTATGATATTACATTGGAGGACATCCTNGCTTTTAACCAGGCCTGGCCGGAAACAGATCTAGGTCCTTTTTCTGATGATCCGCCCCATGTNCGNCCTGNACCAGATGGTGATGCAAACCTGACAGATCTGGCTGCCTTCGCGAAAATGTGGCAATGGAAATANTTNAACTTATCCTTTGATACCACAAGTATGGNTGCACGAATGACAAACGGTTTNGATGTAAGAGCCCAAGGAAAGAAAGTTACCTTGAAAATACCTGAAAGCACATCCATGGCCGAGATATTGATTGGAGAATCAAATTTAGATATTGAAAAGATGNCTGTTGTAAATCCAACGGGAACAGCATTTTTATTCCAGTCCCTTGATACTCTTTACCACTTGGTACANTTNTCTCTGGCAGATTACAGGGGGTTTGATTCAACCCTAACGCTGATCATACCTGAAACAGAATCCCATACCTTTTCTGCAAAAATCCAGTATCGGTTTTTGGATAATAAGGGTATTGAACTAGGCAAAGGCATTTCTTATTTGAATGTGGATATTCTTCCGGANAAGTTTNCTGTCTTCAATAATTATCCCAATCCATTCAATCCGGTTACAACAATCNGGTACGACCTCCCAGAGAGCAGGAACGTTCAAATAAAAGTCTTTGATGTGCNGGGACGAACCGTCAATACAGTTGATTATAATCAAACTCAGGCCGGAAGACATACATTTACCTGGCATGGTAAAAATGAACTTGGGAAAAAAGTCAGTACCGGAATTTATTTTTTCCAGTTAACNGCTGGACAGGATNCCAGAATACAAAAGATGCTTTTATTAAAATGAAGGGGNTATAAGNGGCGTAATTANAGATACAGCGCCATTAATAACAAATTGCACTGCAATGACTAAAAGGATTAATCCCATTAACCGTTGTATAATCCGCATACCGNTTGTTCCCAGTACATTTATTAAAACATCTCCATTCCTCAAAATCAGGTATACAAGGGATAGTACTAAAAATATAGATAANCCAAGTGTAACATAGCTATAAAACTGTTGCGTCTGGCTGGATAATAGCATGGCGGCAGTAATGGCTCCAGGCCCAGCAATCAATGGGATTCCAATAGGGCTGATGGCNATGTCATCGCTTTCCTGAGACTCTTCCTGCTCTGCTGGAGTCGTTCTTGAACGTCCTACTTTGACTTCCAACATTCTTATCCCATTTCGAAAAAAGAGTATTCCGCCCATAATCTGAAATGCTTCGATGGTAATGCCAAAAACATTGAAAATAACAGACCCTAAGATGGAAAAAAGTATAAGAGTAAAAAAGGCGGTGAAAGAGCCTTTCCTGGCAATGTTTATCTTTTCCTGCTTTGAAAATCGCTCCGTCATCACCAGAAGAAGAGGAGCGATTCCAATGGGATTGATCAGGGTAAATAAGGTTGTGAGACAAAAGATGAAGAACTGANTCTCGGATTGAATAAAATCAATCATTACATGCGTTCAGGAGCTGAAATACCAAGTACCTTGAGTCCATTTCCCAAAACAATTTTTACAGCATTAACCAATGCCATCCTGGCTTTGGAAAGATCTGAGTCGTCTGTGATAACTCGGCATTGGCTGTAAAATTTGTGAAATCGTGTAGACAATTCCTGGAGGTAATTTGCAATGTTCTGGGGTTCCAAATTTTCAAAGGCAAGGTCCATAAACTCTGGGAAACGAACCATGTATTTTAGCAGGTTTAATTCTTCTGGATGGGATAGGTGGAAAGGATCAAATGACTCACCAATTTTAAAGTCAGATTCACCGGCCCGTTTAATAATGTTGCAGATTCGTGCATGGGCATACTGGAGATAAAAGACCGGATTCTTATCAGATTGGTCCGCCGCCAAGTCCAGATCAAAATCTAGATGTGTATTCATACTGCGCATGATGAAAAAGTAACGAACCACATCGGTACCTACCTCATCCACAAGATCATCCAGGGTAACAAAGTTTGCTTTCCTCGTTGACATTTTTACTTTTTCCCCACCCCGCAGTAAAGTTACAAACTGGTAAAGCAGCACTTTGACATGGTCTGTTTTTAAGCCCAATGAATTCAAGGCAAGGAGAACATCCGGGTACGTGTCTGCGTGGTCTGCACCAAATACATCTATAATAAGGTCAAAGCCGCGATCGATCTTATTACGATGATACGCTGTATCCGGAACCCGGTAGGTGGGTTCGCCCGTACTTTTTATATAAACACGATCCTTGTCCTTACCCAGAGCTGTGGTTTTGAACCAGGTGGCATTCTCTTTTTCATAAACGAGATCCTTTTTTCTCAACTCACCTAGGAATCTTTCGATATCACCATTTTNGTAAAATGTTTTTTCATTGGTGAATTGATCAAAATGGATGCCCAAGTTGAGTAACGATTCCTTGATATCATTAAAGATGGCTTCTTCCGCTTTTTCTTTGAATATTGAATCCCCTGGGGCTAGACCATCCCTTTTTTCATCAAGGATGGTCTGGGCAATTTCCCTGATATAAGTGCCTTGGTACCCCTCTTCGGGGAATTCAGATACCTTACCTAAAATCTCAAAATAACGCGCCTCAACCGATTGGCCCAAAATACGCATCTGCCGTCCTGCGTCATTAAAATAATATTCCCTAACAACGTCAAACCCCTGCCATTCCAGTATGTTTGATACCGTATCACCCAGAACAGCATTACGTCCATGGCCCACGGTGAGAGGACCCGTCGGATTTGCGCTCACAAATTCCACATTCGCTGTTTTTCCGACTCCCTGGTTCCCTCTGCAAAAGGCATCAGTGTCATTTAATATAATTTCAACCTGTGATTGATAGAACGTTTCAAAAATCTTGAAATTGATAAATCCCGGCGGTGTTACCGTAACATCGGAAATATGCTCGGGCAGATCCATCAGCAATGCATCTGCTATTGCCTTGCCGATTTCCATTGGATTCTTATTCAAATCCTTGGCAAGCACTAAGGAAATATTGGAAGAAAGGTCTCCGAATTCCTGATGTTTCGGCGGCGCAAGNGAATAGTCTTTCTCTGGGAATGACAAAGAGAATAAAACTGAAGATAAGGATTCAGCCAGTTGTGATTTCAGTTGATTCATCGCTGAACTGTTTTAAAGGTGCATCGGCCCATAAGCGCTCCAGGCCATAGTANTCTCTTGCTTCACGCTTAAATACGTGAACTACAATATCAAAATAATCCATCAGAATCCAATTCTGATTTTCATACCCTTCCAGGTGGCGGGGTTTATGTGGTGTGCCTTTTCGTATATTATCGGTGATTGCTTTAACCTGCGGTTCGGATTCGCCGTTACAGATCACAAAAAAATCTGTCAATGATGAAAGNCCTCTCACATCTAAAGCAACTAACCTGACTGCTTTTTTTTCAAGTGCNAGGTCTAGGATCTGTTTTAGAAGCGGTTGATCAGAAATAAAATCCGGTTCGGATTCGGACATTTATTGAATATTTGAAATAAAATCAAAAACTTCAGTAAAAGAATAAATATCTTTCCCCAGGATCACAGTTACATCCACGCCCAGGGATTCGTCCGGNTCATGTTTGATATTGGTGTCATTTTCCATGGAAATCCCAAACGATTGAGTTACCACTTTCAGGCTCTCATAGTTTTCATTTCGGCCAATGATAATCGTATTGGGATAATCGTACCTGTCTGCATTATCTGAACGAACAACATCCACCTGGTGAAGCCGCAGGAAATCTGCTGTCTTAGCAGCAATACCTTTTATACCGCAGCCATTAAGAACCTCAACTTTAATATTTTGAATGGGGTTNTTTTCAAAGACATCCACAGCAAGCCGGGGCTGATCATCAATTTTGGGAAATGTAACCTCAATGGGAACACCTGTGTGAGTGGTATTTTGAGAGAAGGAATAAATGAAACCCAATAATAGAACACCAACAATACTAATGGCAGCNTTCAGGGTCAGGTTTTGAGATGTGTTCTTTCCAGTTTTNCGCCGGGCTTTTTTTCTGGCCACTTATTTAATGAACCTTGGGCTGAAGGGTGAATGGGTTTGGTATCTTTGAGGGTGTGGAATATTCTGAAACCGGAATTGCAGAAACGAATTTTTTGTAGGCTGGTATGTAATGCCCGCATCATAAGCGACATCAAGCTGGTTCATAAGTGGGCCTTGCTGCTGAAACGGCATCTGGGTTTTGAACAGAGTGACGTTTGCGTCCAACTTTAAATTATCCATGGCCATGTAAGTAATGCGGTTTGTAAACCCGGCCAGTGAAACGGATTGTCCTCCCATAGACATCATGGACATGGTAAAACCATGACTTATGTCGAACCGGGCAGGATCAAAAAGAGAAAGTGACGGTTGTGTATCCAACTCTCCATTCAGGTTTGTAGGCAACGATTGGACAGGAGCATCCATACGGAACTGGGCAAAGGCCACTCCTGCCAAAAGAAATTTAATAAGAATCGGTTTTAAAGTTCGCCTCATGGATTATTGAATTTAATACAGGTATAATTGTTCCAAAATAGGAAGAGTTGGTTTTTTCAATAAAATATTGTTTTAATTCCAACAATTCACTTGATCTGATGAATCAAAGTCATCCCGTTGCGGATTCACCACACAAAAGCGGTGACCTGTGGGCGCTTCCATCACCACCCATTTTTCTTTTTTTTCAAATACAGTTGCCCCAAGTTTTTTTAATCGACCTACTTCTGCATCAATATTATCGGTCTCAATATCCAAATGGATACGGCTTGGGTGATTCACTTTATGAAGCCAAATATGGGGTTGATCATCCGGCGTGTTGATGGGTGAAAAATTGATGNTNTCATATTNTTTACAGTCTTGGCCTAAAGTTTTTGACCAAAATTGTTTGGCTTGATTCAAGTCATCTCCATGTGTGTCGATGACAAATGCTGCTAATCTACTTTTGTGCATTTAGATTCCTTTTAATTAAACGCCTTGTCAATCACAGCTCCGCCTAGGCAAACATCGCCTTTATAAAATACTACCGATTGTCCCGGTGCGATGGCGAATCGTGGCTCTTCAAATTCAACGGATATATCGGTATTATTCAACTCGGTGATCCGGCAGGTTTCATCTTGCGCCCGGTAGCGGATCTTCGCATTCAATTTTTCCTGGTTCGGTGCAGTTCCTGAGATCCAATGGACGGCTGATGCCGTAAGACATTTTTGGTACANNCCAGAATGATCATGGCCCTGGCCAACAATCAATTCGTTATTTACCAAATCTTTATTCAAAACATACCAGGCGCCTTCATCATCACTATACCCTCCGCCAATCCCCAATCCTTTTCGTTGTCCTAATGTATAATACATGAGCCCATCATGTTCACCTACTTTTTTTCCATCGGATGTGATCATGATACCTGGTTTTTCTGGAATGTATTGCTGGAGAAAATCTTTAATATTACGTTCACCGATAAAGCAGATGCCCACACTATCTTTCTTGTTATAATTTTCGAATCCTAATTGTTNTGCGCGTCTGCGGACATCCAGTTTTTCAAGTTCACCGATTGGATAGACCGCACTGGAAATCTGGTATTGATTCAATCCATAGAGGAAATAACTTTGATCTTTTCCAGTGTCCAATCCTTTTAATAGCTGTGTTTCACCATCTTTTTTCCGATTACGAACGTAGTGCCCTGTTGCAATTTTTTCGGCGCCTAATTCCATAGCATATTGGAGGAATTCTTTGAATTTGATCTCTGTATTGCATAGTATGTCAGGGTTGGGGGTACGCCCGTTTTTGTATTCATCNAAAAAATGTTGGAATACCCGATCCCAATATTCCTTTGCAAAATTCACGGAACGAAGNGGAATTNCCAGNACATCACAGACTTGCAACGCAGCTTTGTAATCTTGTTCAGCAGAGCAATATTCTGATTCTTCTTCCCAATTCTTCATNAAAAGACCTTCCACATCATGGCCCTGGTCNATAAGCAGTGATGCNGCCACAGCACTATCCACACCGCCGCTCATGCCNACTGCAATGCGGGTCATCCGTTTNTTAGAATTGATTTAAGTTCAGCCAANAGNGAATCAACNTGCCCTATGGTGTTGGAAGAACCGAAGCTAAATCGAAGGGTTGATATATTTATATCATCATCTATGCCCATGGCGGACAAAACNGTGGATGGTNTCACATCACCGGNACCACAAGCTGATCCGCTGGAAACGGCCATGTTNGCCTGGTCCAATTTNGCCAAAAGAATATCTGANCGGTGTCCCGGGAAAGAAACGCTTACTAAACCGGGAAGTGTGTTGGATGGATCCCCATTAAAAACAGCGTTTGGGAAAAATGCCTTTACACCGGACTTAAACTGTGATTCGAATTGATTTAGTTGATCGATGTGTTGATCTAGATCTGTTGTAATTAATTCGGCAGCAAGTCCAATACCGGCAATGGAGGCTACATTTTCTGTCCCTGCTCGAAGACCACCCTCCTGATTACCCCCAATCATAAAAGAGGACAAAGTTTCCTTCTCCTTGATATAAAGAATTCCGATTCCTTTTGGCCCGTAGAATTTGTGGGCGGATAGGCTCAAAAAATCCACACCAAGTTCCGAAACATCTACTTTTATTTTCCCCAAACACTGGACCGCGTCGGTATGGACCAAAATACCTTTTGCAGATGCCATTTCCACAATTTCTTTTACCGGTTGAATTGTACCCATTTCATTATTGCCCAACATGACAGAAATGAGTCCCGTTCCATCCTGAATTGAATTTTCTACATCTTTAACCAAAACAGACCCATTTTTATTTACAGGTACTAGCGTGTGTTCCAATCCTAATGGTTCTAAGGATTGGAGAACTTTTATTACGGCAGGATGTTCGATCACGTTTGAGATAACATGCTTTTTATCATTATGTGCCATGGACCATAATACTTGATTATTGGCTTCGGTTCCGCCACTGGTAAAAATGATCTGGTTTGGATTGGCTTGAATGGATTTTGCCACCTGTTTGCGCGCATTTTCGATGATTGAACGGGCTTTTCGCCCCTGGGAATGGACTGAGGATGGATTCCCATACACATTCGATTGGAATGAATTCATTAAGTCCAATACGGCTGGCTGGACGGGTGTGGTTGCACTGTGATCGAAGTAATACATTTTATATAATATTCCGTCGCTAAAATTACGACTGAACGCAAAGGAATTATGACCTAAAGGTCATTACGGATCGATGCAAATTTGATTGTATTTTTTAAATTTGTGTAAAAAGGAGGCTTACGTTTTTCTAATTGATCTGTAGTTATTTCCATGTCATAATCGTAGCGGTCTACATCCCATTTAACCTCATTATTGTCCAGGGTTAAAAAGGCAACCGAACCCCGCGGGTCCCGGTCAAAGGGCAGACCGGTGGCTCCCTGGCAGAGAATGGTAAGATTTTCTATAATCTGGTGCCGGGGGACATGGACATGGCCATGAATAAAAATAACTTTTTCTACTCCCGGATTGGATACCAGGACATGGTCCCGCCAGAGCAGGGCTTCCGTTGCTGAAGGCGGTTTATCATCCCGCTTATACCATGCGTGGGTGAATTCAACCAGCGTTTTACCAATGATCTCCCGGTGAGCAATTTTCATTGTGCTGCAAAATTCCCTGCCTTCCTGGCCCAATAAATCGGCAGTCCATTTTTCATTTTGAACTATAGTCTGGCAGATAGGGTCGTAGGGGTCCATGCCTTCCAGAGACGGTAATTCATCTTCCCAGAGTTTCTCAAGTAAATAGCGGTCGTGATTCCCGCGAATAAAAATACAGTCTTGAATGGTTCGCAGCATTTCCAGGGTTTTTTCAGGTTCTGGTCCTAAAGCAAAACAATCGCCCAGGCAAATTATCTGGTCTACACCATTTCTCTCATCAATAATAGCGAGAGCTTTAGTCAGAGACGCCAGATTAGAATGGATATCCGTGATTATGGCAAAGGTTTTTGACTCCATAGTTCCTAAATATACTTTTTTTCGATTTGGATGGGCAAGATTTTAAATTCATGAGTGTGATAATTTTCACATTTGGGGTATTCCCAGATATATGTAAAATCAGAGCTATATTGAAAAAAATATTGTAGGTTTTGCTTCCCCCTTCCCTTTAAAGCACTGAAGAAATTATAAATAAAAAAATGACAGACACATTTCCCATTATTTATGGTATTGGAAACCCACTTATTGATGTAGTGATTTCTGCAATGGACGATGATCTAAAGGCGCTGAAATTAAACAAAGGTATCATGGATCTCGTTGATTTAGATCGCCAGGAAGATATTATCCAATATTTCAAAGACAAAGAACCACGATATTTCCCTGGGGGCTCAGCACCCAATACCATGTTGGCATGTGCAGGATTGGGAACACCATCTCTTATTGCAGGGAAAATCGGAAAAGATGAATTCGGTGAAATTTATATAGACCAGGTGAAAAAATATGGAGCGGTTTCCGGTCTGGTTCAAGGTGAGGGCCCTACAGGTTCCAGCATCATTTTGGTTACGCCCGATGGGGAACGAACCATGAATACACACCTTGGAATGTGTCGAGAATTTTCAGCTGATGATATCGATACGGAAAAATTATCTCAATCAACATTTTTTTATTTTACCGGTTATATGTGGGATACAGAATCCCAAAAAACAGCGATTCAAAAAGCAATTACCATTGCACATGAAAATAATGTCCAAATTGCATTTGATGTTGCCGATCCATTTGCGGTGAATCGGTACAGGGATGAATTTTTGAAGATGATTAAACGGGATGTGGATATTGTATTTACAAACCAGTCCGAACTTGCCATTTTATTCGATACAGAAGATATTGATGCATCCATAAAACAGTTAATGAATATTGTAGACCGCGGAGGAATTAAATTGGGGAAAAAAGGATCATGGGTGTTTGAAAACAGGAAGACACATTTTATACCACCCAAACCCATATCGGCAACCGATTCCACTGGTGCAGGCGATATGTATGCTGCCGGATTTTTATCATCTCTGTCCAAAGGAAATGATTGTCGTCACGCGGGGGAATTAGGGGTATTTCTAGCAGAAGAGATTATTCAAAACCCAGGTGCACAATTCGACATAAAAATTATGGAACGTTTAAAAGAAACTATAATCCGATGCTCATGATCCAACAGACCATTGATTTAATACATTTTCTTGGACACATAAATCGGTTTCAAGTAAATTAGAAAACTTTGAATTAATATTTATATAGAGGAAGATATGCTCAATAAAAAAATACTGTTCTTTTCTAGTATACTAACAATTGCTATAGTTTTTGTGGCCTGTTCGAGCCAGGAATACACTACCGCAAAACTTGCGATTCAACAATCAGAATTTACAAAGGCAGCGGAATGGCTTCCCAAAGCCATGGCAGTAGAGCCGGATAATCCTGAAATCCCGGTGGTTATGGCAGTAGAGATCCATGCAGAGAAAGGGAAATGGCAGGACATGGTAACTCTGTTTAATAAGGCGATGGATATTAATCCAGATAAAGTTATTGAAGTACGCGGTTCATTTATCCCTGTCAAAGAAGCCGTCGGGAATTACATAGATTTTTACTGGGCGAAGGAATTCAATTTTGGAGTGGAACAATTTAAAAAGATCCAGGAGGATCCAGAAAATAAACCGGAATACCTGGAAACAGCGATTCTTCATTTTTCCAATGCAGCCATTATTAATCCATCGGATGCAAATACTCACGCCACATTAGCAAAATGTTATTTTGATAAGGGAGATAAAGAGGCCGCCAAAAATGCAGTTCTTACTGGTGTTGAAAAAAATCCGGATAGTTTTGAAACAAATTTCAGCGCCGGACAGATTTTAGGACGTGCCGGAATGTCCTCAGAAGATATTCTTCCTTACTATGAAAAAGCAACCGCGATTGAGCCTTCTAATAGTAAAGCGCTCAGGGAACTGGCCGGGACGTATTATGATCTTGATCAGAAAGAGAAATCCATTGAAGTATTTGAAAATGCTATTGCCAACGAGGAAGATAAAATTGTCAAGGCTGATTTATATTTTAACCTGGGCGTGATTCATAACCAGATGGGGAATTATGAAGCAGCGGAAACATCCTTTGATGATGCGTATTATTTAAATGAAGATGATTTTGAAGCGGCACTGGGAATGGCCCGGTCTTATGAAGGATTAGGCGATAACTATCTAAATGGTTCAGAAGGGTTTGATAAGGATCTGAATAAAGCGGCCAGGTGGTACCGAAAAGCAGAAAAAAAGATTAAATCTGTTATGATTGTTGATATTGATAATAAAGAGACCTACCAGAAAAATCTCGAACTGGTTCGGTATAAACGGGATGTTGCAGAAGGGTATTAATAAAGTACTAGATTAGTCATTATCGGATTTATTTATTCTTTTAGCCCAGTTTTTTACGTTTATTCAAATATTCTGTTATACTTCTATCAAGGTTCTGATCTGTAAAAACGGGAAAATAGTCGATTAAGTGCTCCCGGCATTCCTTCCTGTAATAACTCTGGAGCTCGGATACAAGATCTGTATAACTGGATCGAATGTGCCAGGGCTCTGTAACAACTTCCTCGCCAGACTCCATATCCAGGAATTTAGTGCGGGTATTAAAATCAAACTCTAATTCCTTCCTGTCTAATATATGAAACACGATTACTTCCTGTTTCTTATGCCGAAAATGCTTGAGTCCGTTCATGATCTGTTCCGGCTCATCCAGAAGGTCAGATACCAGTACGACCAGGCCACGTTTTATAATTCGTTCCGCCATTTCATGGAGGACCGGTTCAACACGGGTGTCCTTACCAGCGTTTTCATCATCGAGTTGAGTTAGAATAGCATTTAAATGGCTAGGTTTTGATTTTGGCGGAATGAATGTGTCAACTTGGTCCGAAAACAGTACCAAGCCAGCCGCATCCTGCTGGTTGATCATAAGATAGGATAGGGCTGCCACCAATGAGTTTGCATAATTCAGTTTAGATACAGGTCCGCTGGAATAAAGCATGGATCTGCTCGTATCCAGAATTAGGTGAGCCCGAAGATTGGTCTCTTCTTCGTACCGTTTTACATAAAGCCGGTCTGTTTTTCCAAAGAGCTTCCAATCGATATGACGAATCTCATCGCCGGAACCATAGGCACGATGTTCTGCAAATTCCACAGAAAAGCCATGATAAGGACTCCGGTGCAGACCAATGATATAGCCTTCCACAACGAGCCGTGCTCTCAGTGCCATGGAATTCAACATGGCAACTGTTTCAGGCTGCAGGTACTTCCGTTTGTCCGTTTTAGGAGTCATTATTCTACAATGGTGTCCAAGAGCCGGTTCAAGATGTCTTCTACTTTCAACCCTTCTGCTTCTGCGTTGAAATTTGGCAATACCCGGTGCCGCAGAATGGGCAGGGCTAAAGATTGAATATCGTTGATGTTGGGTGATGGACGGCCATCCAGAATTGCTTTTGCTTTAGCACCCAGAACCAGATATTGTGATGCACGGGGGCCGGCACCCCAATCCACGGATTGTTGAATGAACTCAGGCGCTGTAGATGAATTTGGCCTTGTAGCGCCAACCAGTTTTACTGCGTATTCTACTACGTTGTCAGCTACGGGTACCCGCCTTACCAGATCCTGGTAAGTTGCGATTTCAGGTTTTGTTATTACAGCATTTAATGATTGTATTTCGGGTGTTGTAGTTTCACGAACGATGGACACTTCATCTTCAGTAGATGGGTACTCAATATTCAAATTGAACATGAATCGGTCCAGCTGTGCTTCGGGCAGGGGATAGGTGCCTTCCTGCTCAATGGGATTTTGGGTGGCCAGTACAAAGAAAGGTTCATCCAGATCATAAGTTTTTCCACCGGCGGTTACTTTATGTTCCTGCATGGCTTCAAGTAAAGCTGCCTGGGTTTTTGGGGGTGTCCGGTTGATCTCATCAGCCAGAACAATATTGGCAAAAATGGGGCCTTGATAAAAGCGGAAAGACCTCTGTCCTGTATTTTGATCCACATCAATGAGCTCTGTACCGGTGATGTCGCTGGGCATCAGATCCGGTGTGAACTGAATCCGTTTAAAGGAAAGATCTAAAACATCCGACAGTGTTTTTATAATCAGTGTTTTTGCCAATCCAGGGACTCCAACTATTAGGGAATGTCCGCGGGCTAAAAGCGCAATAAGTATGTGGTCCAGAATTTCTTGTTGACCAATAACTACTTTTCCCACTTCACTAAAGAAGGATTTCCTGGCCTTTGCAAGTTCTTCAAGTACAGCCAGATCCTTTTGTGTTTCTGTCATAAAATAAGTTGGTTTTGAGTTTATAAAATGGGGCAAAACTTACCGAAACAGCCCTGCCCTAAAAAGAAAGAATAAACGTGTAGAGTATTAAATAGTTTCCCATTTGAGATTCATGTGTGAATTCGGAAATTCCAGTTCGTGTCTGACGCTGTAGCTACACAATACAAACCACTGATCGGTCATTCTATATCAGAGCTGGAATCTTTTGCAGAATCTCTCGATGAAAAACCATTTCGGGGAAGACAACTTTTTGACTGGATCTACCGTCAGCAGGTTGATGATTTTTCTAAAATGACCGATCTTTCTAAATCATTACGGGAAAAGTTAAGCAAAGTTTCCACCCACCCCTTAAAAATGCTGAACCGGGAAGAATCATTATCCAAGCAAACAAGAAAATTTCTCTTTGAAGTGTCTGGAGGGAAAATGATTGAATCTGTTTTGATGAAGGAGGGAAACCGCACCACCGTTTGTTTATCTACACAGGTCGGGTGTGCCGTGGATTGTGATTTTTGTGCCACAGCTAAAATGGGATTTGTCAAAAACCTAACCGCTGGTGAGATAGTAGATCAATTTCTTCAGCTCCAAAAAATCAGTGATCAAAAGATCACAAATGTAGTTTTCATGGGTATGGGAGAGCCTTTTTTAAATTATAAAAATTCCATTGCAGCTGCGGATCTTCTCCATCATCCAAGGGGAATCAATATGGGTGCCTGGCGGGTCACTATTTCTACAGCTGGCGTGGCGCACAAAATTAAACAGTTTTCTGATGAAGGACATCCCTATAAACTGGCAGTAAGTTTAAATGGATCCACCCAGAATCAGCGTTTAAAAACCATGCCCATTACAAAGGTTTATTCATTTTCAGATTTAATTAAGACTTCCAAAGACTATGCCTACCACTCACGGAACAGGGTCACGTTTGAATATGTTTTATTGGATGGGGTTAATGATGATCCACAAGACGCTGAAAAGCTCAACCGGTTGTTAAACTCCATTGATTGTAAACTCAATGTAATCCCCTATAATGAGATCGGTGGGCCGTATCGTCGTCCACCTGATATACGAATTAAGGCATTTTTACACCCTTTGAAAAAAGCATCTTTTCCGGTCACGGTTCGATGGAGCAAGGGGCAGGACATTGATGCAGGATGTGGACAACTAGCTACACACCTAGAGAAGGTAGAATGAGTGATTTAAAAGAGACAGCACAGTATATCTTTAAGCATTCAGATTTCCATGGAAAAACAGCAGTTATTCTGGGGTCCGGGCTTGGAGGATTTACGGATATATTAACAGACCAATGTACGTTGCCCTATGCTCAAATTCCCCACTATCCCAGATCAACGGTTAAGGGACATTCAGGCGAATTGGTAACAGGTATGTTGGAAGAAAAAGAAATTCTTGTGGCCAAAGGAAGGGTCCACTGCTATGAGGGGTATTCTCGGGAAGCGGTCATATTTCCAATCCGAGTGTTTAAAGAATTAGGAATTGAAAACTTAATTATCACAAATTCTTCAGGCAGTCTAAAAAGAAAAAATACTCCAGGTACACTGATGGTGATAGAAGGACACATGGATTTTACATTTCAAGATGGCCCTGCAGACCCAGGCCTGATCTCAGATGGTAAATTTCACTCTTCTGAATTAATTTCAATCGCCAAAAAGGTTGCTTCCGATAATGGGATTCATCTTGCAATGGGGAATTATTGCTGGACGCTGGGGCCAGCGTATGAAACACCGGCGGAGATCCAGTATTTTAAATCATTGAATGGAACTGCAGTGGGCATGAGTACCCTACCGGAAATTGAAGAGGGCGGCACCCTGGTGCTAAATGTATTAACGCTGTCAACCCTGACCAATTTTGCAGCAGGAATTTCAGAGCATCCATTAACGCATCAAGAAGTGCTCCATAATGCTGAAAAAGAAAAAGGCCGGTTTCTTAAGTTGCTGTCAGGAATTATTGAAAGGATTTAATATGAATATACGAACCGAGATTAAAGAAATTGAGAGTTTGATTATCGATTGGCGGAGAGATTTTCACCAGTATCCTGAATTAAGCTTTGAGGAGCATCGTACTTCAGCCTTGATTGGAGATGAGTTACGATCCATGGGACTTGAACCAAGAATGAATGTAGGGAAAACTGGTGTCACAGCAGATCTGAAATTCGGTGATGGACCCGTGATTGGTCTCCGAGCTGACATGGATGCGCTTCCAATTCAGGAGACCAGTGGATTGGACTTTATGTCCAAACACGATGGCGTGATGCATGCCTGCGGGCATGATGGACACATGGCCATGCTGCTTGGAACAGCTAAAGCTTTAACTCAAAAAGAGAATAGTTATAAAGGAACGATTCGTTTCATATTCCAGCCCGCAGAAGAAGGGCAGGGTGGCGCCAGGTATATGATCAAGGATGGGTGTCTGGATGGAGTGAATGAGATCTATGGGATCCATGTATGGAATTATCAGCCGGTTGGCGAAGTCGGAGTAAAGGATGGACCCGTTTTAGCCGCTGCAGATATGTTCAAAATTAAGATCAAAGGTAAAGGCGGGCATGGCGCAGCGCCCCAAGGGACTGTAGATTCTATCGTTGTGGCTTCCCATTTAGTCCAGGCACTTCAAACTATTGTAAGCAGGAATACAAATCCATTAGAAAGTACCGTAGTTACTATTGGAAAGATCAATGGAGGGCATAATTTTAATATTATTGCGGAAGAAGTAACTCTTTCGGGAACTGCCCGTGCCTATACGGAAGAGAACCGTACATTGATTAAAACACGGATGGCAGATATTATTGATGGTGTAGCTAAAACTTATAATGCTGAAATTTTATTCGATTACGAAGATGGATATCCTCCAACGATCAATCACTCTGAACCTGCTGCAAGGGTATTGAAAGCTGCTGAAGAAGTTGTAGGTGAAAAAGCTGGCATGCCCTACCTGTCTATGGGTGGAGAAGATTTCTCCTATTACTTACAGAAAATTCCCGGGTGTTTCTTTTTTGTGGGATCTGCCCCAAACAAACAAAAATTATTTGAAACACCCCACCATTGTTCCCATTTTACCATGGACGAGCAGGCATTATTGGTGGGCCCCTCCATATATTTGAACTTAGTCGATAATATATTAGGGAATTAATACCCCACGGCAGAGGTTTCCCCGCGACTATCACCACCACCGTAAAAACCATCTTCGGTGATGAGAATACCATTCGCTTCACCGATATATCCCCCATTATAGGGGACCAATGTATGTCCTTTTAATTCCAAATTTTGTATCACATCCCGGGATAAACCCCGCGGTTCTGTCATAATTACATCCGGAAGCCATTGAGAATGGAACCTTGGTGAAGATACGCCCTCCTTAATATCCATATTGTGGTGTATTATATTAAGAATCACCTGCATGGTGGTCGTTATGATTGTAGATCCTCCCGGTGATCCGATTATTATAAAAGGTTTCCCATTCTTTAAAACAATTGTGGGTGTCATAGAAGATAAAGGTCGTTTTCCTGGTTCAATGGCATTGGCTTTGTTACCCACCAGTCCAAATGCATTGGGAACACCGGGTTTTGATGAAAAATCATCCATTTCGTTATTCAAGAAAAATCCTGCTCCCTTAACGAGGTGTCCACCACCGTAACCTAAATTGATAGTTGTTGTCACGCTTACAGCATTTCCCCATTGATCCACAACAGAGTAATGTGTGGTTTCGGGTGATTCATAAGCAGGGGCCTGACTAGCTGATATAAGGTTGCTTGGAGTGGCTGTGTCCATGTTTATATCGCGAATCCGATTTTTTGCATATTCCTTGGCTGTGAGCATTGTTATAGGCACATTCCAGAAATCCGGATCACCCAGATGTTCTGCCCGGTCTGCATACGCCCTTCGTTCAACTTCAGTTAAGATATGGACGTAATCGGATGAATTCCAACCTAGTGAATCAATGGGATAATGCTCCAGCATATTGAGCATATTAATGAGAAGTGCACCGCCTGAACTGGGTGGACCCATGGATACTATTGTATAATCTTTATATACACCGGTTACAGGCTCTCTATAAATGGATGAATAATTAGCAAGATCTTCAAGGGTGATAAGCCCATTACCACGTTTCATTTCTTCAACAATCATTTCGGCTACAGGTCCCGAATAAAAACCACCACTTCCATGTTTGGCAATCCGTTTTAAGGTCTTAGCCAAGTCCCTTTGGATAAATCTGTCTCCTTTTTTCCAGGGCTTACCATCTTTACGAATAAAAATTTCTGCTGCAGCTTCGTTCCTCCCAAAGAAGCTTTCATAGGTGTTAAACCGCCTTGCTTCATAATGAGAAAGGTTAAACCCTTTTTCAGCCAGGCGGATGGCTGGTGTTAAAACTTCCCTTAAAGAAATTTTCCCCGAACCATGATCTTCTAGGGCTTGGATCAATCCATCCACTGTCCCAGGCACCCCGCTTCCGGCACGGGAATACAAAGACATCCCTGGTACAACGGAACCAGTATCATCTAGGAACAGGTCACGGTATGCATCTGCTGGTGCTTTTTCTCTGTGGTCAATGGTGAACGATTCTCCATCAATCATGGTGGCTACCAGGAAGCCTCCCCCCCCTAGGTTTCCATTACTGGATGATGTGACAGAAAGTGCAAATCCAACAGTAACCGCTGCATCTATGGCATTCCCGCCTTTTTTTAAAATTTCAATCCCAGCCTCAGAGGCCTGCCTGCTGGTTGAAACCACCATCCCTTTTTCACTGAATACAGGTTTGGAACTGGCTGCGGGAGCTAATGTTGAAAAAATAATGTATAAAACGATAAGTGTAATTTGTTTATTCATAATCAGGGTTTGATTCCTATGGTATTTGAATTAATCAGTTCATTAATCTGTTCATCACTGTATCCAAGTATGGATGATAAAATTTCATGGGTATGTTGTCCTAAATCGGGAGCTGGATTGGTTTCTATTTCCGGGGCATCAGACAGCATGACAGGACCCCGGGCAAATTGATATGTCCCCACATCCGGGTCTTCAATGTCAATCAATGATTTTCTTGCTTTCACCTGTTCAGATTCAAATATATCCTTTGCCGTATAAACTGAGCCAACAGGAATTCCATTTTTATTCAATATCTTTTCTGCTTCATCCCGGGTCTTTTTTGAAAGCCATTCTTCGATTATTGGGCCGAGAAAATCACCATTAGCAGCTCGAGCAGTCCCTGTATTGCTTTTAACATCATCAATTAGATCCTCTCGTTCCATGGATTTACAAAGCCGTGACCAAACCAAATCATCTGGAACATTCATGGCAAGATACCCATTTTTGCACTTGAATGCACCCCGGGGATATAAATGTTTTAACCGTCCCCGGTGTGGTTCTTCTCCTGTTATGGTGTATAGCATAACCATTCTTTCATTTAGGGAGATCATGGCATCCAACATAGCACTGTCTACAAATTGACCTTTACCTGTTTTTTCACGTTGGAAAAGAGCCTGGGTAATGGCGTAGGATGTGCAAAGACCCGTATATACATCTGCCATTCCATAAATTGTCCAAGATGGTGGTTTATCTTCAAAACCAA
>PBCV01000033.1 GCA_002717915.1 Fidelibacterota bacterium | reverse complement strand
GGGGCCAGACGGTTTGCTCTATTGTGCTATTCGTGGTTCACGTGTTTATCTAGGCAATCCACCCAGGTGGAGCGGTGGTGTCATTGTAATGGACGTTGATGACCCATCCAACATTTCTACCATTGATACAACATTCTTAAGCTATCATACCAGTTCGAATAATTCTGTTCCATACCAGGTGGTGTTGGATATCGAATTTGATTCGGATGGGAATATGTGGGTTGCAAATCCCTATTGTATTAATGGGAATAACCCCATTCATGTAAGATCTCCCAATGATGAGTGGAAACACTATGGTTCATCTGAGACAGCAACTCGTATAAGCCAATCGCCTGTTTCCATCGCCTTTGACACCTGGAACAGAACCTGGGTCTCTGCATTCTTAGCGGAAGAAGCAAATCTCGGGATTTATCCAAATGGCGGTATATCCATGCTGTATTATGAGGGCCTGCCCTACAACCCTGCTAATTTTACATGGGAAATTATCAAATATGAGGGAACGGTCTGGTCGTTAGGGATGGGATTCAATGACCGGCTATATTATTTAACTCCTTCAGGGTTAAACTACTATGACATTAACAATGGTTCTAATCCCGTTATTCGAGAAAATTCATATGCCTATTTCCCAAATATTTCATTCGGTCGCGGAGCAGGCATAGATGTTGACCACCAAGGCAATATTTGGACACATTCTCCCACCCAGGGTGTCCATGTCCTTTTGGAGAATACAACGTATTGGCCGGATATCAATGGCTTCAGGTCATCCAACAGCCCGCTTCTCTCCGATGAAGTAAGGGATATTGCATTTGACGAAAAACGTAATTTGGTTTACATAGCCACCAGTAAGGGGGTCAATATTTTACGTATCCCTTTTGGGCAGGAAAAACTTGATTTTAGCGGTGTCAAAGTATTCCCCAGCCCCTTTTATATACCGCCGAGTAAACCTATGAAGGTCGATGGATTGATCTTTGAATCTTCAATGATGGTCATGACCTTAGATGGGAAAATAGTTCGGCACATTCCAACACAGGGAATCGGTATTGATGGAGATCAGTTATCCTGGGATGGGCGTGACGAGGCCGGCGATTATGTGTCCAGTGGAGTTTACCTTTTAGCGATCTATGGCAAAGATGGTTCCCAAACCATGGAAAAAATAACTGTTATTAAAAAATAAGGTTACGCAGGTCCGAACTTAGAATTGGTATCTACATATTCAGGATGAAGGCCGAAATTCTGCTCAAATTCTTCCGCAATGGATTGTATCATCCTTTTTCGTTCATTATGGTGCAGAAATGCACTTTTCATGGCAATGATGGTGATTTCCCGGAAATCGTGGAGATTAAAATTGAACAATTCATGTGCCAGCATAAATTCCCTGGTTAATGTTGTATTGGACATTAATCTATTATCCGTATTGAGGGTAACACGTATCCCCTGTTTATAATAGTATTTTGCAGGATGATATTTTAAAGACCGGACACCCCTAGTCTGCCAGTTGGATGTGAGACAAATTTCCAGCGGTATGCGATGATCATTTACATAATGCATCAGGCCCTTATCTTCTTTTAACCGTGTTCCATGACCGATTCGGTTTGCACCGCATTGGTGAATGGCCTGGTGGATAGAGGCTGGACCAAAAGCTTCGCCTGCATGAATGGTAGCGTTAATATTATTATTTCGGATCATATAAAACGCTTCCCGGTGTTCCTTGGCAGGGAAATTCTCTTCTGCTCCAGCCAGGTCGAAGCCTACAACACCCCGGTTTTTATAACGGACAGCAAGATCAGCCAGTTTTAGAGAAACATCAGGTGAAATATGACGTATACCGCAAACAATAATCCCGGATTTCACGCCAAATATTTTTTCTCCTTTTTTTAATCCTTTTTGAACGGATTCAAGTGCAGTATCCAGCGTCATTCCTTTTTGTGTATGCAGGATGGGTGAGTAACGCACTTCAATGTACCGTACATTTTCTTTGGCCACATCTTCGATCAGTTCATAGGCGAATCGTTTAAGGGATTCCGGGGTCTGCATTACGCTTAGGGTAATATCAAATCGCTGGATATATTCTTCTAATGTCCCCCGGTTTTTACCTATTCTAAGATGCCTATCCAGGGTATCAAGTTCATGTGAAGGAAGTTTAATCTCATCTCTTTCAGCTTGATCTATAATCGATTCAGTCCTTAGGCTGCCGTCCAGGTGGCAGTGGAGCTCTACCTTTGGAAGCTGCTTTAATAATTTAAATGAAATGGATTGCATAACGCATTCAATCAAGAATTGGAAGAATTAATCTGTGACAGATGTATAAAACCAACCTAGGACTGCACAAAATGCCAGAATGCCAAGAAAACCTAACCCCGGGTATTGAGGCCACCAGTCTTTGCTGCCGGTAATAAAAATAGGGACAGCCACAAGAATACCAATTAATGCCTCACCTGTTATAAGACCCGATGCCATGAGCAGTCCCCGTTTTTTCATTGTTTCTGTTGCCCCTGAAAGATCACTCATATGGGCAATCATACCACCGATAAAGATGGGAACCGTAAGCTCAATAGGCAGGTAAATCCCCACGGCAACGGCCAGGATCGGGACTCGGAACTCGGAACCGATCCGTTCCTGTCTCAGGTCAATCAGAATTATGATTACTCCAATAATAGCTCCGAAACCAACCATGGTCCAGGGCAGGTTGCCAGTAAAAACACCCTCTGCTACAGATTTCATCAAAGTTGCCTGAGGTGCTGATAGAGTAGGGGACCCAATGATGTAGGCAGTATGGAGAATATCCAGAACAAGACCAAGAACCAGTGCTGCACTCAGGGTTCCAACGATTTGCATTACCTGCTGTTTCCAGGGTGTAGCGCCTACGATATGGCCGGTTTTCAGATCCTGCAGATTATCCCCCCCAATGGCAGCAGCACAGCAAACCACAGCACCGATCATAATTGCAGCTGGGGCACCTACATCAGAATTCTCTCCCAGAAGTAATAGAAGGAGGAGGGATGAAAACAGGATCGTGGCAATGGTTACACCTGAGATTGGATTATTGGATGAGCCCACCATTCCTGCCATGTATGCCGCTACAGCGGAAAAAAGAAATCCAAAGATCATCATGACAATGGTTAAAAGGGAAGCAATAGCAACACTGTTTACAATGTCAAAATAGAGGAGGTAAACAGGAATTAGAAGCAGGCCCAAGGCCAGGGCAACATAGTTAATTGGGAAATCCTGTTCATGCAGGGGAACATTGTTTTCTTGTTTTGATTGGTTCAGGGCATCAAGACTGGCTTTTATGCCGTCAACCAGGGGTCTGAATAACTTGATAAGTGACCATATACCGCCGACCACCATTGAACCGACACCAAGGTATCGTATTTGAGAATTCCATATGGTCCAGGCCGCATCCATTGGCTCCCCTTCAAATCCATAGACAGCCGAATAGATAGGGATTGCAACTGCCCAGGAGATTAATCCCCCGGCGATCACAAGGATACCAATATTGCGGCCCACAATATATCCAACCGATATAAGAGCGGGTGACAGATCCGTACCCAGTCCAAAAATAGACCCGCGAATGACTACAGATCCTTCAACAGCAGCATGCCACATCCCAAAGCCCTGTTGGCATAATTTCATGGCGCCTCCAACAAGACCGGATATGGCAATGGTGACAAGACCGCCTGATTCATCTTTTGTTGCAGATTGATTACTCTTTTCTCCTGCTTCAAGTACGGCAGCTGTGGCTACACCTTCAGGATATTTTAATTTTGCCTGAATAATCAATGCCCGGCGCAAAGGCACCGTAAACAGGACACCAATGACACCACCGATGGCGGCGATCTTAGCCACTTCGACATAATCAAATTCAGACCAGACCCCCATAAGAACCAATGCGGGGATGGTAAAGATCACACCTGCAGCCAGGGATTCACCGGCAGAAGCAGCCGTTTGGACAATATTGTTTTCTAAAATATTTGAATTACGAAAAAGCCGCAAAACACCCATGGATATCACTGCAGCTGGTATGGAAGCCGATACAGTCATCCCGGCGAAAAGACCCAGATAAGCATTAGCACCGGCAAGGATCATGGATAACAGGATTCCTAGAATAATGGCCTTAGGGGTGATCTCTGGCAATGGTTTGGACATTTTTTCTCCTTGTGCTAGGCTGGAAAAGTAGTCATTTATATTTGGATAAAACAATGTAAAGACTCATGATTTGATTGCATTTGTTTATAAATTCTTGTCTGTCAGGGGTGCCGTATTGGACCAGATCAAACGGCTGAGAACACACCCATTGACCTGATCTGGATAATGCCAGCGTAGGGAGATCTTATGAAACTCAACACCCGCTTTTTTTTTCTAACGTTATTTACTCAATTCCTTATTGCGCAAATCACCGGGATCGTTACGGATAAAAAATCCGGTGAACCCATTTTGGGCGTGAACGTTGTTGCGGGCGAGAAAGGGACGTTCACCAACGAAAGGGGTGAATTTCAACTGGATGTTCCCAGAGGAATCAAATTGGAATTTTCCCATATCGGTTATCAAACTCAAACAATAAAAGCCCATACCAACATGTCGGTTGCAATGATTGAAGCGGTTATTATGTCCAAGGAAATTATCGTCCGCGCCGGCCTGTCCGATGAGTCACTCCAGAAAGTGGCATCCAGCGTAACCGTTATTACCGGAGATCACATTCGTGAAACTGGTGCAGACCATTTTCAATCATTAACGGAACAAATTCCAAATCTGAACTGGGCTGGCGGGACCAGCCGTCCAAGGTACTTCCAGATCCGTGGTATTGGAGAACGGAGTCATTATTTTGGGGAAGGGCCACCCAATTTTTCCGTTGGTTTCGTTCTGGATGACATGGATTTAAGTGGGTTAGGGATGGTTGGCCTTTTGTATGATATAGATCAAATTGAGATATTCAAGGGACCCCAATCTTCAGTCTACGGACCCAATGCCATGGCAGGGCTCATTTCCTTGAAGTCTACAGATCCAACGGACCATTTTGAAATGAGAACATCAACACGTTTTGGATCTGATAATCATTATGGTGGTAGCTCAGTCATGAATGTCCAATTCATGAAAAATATGAAATTGCGACTGGGCGGGGTTAACAATTATAGCGATGGATTTCGTGAAAACGTGACTCAAAGTGTTACTCATACCAATAAAAGGGAAGAATCATTTTCCAGGATGAAATTGAGTTATGATCCAAACAATCAATTATCCATTTTAGCTACGCTCATTTACACCAAACTTGAAAATGGATATGATGCGTGGGCACCGGACAATAATACGGATTTCAAAACCTATTCCAACGATAAAGGGGAAGACAGCCAAAGAACCTATGGCTATTCATTACGAGCTAATTTCGAAGCATCTGAAAATTTGAGCATTACCAGTATTACCTCTTTCACAGAAACAGATCTGGTCCACGCTTACGATGGAGATTGGGCTGATAGCTCCTATTGGCATGACAACCATGATTTTGATCCAGCCGTGGAAGGTTGGGCATATGAATTTTATGATAAGAATGAACGAAATCGGGCGAATCTTTCTCAGGAAATTCGTTTGTCCATGGGATCCATCATCTTGGGTGGATATTTCAAACATTTGATCGAACAGGATGAAGCAAAGGGCTATTTATTTGGGGGTGTAGCAACAGATGCAATCAGTCATTACGATTTTCAGGTCACAGCTGGATATGCCCAATATGGTTTGGATTTAACATCATCACTAAAGCTAAAAGCCAATGTCCGGTTTGAAAATAATTCCATTATCTATGATGGCTCATCCCAAGGATTTAATGACTATTGGGAAAAAATATTTCTACCACCCATCCATTTTAACATAGATCATTCTATGTTAGGGTATCGAGCAGCTCTACACTATTTAAAAGATGAATACACCAGTTTTTATGGTTCCGTATCTCAAGGATATAAATCAGGTGGTGTAAACCAACAACCCTATCTTTCTGATATAAGCCGGCCTTATGAACCTGAGTTTATCCAGAATTTTGAAATCGGATTAAAGCATGCCACCGATAAATATCGAACACAATTATCGGTATTTTATGGTCAGCGGAAAGATCAGCAAGTGTCTGTATCCAGCCAGCAGGTGGAGGGTGATCCGAATAGTTTTCTTTATTATACCGGCAATGCCGGATCTGGAACGATTCAAGGATTCGAATGGGAGAATATGCTTAATGTTTCATCGAATCTCAGTATGGATGCGTCACTGGGATATTTAAAAACATGGGTGGATAAATTTATCTATTTTGCATCAGAAGGTATGGAAACATCTGGCGGTGATCGAGAAGCGGCCATGTCGCCAATAATAACCGGATCAATAAGACTAAATTATTCCAATGATTCAGGCATATTTGGATCAGTAAGGAGCAGTTATAAAAGTGGGTATTTTTATTCCGATAGTCATAATAAAAAGGCAGAGCCATATACTTTAACAAACCTGGCATTGGGTAAATCATTTGGAAAAACCACGACAACGATATGGATAAGAAATGCTTTCAATGAACGGTTTACAACCCGCGGTTTCTACTTTGGGCTTATCCCGCCAGACTATCCCGATCAACTGTGGAAGAGTTATGGTGATCCAAGGCAGATCGGTGTATCCATGGATTACAAATTTTAGTATTCAGCACCATTTATGGATTTACTTTTCACAGTTACTATTTGAGAGCAGAATAGCTAATTTACTAGGCTTTTTTCGAGTAAGATACTCATGTTTGGACACATAACAGAACGGTTTCAAACTATTTTCCGAAATGTTCGTGGTTTAGGAAAAATAACGGACAGGAATATCAATGACACTGTTCGGGAAGTTCGCAGGGCGTTATTAGACGCGGATGTAAACTTCAAGGTTGCCAAATCTTTTGTAGCAGCTGTGGCANAAAAAGCTCAGGGTACAAAAGTTTTGAAATCTGTGAAACCGGGTCAGCAATTTGTCAAAATTATTCGCGATGAATTGGTGGCGCTCCTCGGAACCAAACCCGAAAGCCTAGACCTGAAAAGTCAGCCAGCTGTAATTTTACTTGCAGGGCTTCAGGGCGCGGGAAAAACAACTACTGCCGGGAAACTGGCCTTGCGGTTGAAACAATCGGGGAAATCGGTTCTGTTGGCAGCAGCAGATGTGTACAGGCCCGCAGCNATCCAGCAATTGNTTACAGTAGGTAAACAGGCTGGAGTTGCGGTCTACGAAGAGGGTATTAAGGACCCACTGGCAATTTGCAAGCGGGCCATTGAAGAAGCACGATCTTTGAAAAATGATGTTGTAATATTGGATACGGCTGGGCGGCTTCATGTGGATGGCGAAATGATGATCGAAGTCCAGGCTATTTCTGATGGGACGAATCCTGACGAGATCCTTTTTGTTGCAGATGGTATGACGGGGCAAGACGCTGTGAAATCNGCACAGGCGTTTCATGAAGCATTACCCCTTAGCGGTGTGATTTTGACAAAAATGGATGGGGATGNCCGGGGAGGTGCCGCNGTTTCTATTCGAAAGGTTACGGGTATACCAATCAAGTTTGTTGGTACATCGGAAACCATGGATGGCCTTGATGTTTTTGATCCAAAAAGGATTGCTGATCGAATTCTGGGATTTGGTGATGCAGTATCCTTAGTGGAAAAAGCCCAAGATGTCTTTGATGAAAAAAAAGCAGATGCATTCCAGAAAAAGATCGCAAAGAATACCTTTGATCTGGATGATTTCAGAATTCAGTTACAGCAGATGAAACAGATGGGTTCCATGAACCAGGTGTTGAGTATGATGCCGGGCATGAGCTCCAAAGCATTAAAACAATTGAATATGGATGATCGCCAGGTCGGTTGGACTGAAGCGATTATCAATTCCATGACACTAGACGAAAGGCAAAAGCCAGAGAGTATCGATGGCAGCCGCCGATCACGAATTGCAAAAGGAAGTGGCCGTCCAGTTCAGGAAATAAATGCTTTGCTGAATCAATTTTATCAGATGAAAAAAATGATAAAGAAAATGGGAAAAATAAAACATATGAAACTTCCTGGAATGGGAAGTTTTGGAAGATTTTAATTAAGGAGTTATACATTGGCGACAAAAATTAGACTGAAACGTATAGGACGTCGAAACAGGCCCTTTTACAGAATGGTTGCAATGGATTCACGAAATCGCCGTGATGGTGCCGCAATTGAAGAATTGGGTTGGTACAATCCAATTGATGCAGATCATTCATACGATCTAAAAGGTGAAAGAATCCTGCATTGGCTCAAAGAGGGAGCTGAACCTTCTGAAGCTGCACATAAGCTACTGCGTCGTGCGGGAATTGCTCATCGGTGGCATCTTATAAAACAAGGTTTGGATGAAGCCCAGATTGATAAAGAGATGAAAAAATGGGAATTGAACCGGGATGATGTGATTAAAGCTCGTTCTGAGCGAAAAGAAAAGAAGGCAGAAGAAAAAGTAAAAGCCGCCGCCGTTGAAGCGGAAGCGCAGGCTGAAGAAGCTGTAGATGTAGCACCAGCAGAAGAGGCTGCTCCCAAAGAAACACCGGCTGAAGAGTCGACCGAAGAAGCGGCTGAAGACGATGCACAGGAAGAAGTTGCTGAAGAAGCAACACCTGAAGAAACCCCTACTGATGAGGCAGATGAAGTGACAGATTCTGAAGAGTCATCAGATATTGCTGATGAAGAAGCACCAGCAGAAGAACCGGTTGCTGAACCTGCTGATGAAGAATCATCTTCAGACGATTCTGGCGAAGAAGTTGATAGCGAAGAAACTCCTGCTGAAGAAACTGAGGAAGTGACAGATTCTGAAGAGTCATCAGATGATGTTGAAGAAGAAGAACCGGCAGATGAATCTCAAGAAGAAGAATCCCCTGATGAAGCAGAAGTCAATGAAGAGCCGGTTGATGATGCTGCGGGGGAAGAAAC
Organism: Fidelibacterota bacterium; assembly: GCA_002717915.1. Lineage (GTDB taxonomy): Bacteria > Fidelibacterota > Marinisomatia > Marinisomatales > UBA1611. Next base: position 7,629 of record PBCV01000033.1, on the reverse strand, counting down.
ACCCACTGATGAATCATCAGAAGAAGGTGAAGAATCTCCCGCTGAAGAACCTGAAAAAGAAGAATCGATAGAAGAAAATATTGAATCATCGGCTGCAATAGAAGATTCGGATGATACTCCTGCTGATGAAGAAGATGCTTCTGAAGAAGAATAAGAATTAAGCCCTATTTATTAGTCAGTTAGAAACATGGAGGACGCTATGTTAGAGTTCATTGAACAGGCAATAAAACTCCTGGTTGACAAACCGGATGAAGTGAACGTTGATGTTGTTGAAACGGAGCAACGGCTTATCTATGAGTTAACAGTGGGTGAAGGTGATTATGGCAAAGTGATCGGGAAACAAGGACGGAATATTTCCGCATTACGAACGCTTGTTTTTGCCATTAATGCAAAAGAAGGCGGAAAACGAGCAAGGCTGGACGTTATTGACTAAATGAAAAACCGTTTACATCCCATTGCGACCATAACGACAACATCTGGATTTCAAGGCGATGTACGGTTGCGCCCACTGTCACGATATTTTGATGAATACATCGAAGAAAAAAGACTAATGCTGGGATATTCACCGGATCATTCTGAAGATGTTAGTCTAGAACTTATTTCAGGCATGGGAAAGAAACGACGGTTTAAGTTTCATGGGGTTGACACGGTTAATGAAGCAGAAAAAATAGTGGGTCAAACCATTTTTATTGAAGCAGGGATTAATGACCGGATCATCATGATCAGTAAACACCTGCTGGGGTATGAAGTTATAACGGATTCAGGCAGTGTAGTTGGAATCCTGAAAGATGTTATGTGGCTTCCCAGCAGTGATGTTTATGTTGTTAAAAACGGAAATGATGAATATTTGATTCCAATCATTCCCGAGGTAGTTAAAGGTGTGGATCACGATCAGGGTATTATTATGATTGTACCTATGGACGGTTTGCTGGATTGATACAGATTGCTGTCATAACACCGGTCCCGGATGTTATTGACACCTTGATTCAAAACAGCATGCTTAGAAAGGCCGTGGAGAAACGTGCGGTTGAATTGCACACGGTTAACCTCAGGGAATTTGGAATCGGCAATTACAGGCAGATCGATGATACTCCTTTTGGCGGTGGAAGTGGGATGGTGATGATGGCTGAACCGCTGTTTAAAGCCTTGGACCAAGCAACAGATTTGGTCGGCGGTGCTGATGATATTCGAGTGGTTTATCCTTCGCCCCAGGGTAAAACCTGGGACCAAAAGTCTGCTGAAGACATGAGTCAGCAGAAAAAGATAATTATGATTTGCGGGCATTACAAAGGAATAGATGAGCGAGTGATTGAAAAATATGTAACAAATGAATATTCAATCGGCGATTTTGTCATGACCAGTGGAGAAATACCAGCGATGGTCATGCTGGACAGTATTGTTCGGCTTGTACCCGGGACCTTGAACACGCTGGATTCTGCCTTGTCAGATACGTTTACGCAAGGCCTTTTGGATCATCCTCATTATACACAGCCTCGAATGGTTGAAGAAATGCCTGTCCCAGAAATACTGCTTGGTGGGCATCACGAAAAAATTGAATCCTGGAGGCAGGATCAAAGAGAGAGACGGACCAAAGATAAAAGACCGGATCTCTGGGGAAAATATACTAAAATGAAAGAATCGGAGAAAAACAATGAATAAGCTTCAGGAAGCAACAAAAGAATTTTTAAAGTCTGATATTCCAGAATTTGATTCGGGTGATACGGTCGCTGTGGATGTAAAGGTTCGTGAGGGCAATAAGGAACGGGTTCAACGCTATGAAGGTGTTGTGGTCTCTCGTCATGGCAGAAAAAGCCTGGATGCTTCATTTACAGTTCGAAAGGTTACGAATGGTGTTGGCGTGGAACGTATTTTTCCTCTGCACTCACCTATGATTGCATCTATCGATGTAAAACGCCGTGGTAAAGTTCGCAGAGCAAAACTGAACTACCTGAGAAATGTGACTGGATCCAAGGCTGCACGGATCGAAGAAAAACGATAAAACAAAACCGGTAAATATTAAAGCCCCTCTGTAAATACACCTTTACAGTAGGGGCTTTTTAATTATGCATAAAGAAAATAATATCATTCTAGCGGTAACTGCCTTTTCACATTTGGCAGTCCATGCTCAAATGATGGTTTTTCCCACACTGTTATTATTATTTCAAGAGGAATTTTGTCTGGGCATGGATACCCTGGGTATCATGGCTACAGTAGGTGCATTCATGTTTGGACTCGGGGCCATTCCTGCAGGATTTCTTGAAGGAAAATTGGGTGGAAAAACGCTCCTTCTCATTTACCAGGTTGGCTCAGCCATTGGAGGACTATTGATTGTTCTAGCCAGTGGCCCAGTTCAGATGACTATAGGGCTGGGAATTTTGGGACTTTCGTCAAGTATTTACCATCCAGCGGGTCTCACAATTTTGTCCCGACAGCTCATTCGTTTAAGCAGGGGTTTGGCTATCCATGGAATCGCAGGCTCAACCGGATTAGCACTAGGGCCCCTATTGGCGGGTTTAGCGGCAGAATTTGGATCATGGCAAATCTCATACCTCATCTGGGTTATGTTGCAGGGTGTACTCGCTTTAATTACCTTTTTGTTCATTCATAAGCAGGATCAGCCAAAGGACATACAGGATGTTCAATCTTTAACCACCGCTGATAAACCTTCAATTATTCTTTATTATATTATGGCGATTACACTGGGATTCTCATTTGGTGGATTTACAACGTACATGCCAAGTCTTTTCGGGATGCAGAACGAGGGAATTTTTAAATTGTTCCCTGAGACATTGAAGGCGGGATTTTTTACAACGCTGGTTTTTCTCAGCGGCATAGCAGGGCAGACGTTAGGAGGGATTCTTGGGGATAAGTATAACAGAGCACATTTATTGTGGATCATTATTATTTTAAATATTCCCTTTATGGCGTTCATGGGATATACAGATGGGTGGTTATTATTCTTCTCAAGTATTGCCCTGGGCATTGTTTATTTTTTAAATCAGCCTGTTTCCAATGCGCTTCTGGCTGATCTGACACCCAGTTCCCATCGTGGAATCGGCTACGGTATCTCCTTTTTCTTAAGTTTTGGCATTGGCGGAACAGCCCCAGCCGTGGGTGGTTGGATTACAGAACACTATGCAATCGAAATGGTATTCCCTGTAATGGCGGCCAGTTTATTGCCGGGTGTTGTGGCAGGATGGATTTTACTTCATCGCCTGAAGAATCAAACTGCTTGAACTAAAAGCTGAGTGGTTAGAAGTTTAATAAGGCTATGAAGAAAACATCCTTAAAAGACCTGCCTTCAGTTCATCAAGTTTTACTTGAAATAAAAGATGATATATCCCTTCATAATAATTATTTAAAATTTATAATCAATAAGGAATTAGACAAGATCCGAGGAGAGATTAAAGAAGGGGAAATTTCAAAATCTCCCCAAGAGCTACTTGTATACATCATAGACCGGGTCTTGATTGAATCTGCTCCCCAGCTGGTGAACATTATCAATGGAACCGGAATCGTTTTACATACGGGATTTGGCCGGGCGCCTTTTAACGGTCGTGCTTTGAAGGGTATAGCCGACCGTTTGGAAGGGTATGTGAACCTGGAATTTGATCTGCAAACAGGAAAGCGAGGCGACCGACAGGACCATATCCGGGATCATTTAAGTGCCCTATGCGGAAGTGAATCTGCACTGGTAGTGAATAACAATGCAGCCGCTGTGATGCTTGCAATTAATGAAATTGCCCAGGGGGGTGAGGTCATTGTCTCCCGGGGGCAATTGGTTGAGATCGGCGGTTCATTCAGAATCCCGGATATCATAGAAAAAAGTGGTGCAATCCTTAAAGAGGTGGGTACAACGAACAGAACACATAGTAAGGATTATGGTAATGCCATTTCTAACAAAACGAAACTGATCCTATGGGTGCACACCAGTAACTATGTTGTCAGAGGGTTTACAAGGTCTGTACCGATATCCGAATTAGTTGCCCTGGGTAAAAAACATAAGATCCCTGTTATGGTGGATTGGGGAAGCGGTGCTTTACTGGATATGAACTCGTTAAACCTGGCGGATGAAATACCGGTAAAAACAATCATGGAAAATAATCCCGATTTGCTCACCTTTTCAGGAGATAAACTCATTGGTGGTCCTCAGTCTGGTTTAATTATCGGTAAAAAGAAATGGGTCAACACATTGCAGAATAATCCTCTTTACCGTGTTCTCCGCTGCGATAAAATCACAATTGGCTTATTAGAAGAGACGCTCAGGTCTTACCGGTCAGATTCTTTTACAAAAGATAATTTATCTTTAAGTATGCTTACGACATCTAGGAGAATTCTAAAAAACCGCGGACAGAGGATCTTGGATTTTCAGAAAAGGAAAAAGATTAAGGATCTGGGCATAAAACTTGTTGAATCAGAGGTAGAAGCAGGGAGTGGATCGCTTCCAGAAGATAAAATAGAAAGTATGGCACTCTCTTTTAAACCTAAGTCGATGAAAATAACTGAATTGGCTGGAGGGTTCCGTTGCGGCTCCATTCCCGTGGTAGGCTATACGTCAGGACATACATTTTATATTGATTTAAAAGCGGTACTTCCCGGCCAAATTAATCGATTAGCCAAGGCCATAGACCAGGTGTAAGATGCCACAGGTTGTGGTTGGAACGGCAGGTCATATTGACCATGGGAAAACATCGCTGGTCAAGGCATTAACTGGAACAGACACAGACCGTTTACTGGAAGAAAAAGAACGGGGAATGACCATCGATCTTGGTTTTGCATATCTCAATGAATCCATTACACTGATTGATGTTCCTGGGCATGAAAAATTTATCCGTAATATGGCAGCAGGGGCTGCAAATATACATTACGGATTATTAGTGGTTGCTGCGGATGACGGAGTGATGCCCCAGACGAGGGAGCACCTGGATATCTTAACCCTTCTTGGCGTGAATAGGGGATGGGTGGCACTGACCAAAACTGACCTTGTACAAGACTCGGATTGGATTGATTTAGTCGAATTGGATATTCAGGAATTATTGGAAGACAGGGGTTTCGATTCGTTATCCCTAACCCGGATCAATAATTTGACGGGCGATGGAGTTGAGTCCTTAAAATCAGATATTCTTTCATTGGCGGTTGATCAAAAGTTTAATTTTATCTCAGAAAATTTCCGGATGAATGTGGATCGTGTTTTTACTAAAACCGGATTCGGGACGGTGGTGACCGGCACAGTTCTCAACGGATCAATAAAACCCGGAGATGAAATCGAAATTCTACCCTCCCAGTCAAGGGTGAAAATAAGAGGGTTGCAATCCCACGGCGGTTCTGCCAGAACGGTCCAATCAGGGGATAGGGCTGCTCTTAATCTTGCACATACAAAGCAATCTGAATTACAGAGAGGAACTGTATTGTGTACACCCCATTCTTTGCAACCAACCAGACGTATCATCGCCCATCTTACTATGATACAGTCAACAGACTGGATCGTAAAAAATAAACAGCGGTTGAGGTTCCATTTTGGAACATCTGAAGTTCTGGGCAGGGTAACAACCTGCGGGTCAAAAAAACTGGAAAAAGGACATTCGGGAAATCTTATTTTGGACCTTGAATCGTCCATCGCTGTTGCCATGGATGACCGGTTTGTTATTCGGTCTTATTCTCCAATGGAAACCATTGCAGGTGGAATTGTACTGGATCCCAACCCTGGCGGCACATGGTCTGCAATGCGGGAACTGGCCCGTACAATGCCTGTTGACCCAAAAGAGCGCTTTGGCTATCTGGTTAGTCACCAATGGAAAACGCCTAATTTAACTGGGAGATGGAAATCGTTATTCTTTAATTCCAGTGAGCAAATTGATGAATGGCAGGATGAACTTGAGATATTTAAATCCAGTAAAGGATTTCTGTTTTCAAAAAAAGGGGAAGAAAAGGCGCAGGATGAATTACAAATATTTTTTAATCAATCCTACGCGAAAAACCCCTTCAGGCCTGTTATAACCGCTGATGCGATCAAGACTTTTCTAAAGTGGTCGGAAGCCTGGTTTGAAATCATGGTGAAAAAAATGCTGAAGGCTGGAATTCTTGAAGAAGAAAAAGGGGGATATGCACTATCTGGATATACACCCGAGTTTTCTCAAAAAGACCTGGATGAGTTATCAAGGGTAGAAACAATCATGAACCAATCTGGAATTGAACCTATTTTATTCAGGGAAATCACAGAACTATGCGGGAATAATCCTAAACGGGTAAGGGATCTTATCCATATACTTATGGAACAGGAAAAGGTTCAGGGCCTGGGCAGCAATTTCTATTTGCACCACACCAATCTTGAGTCATTACTTCACGATATCCGTGAATTTTTTAAAACAAATCATACCTTAACTGTTGCAGATTTTAAAAATTTGACCGGCCTGTCCCGTAAGACAGCAATCCCCCTCCTCGAATATTTAGACAAGAATCAATTTACAGTAAGACAAGAAAATATTCGCATCATAGGAGATGCATTGAATGGGTAAAACAGTGGTGGCTAATACGCCCGTTATGAAACAATTCCTGGAAATCAAATCTAAGTATAAGGATGCGCTCGTTTTATTTCGCATGGGTGATTTCTATGAAACCTTTTTAGAAGATGCAATCATTACATCCAAAATACTGGGTATTGTTTTAACCAAACGTGCTAATGGTAAGGCTGCTGATGTAGATTTAGCTGGATTCCCCTACCATGCTTTGGATACGTATTTATCGAAACTGGTCAAAGCAGGTCATCGTGTTGCTATTTGCGAACAGGTTGAAGATCCAAAACTGGCGAAAGGTATTGTGAAACGTGATGTTATCGAAGTCGTCACCCCGGGAACGCTTACAAGCGATCAAACGTTAAACAATAAATCTAACCGTTATATTGGCTCTATCCACAGTCAGAAAGATCACGCCGGTTTTGCTTTTTTGGATTCATCCACTGGAGAATTCCATCTAGGAGAATGCAAAATCACCCAGTTAAAAAATTCTATATTAAAATTTTTTCCCCAAGAGATCATTCTAGCAAATGGTGTTGTGTATTCTACGTCAGACTGGTATCTCGAATTTCAGCCATTTATAACCCATATTGATGAATGGATTTATGATCACGACACGGCCTATAGAGAACTGATCGGGCATTTTGGAGTGAAATCACTGAAGGGTTTTGGGTGTGATGAATTGTCATCGGGCATTTGTGCAGCCGGGGCTCTCATGAATCATATTAAGTCAAATTTAGGATCTTCTCTAGATCATGTATCAAAACTCTCACCTGTGATCCAAGATGGTTTTATGGGATTGGACGGGTTTACAATAAAAAACCTGGAAGTATTTCAATCCCTTTCGTCCCAGGGGACCCATGGAACGTTGGTGGATTGCATTGACAGTACACACACTGCCGGCGGAGGCCGGCTTTTGAGACGGTGGCTATTTCATCCATTAACAGATCTTAGAAAATTGAATTCCCGTCTCAACATGGTAGAGGCATTCACTGAACATCTTCGGGTACTTAAATCAATTCAAAACTCTTTATCCCATACATCGGATATTCAACGGGTCCTTGGAAAGATTAATCAGGGGAAGGCATCTCCCAGGGATGTTGTAGCCCTGTCTGCC
>PBCV01000032.1 GCA_002717915.1 Fidelibacterota bacterium | reverse complement strand
CCCGTGGAAACACCTTCAAAAATATCACCAAATACAAAGGAACCTATGGCTGTGTAGATCAGCATGATGCCAATAAAAAAGCCAATATCACCAACCCTATTGGTCAGAAATGCTTTTTTAGCCGCGTTCGCCGCAGAATCTTTTTCGAACCAATGGCCGATCAACAGATAAGAACTGACGCCCACCAATTCCCAAGACATGTACATGGAAATTAAATTATTCGCCAGGACGATCCCATTCATGGAAAAAGTAAATAATCCCAGATACGCAAAATAACGGGAATAGCGAATATCACCCTCCAAATATTTTAGAGAGAAAATATGGGTACAGGTTGAGATGAGTGCTACAACCAGTAACATGATTACAGTGATATTATCAACAAGAAATCCAAGTTCAATGGAAAAGGAGCCCATGTCCAACCAGGTAAATGATGCTTCTTGCTTGAAGGCCGGATCATTGCCCATAAGCATGGCCACAAACATGGCAATGGATAAGATTAAGGTTATGGTAATGGCACCAACTGAAACCCAATCACCCTGCCGTGGAAGACGTTTTCCAAAAAAGATCTGGATCACAAATGCGGCCAAGGGCAGGAAAAGAATAAACAATGAATAATTAATAAAAATATTTTCCATTATTCTTTCAGAGCCGATGCTTCATCCACATTTATGGTATTCATATTATTATAGATATTGATTACAATCGCCAGAGCTACTGCAGCTTCAGCCGCTGCAAGTACAATAATGATTAGCCCAAAAATATGACCATCTAAATTCATTCCCCCAAAACGGGAGAAAGCAATAAAGTTTATATTGGCTGCATTAAGGATCAATTCAACACCCATAAGAACAGCAATCCCATTCCTTCGCGTCATGACGCCGAAAACCCCCAGAGAGAACAGGATCGCAGCTATAAACAAATAGTTATTTAACTGATCCATTAATTTTCTTCCCTGGATAAAACTGCCGCACCAATCAAAGCGCCAAGCAATAAAAGTGAGATTGCTTCAAAGGGAAGCAGGTATTTTGTTAATAATAAAGTTCCTATATCACCTACCGTGCTTGCAGGTTCAATTGTATCCATTTGATTCCATGGCGTTTTGGACACAACCATAGAAATCAGGATAAAAAGCCAGATCGCTACTGCACCACCTACGCCCTGCTGAACATTTGTCTGGGATAAACGAACGGAAGAAATTCGATTTGTTAGCATAATTCCGAAAATAATCAAAACTAATATTCCACCAATATATACCAGAAGTTGGACTCCGGCTATAAAATCAGCCCAAAGAAATACGTACAAACCTGCCACACCAAAAAGGGTAAAAAGCAACGCTACAGCTGAATAAATCAATTGGTTATTTAACACTACAAATGCAGCAGAGATAATTGTAAAAGCAGCTATAAACCAGAATATCAATTCAGCCATATCTACTTAGTCCTCAGCCTTGTGGGCCTTCAAAACATTTTCTAAGCCTTCCTTAGTTCCAGGCTTGGCAAACCTGTAGATAAGATCACTTCGATCNGGCTCTGAGAATTCATAATCAATAGGATGTTTTTTAGCGTTNGGNCCNCCTGTCATNAAAATACACTCTTCCGGACACGGGTATGTGCACAGGTTACAATANCAGCANTCNGTCATATCGATATCAAATCGNGTTACNACCANNGCTTTNCTGGTCCCATTCGTTGTAATNCCTATGTGNTGNATATCTTTTATATCTTCTCCCCTGNTTGGAGCTTTCTCAGTCTCTATTTTTATNCAATCAACNGGACAGGCACGTTCACANTTAAGGCANCCNATACAATCATCCATATCAACNTGCAACCGGGACCGTATCACATTATAATTACTGTGCTCAAATCCTATATTCCTTTCGGGACGTGGCCACCTCTCTTCNGGGTATTGNAGNGTNACATTATCATTCCTTGCCCGGATAAGGTGAACAAGNGTGATNCCCATTCCGCCTAGAATTGTTGTTAATGTTNCCCAAATATCAGTGAANTATCTTTTCATAGTTTATCANCCAAATAGCACTGTCCAGATNGCAACACCAAAAATNTTNACCAGNCCGATCGGTAAAAATACTTTCCAGCANACATTCATTAACTGGTCTACTCTGAGCCTGGGNACNGTCCANCGAATCCAAATCATAATAAAGATTAGAAAAAAAGTTTTACCCATCATCCANAAAACACCCCAGCCNGNTGAATTAAGTGCGTTGGGGAATGGACTCTGCCANCCNCCAAGGAANCCTGTNGCAGCAACCGCACTTACAACAAACATATTTGCATATTCACTCAGGAAAAAAAANGCGTAGCGCATTCCGGAATATTCTGTGACGAATCCTGCCACCAATTCNGATTCTGATTCTGGCAGGTCAAACGGGGTTCTATTGGTNTCNGCNAGNGCACTNANGAAGTAGATCANAAAAGCAACAGGAATAAATGGATTGTCAAANANGATCCAGTTGAATATCCCTCCCTGCTGNTATNTGATAATNTCNTGCATGTTTAACGTTCCGGCTAACATNATTACNGTGATCAANGAAATNCCAGCCGGGATTTCATAACTCACNATCTGTGCCGCAGACCGCATTCCACCATATAAAGACCATTTATTATTTGAAGACCANCCTGCTAAAATCAGTGAAATAACAGNAAGGCTNCCNANACCAAGAATATAAAAAATNCCTATGTTCAGATCGGCNATTATGATTGAGTCACCAAANGGNAGCGCAACAAAACTGATNAATGCGCCTACAAAAATCATGAANGGNGCAAGTACAAACAGGGGNCTNTNTGCACTGCTCGGTATGATATCTTCTTTAGAGAGAAGTTTGAGAGCATCNGCGATAGGCTGTAAAAGACCCCATTTNCCTGCATGGANTCCAACNCCCTGCCCCATGGGACCAACNTTNTCCTGNATAAATGANGAAACTTTTAACTCAGTATAAATGACAACNAGGGCATAAATGGTTATAAANCCGAACAACACCACACANGGAAGAAGNATNGCAACCAGTAAAAGANATTCANTCCCNGCTANACTGGTAAANAATTGATTCAANAAATNNAAAATAAAGTCTACCGTCATCTATCAATCTCTCCNANAACAATATCCANGCTNCCCAAAATTGCAAGNACATCAGACAAAAGCCANCCTGCTGCAATCTCATCAATAACGGATAAAGCTGTGAATGCNGGAGACCGCATNTTTAACCTATAGGGAATATTTGTGCCATCACTCTCAATGTAATATCCTAGATCTCCACGNGGAGATTCNGTCCTTTTNTAAATTGAACCTATTGGTGGNCGAATCTTTTTTGGGAGNGACTGGTAAACGTCTCCTTCTTTTGGTAAACTGGANAGAGCNTGCCTTAATATTTTTATACTTTCTTTCATTTCNAGGACACGGACATAAAATCGATCCCAACAATCCCCAACAGACCCCTTGCCTCCTTCACCCACGGGTATATCAAATTCAAACCTATCATAAATGGAATAGGGATCATCTTTGCGTAAATCCCACTTTTGGCCTGACGCTCTAAGGTTCGGTCCACTGACACCGTAGCTGATGGCAACATCTTGCGGCAGTCTTCCTACGTCGGCAGTGCGTTCAACAAAAATTTTATTGTGCGCCAGCAGATTGACAAACTCATCTATTTTTGGTTCAAAATAATCAAGAAAGCGGTAGGTAGATTCCACAAAGCCTACTGGCAGATCATGGCTGAGCCCGCCCACCCACATGTAGTTATACAATAGGCGTGCTCCACAGGTCATCTCAAAAAGATCAAGTATTCGCTCTCTATCCCTGAGCATATGCAAAAAAGGTGTAAAGGCGCCAATATCCAATCCGAATGCGCCCAATCCAAGTAAGTGACTTGCAATACGTTGCAGTTCGGCCATGATAACCCGGATATGTTCGACCCGGTCATTGACCTTAATGTCCATGAGATTTTCCATGGCCACAACGTAACCGAAATTATTGGTCATGGACGCTAAATAGTCACAACGGTCTGTGAAGGGTATAACCTGCTCATAGGTGACATTTTCGCAATGCTTCTCAAAGCAACGGTGCAGATAGCCCAGGTAGGGAGTAACCTCCGATACCACTTCACCATCCGTTCTGACCTGCAACCGTAATACGCCATGGGTAGCAGGATGCTGTGGCCCAATGTTCAGGACCATTTCTTCGCCGTGAACTACTCCCATCCTTCCTTTATTTTTGGTACAACAATACCATGATACGTTTCCTGGACCTGATAATCTTTTCTTAAGGGCCAACCTTCCCAGTCATCGGGTAGAAGGATCCGCCTCAAGTCTCGGTGACCCGAAAATTCTATTCCCAGCATATCATAGGTTTCCCGTTCGAACCAGTCCGCAATTCTCCAGATTTGCTCAACCGATGGAATTGTTGCTTCCTGTCGTGGTACAGCAATTCTGATCTCGGTGTAGTGGTTATGCTTCATGGAATGAAAATTATACCGGGCTTCCAGGGTATTATCTCCTACATCTATCCCAGTTTGGCATTGGAGTGAATCGAAGTATAGGGATGGCTCAGATTTGAGCCAGGTCGCAATTTCAAACCATTGATCCGGTTTGAGTTGTATATAGGTTTCAGTATTTTCATTTGCCAGGGAACCGGGGAATTTCTCTTTGACCATTTTCCCAATTTTTTCATTTAGATTAACAGATGATGGTGTATCATCTGATGATTTTTCTTCTGATTTTTTCTTTTTAGGATCAGCTGTTTCTTGGGATTTCGCAGCTCGCTTGGCTTTGGCTAAGGCAGCTTTAGCTTTAGATCTCAGAACACGATCTTCAATTGAATTGATCGGTTCCATATCACCGGTCAGACCTTTCTCCACTAACTCGGCAATAAGTTTATCTTGGTCTGTGCTCATGCCATTTTTCGAGTAAGAGGACGCTCACCCAGGATCTGTTCTTGAAGCTTCAATAATCCTTCGATGAGTGCTTCTGGGCGAGGCGGACAACCGGGCACATAAACATCAACAGGTATTACAATATCCACCCCTTTCAGAACATGATATCCATGCTGCCAATAAGGGCCACCACTGGTTGCACAGGAACCCATGGCAACCACATATTTAGGGTCAGCCATTTGCTCGTAAAGCTTTTTGACTCGAAGAGCCATTTTCATTGTGACTGTCCCAGCGACAATCATCACATCTGCCTGTCTTGGTGAAGAACGAGGAATCATTCCAATTCGCATTAAATCGTGCCTGCTGGCCGCCGCAGCCATCATCTCGATCGCACAGCATGCAGTACCGAATTGAAAAAACCAGGGCGATGTCGACCTACCCCAACTGAGGAGTTTGTCAAGCTTTTCAACAATCACATTGTCATTAAATCTGTTTTCTAATAATCCCATTTTACTTCTCCGGCTCCATTGCAATTCGTTTATACCGTCCCGCACCATACCTGACCTTGCGTTTAACCCAGTTTAAGTCGGCCTTCACCCAGACGTATGCCAGACCCACAACAAGAATGAGCAGAAAAATTCCCATTTCTATTAGAGCAAGGAGTCCCATTTCCTTAAAGACAACTGCCCAGGGAAAAAGGAAAACAATTTCTACATCAAAAATAAGGAAAATGAGTGCTATAACGTAAAAACGGATATTGAATTGCAGCCATGCTGAGCCTTCTGATTCTTCTCCACACTCATAGGTTTCCAACTTCTCTTTCGTTTTATTGGAAGGGGCAATCAACCATTGAATAATTAATGGTACAGCAACCAGGATAATACCTAGGGCAGTTGCAAAAAGGATAGTACCGAAATCTCTATACATAAATTTTGTTTAAGAAGGGGTAAACAGACATGAAATTTACTCTGTCATATTTTGGAGAGTCAATTTAAACTTCTGAAATAACTGCTGTATTTGTATCAATTCAATGCATTGAAAACACATTGGTAGTGGATTTAAGTTTCATCTAATTTTTTAGATGTCATTTTTTAATTCATTCATCACCTTTACCATTTCGAACCTTCCTAAGGGGTTCGCTAAGCCATTCGCAAAACCATATGTTGCTGGCGTAACCATGGATGATGCTTTGTCCCATGTCCATCGATTAAATAATAACGGGTTTGATGCTACAGTTGATATTCTGGGTGAACATGTTTCTAATGTAGATGAAGCAAGAAATATTACTGCTCAGTATTGTCAACTGTATCAGAGGATCGCAGAAGAATCTTTAGAATGCACTATTTCAGTGAAACCAACCCATATTGGATTAAATATTTCCCTGTCAGAAGCAGTATTCAATATGACAGCAATTTTAGAAAAGGCCCAGGAGTTTGGTAATTTTCTAAGAATTGATATGGAAAATTCAGCATTTACTAACCAGACCTTTGAAATTTTTGAACAGTGTAAACCAATCTATGAGAATATGGGTGTTGCTATCCAATCCTACCTTTTCAGAAGCCAGGAAGATATAGAACGCCTTGCAGATAGCAATTTTAATTCACGAATATGTAAAGGGATTTATAGAGAATCAAGCTCCGTTGCTTTTCAGGATCGCGAGGACATTAAAAATAATTTTCTGATACTAGCAAAATCAATGGCTGAGCGGAATGCCTTTTCAGGGTATGCGACCCACGATCAGGATTTGATTGACAAATTATTGCATTGGATCGAAACTGAAAATATTTCGCCAGACCTGTTTGAATTCCAGGTCTTATTTGGTGTACCGATGGAAGGCAGATTAGAAGCTTTACTTGAAAAAGGATATAAGGTCAGGGTATATGTACCCTATGGGCCGGACTGGTTTGATTATTCAGTGCGCCGTTTAAAGGAAAACCCCGATATTGCAGGCTATGTTCTTTGGAACATGTTTAAAAAATGAATGATATTGATATCATTACTAAAATATTAAAAATGAAAACCATTGCAGTTGTTGGTTTTAGTCCAAAAAAAGAACGTCCCAGCCATTATGTATCCATGTACATGAAAGACAATGGATACGCTGTTATTCCTGTTAACCCCGGACATAAAGAAATCGCAGGCATGACCTGCTATCCTAACTTGGAATCCATTCCAGAACAAGTGGATGTGGTGGATATTTTCCGGCGGTCCGAGTTTGTACTCCCCATCGTAGATTCAGNCATTTCCATGGGTGCCAAAGCTATTTGGATGCAAGACCATGTATTTCATGAAGACGCTGCCCAAAAAGCAAAAGATGCAGGCNTCCTGGTTATAATGGATAATTGTATGCTCCGTCAGCATCGATTAATGAATTAAAGGCCATTTGTAATTATTACTTCAAATATCAAGAACAAATATGATAGCGATGGATTTGTGATTATTCGCAATGTCATTAATCCGAATTTGGCGAATGAGGTAGAAAATCATGTTCATTGGTTGAGTGAAAAATACCCNGATATTCGACCGGAAGCATTTCATCATCATCTGCTTATTCATGATCCATTCCTACATCATCTATTAAAACGAAAGGAAATCTTGGATCTTGTTGAACAGATCATCGGTCCGGATATTGCACTGTTTGGTGCACACTACATTGCAAAGAAACCCTTTAACGGAAAACCAGTGGGCTGGCACCAGGATGGGTCCTACTGGCCGTTGGAACCCATGGATGTGGTATCAGTTTGGCTGGCTGGAACAANGTCTACAAAAGANAATGCCTGTATGNGGGTAATCCCTGGNACNCAAAACAAAAGATTATTGAATCCNTCAGAAATGATGGNAGTNGATACAGAAAANTATGTCCTTGATTTNGCNATNCATCCCNANNANATTGATGAATCTAANGCAGTNGACATTGAACTTAATGCTGGAGATATATCAATCCACAACCCCTTTATAATCCACGGCTCCAATGCTAATGCATCCGATCAATGGCGGATCGGATTAACTTTACGGTATATTCCTACGTCTACCTATGTGAATCGAGAAGGATGGGAATGTATTTTGCTGCGTGGCAACGCTAAAGAAGAAATAAATAATAATTATGCAGATCAACCTGTTTTTGTAGAGGGGACCCATATGCCATTTAATGGCTTTGAATTATTTAAATAATAAACAATAAAAATAATTTTGTTTTAAATATTAATGTTCGCCTCTNTTCCCCCATCCCATTTTTGTTCGAAGGGTTTGAAAATAATCGCTGTCTTTAAAATCGATCAATTTAACATCATAATCTGATTTAGTAATCTCCACTTGGCAGGATGGNTCCAGNGATTCATGAACCTGNCCATCNGCAATAAATAAAATNGAATCATTNGTATCGGGAAAGTCCAGAATAATCTTGGAATCAGCCGGGATCACTAAAGGGCGCGAAGTGAGCGTGTGGGCAGCAGTTGGTGTAATAATCAATGAATCTACTTCCGGCGTCACAATAGGCCCACCGGCAGACAATGAATAGGCAGTAGACCCAGTTGGAGTTGCAATAATGAGCCCNTCGGAACGNTAATTACCTACTAAATGNCCGTTCACGCTTACGGTTGCATTCAGCATCCGGTGGGACTGTCCATTGCTTAAGACAAAATCATTTAAACCCACATGGTGGATTGTTTGTCCATTTTTCTTTATGGATGCTTTAACAAGAATTCTTTTTTCAACAATAAAATCTCCATTTGCGACTTGATCTAATCGAACAAACAGGTCTTTCAGCGTTACTTTTGCTAAAAAACCAAGGTCACCAAGATGGATCCCCAATATAGGTGTATTACGGTGTTCTATNGCCCGCGCCAGGGAAAGAAATGTCCCATCACCTCCCAGGACCAACATAAAATCTAAAACGCTCATGTCATCCTTAGACCGAATCTTCTTTGATGNAAGTGTTGAACCGTTTTCATGGTTAAGAATCCGGGTGGTCAGGTAGGCATCCAATCCTTTTTTANCCGACCAAGCAAGAATATCAGGTAAAATTTCCCAAAAGGATTCTTTGTCAGTATTACCCCAGACACCAAATGATTTGGGATGATTCACTGCTGATCCTTCAGTGTATAACCACCTTCAGTATTNTTGATCAATTCCTTNACTTTTTGTTCTGCANATTCTAATTCCTGTCGGCAGGATTTGATCAAACTCATTCCTTCNTCGAACCAATCAAGGCTCTGTTCTAAAGTACCNTCNCCAGACTCCATTTTCTCAACCAGTGTTTCCAAGCGGGATAANGCATCTTCAAANGTTTGATTTTTTTCTTTTTTTNCCATTGTAAAAATTAAGTGTTTTATTGATTTTTAAAGATCNGAAGTTTTTTCAGCACCCAGNGATCCCTTACCTGTTGNAAGAGTAAAAGGATCTCCNATNTCAATATCAACTGAANTTCGTATAATTTCNCCAGAATCCATANATGCGATTGAATAGCCTCGGTTCAAAACTTGGCTGGGACCTAAACCAATCAATTGTTTTTCAAGTACAGTAGTTTTATTCNCAAAATTTTTCTNGGAAGTTTGCATNACCTGTATGATNCGCTGATNNTAGTTTGATACAGTATCAGACTGAGNNTCAATTATTTTTTGGGGTTNCTGGAGCGAAGTTCTGGTTTCAAGATGATCCATTCTCACCCATGANCTTTCAATTNTTTTTTCTAGTNCANTGGNTAANTCNACCTTGAANTCCTCGAAGGGAAACGTNTATATCTTCNGTGGGAATACTGGCTAATTCTGCNGCTGCAGATGGGGTCGGTGCACGCAAATCAGCCACNAAATCTGAAATAGTAAANTCCGTTTCATGTCCAACAGCAGATATAATTGGAATATCTGANTTAAAAATNGACCTGGCTACCGCTTCCTCNTTGAAAGACCATAGGTCTTCTAGAGACCCTCCACCNCGTCCTAGAATAATTACATCNACCTGNCNAANTTGATTCATTTCATTTATCCCATCTGCAATGTCCAGTGCTGAACTTTCACCCTGGACTGATACAGATTTTAAAATTATTTCAACATGGGGGGANCGTCTTTTCAANACATGGATAATATCNTGAAACGCTGCGCTNGAACCCGACGTTACAACACCNATTNTTTTTGGATATTTTGGAAGGGGNTGTTTATGTACAGNNTNAAAAAGACCTTCTTCCGATAAAGCTTTTTTCAACGCATCAAATGCTTTAAACAGGTCTCCTAATCCCGCAGGCTCCATCAGGGAAACCTTTAATTGAACCTGGCCCCGTTGTTCGTAAACAGTTACGGATCCGAATAATCGAACTTCCATCCCATTGCTTGGTTTGAATTTTAAAAATTGATTGTTACCCCGGAACATGGCACAGCGCAGTTCCCCGTTTTCATCTTTTAAAGTAAAATACATATGCCCAGAAGATGGGTGATGGTGAAAATTTGAAATCTCACCCTTGACCCATATATCGGAAAGAGATCCTTCTAGTAAATTTCGTATCTGGGAGTTCAGATTAGATACGGTATAACAACTCTGATATTCAGGCATCAATCAAACTATTCATCCAAATGGAATCTGAAAAAGGGTCTGGAAATTGATAAAAGACCCGATTTATAAATTATTTATCTTTTTTCTTATGACGATTTGCGCGCAAACGCTTTTTACGTTTATGCGTATTCATCTTTTTCTTTTTTCTTTTTTTACCGCTTGGCATGTATTGTCCGTTTTATTTATTTATCAAATCATTAACGCGCGACCGCATAAGTTTACTAGGTTTAAATGTAGGAACATATCTTTCTGGGAGATACACAGGCTCTCCTGTACCAGGATTACGGGCTTTTTTTGGCATGCGGTGTTTTATTCCAAACGTACCAAATCCACGGAGTTCCACCCGTTCATTATTTGCAAGGGATTCAATAATGGTTCCCATAACTCCATTCATAACTGTTTCTGTTTCCACTTTTGTGAGTCCTGTAGCTTCTGCTACAAGATCTACAATCTTCTGTTTTGTCATCTTTTTACTCCCGGCGTAAATCCGCCTGATAAACTTTTAATTTTACTTCACCCAGATAACTAATTTTTGTCCTGGATGGATCAAATGAGAGCCATATTTCATGTTATTCCACCGCCGTATTTTACTGGCTCGTGTTCCATGATCCTCTGCAATCTGGCCAAGAGTATCGCCACGCTTGACCCTGTAAACTCGTTTGGAGTGACCAGGTGGTCCTCCATTCTCACCATTACCCCAAGTACGGCCACCCTTTAACGGCACATTTAATTTTTGACCAACCCGGACCTTATTTCTATTTCTAATCTTATTCACTGCTGCCAAGTCATGTATGGATACACTGTATTTTTTTGAAATGGTCCATAAACTTTCACCATATCTGACCCGATGGACAACAAACTGGGGAGCAAACCGCTCTTCTTCAGGGATTGCGTTCCATGCCGCAAGGAATCCATCTTTTTTACCAGGGGGCAGCTTCAAGATATAACTGCCTTCTGATGGTGTCGCAGATTGCCGTAGTTCTGGATTGTATTCCCTTAAAACATTTGGTTTCAATCCAGCAACTCGGGCTAATACTGCAATATCAGCACTCTTTTCAAGGGTGATAGTTTCATACCTGAATGGCTCAACATTGGGAACCTTAAAACCGTATGCTTGAGGAGTTCGCGCAATAATCGCCGCTGATAAAAAGTAAGGTATATAGTTTCGCGTTTCTCGCGGCAATGAATGCATCTGCCAGAAATCATAGGTCTGGTGCAGTTTTGACGCTCTTAAAACACGTCCTTCTCCGCAATTGTAAGCCGCAAGTGTTAGATACCAGTTATCAAACAGGGTGTACAAATCTTTTAGGTATTTACAGGCTGCATGGGTTGCTTTTACTGGATCACGGCGTTCATCTTTATACCAATCCCTTGATAAACCGTATTGTTTACCTGTTGAATAAATAAACTGCCACATCCCAGATGCATTAGCTTTACTGTATGCCTTTGGATTAAGTCCTGATTCGATCATAGCAAGATAGATAAACTCTTCTGGCATTTCATGTTCTTCCAGAATAGGCAGGATCAAGCCTCTATATTTTGCGTAGCGGTTTAGCCAAATTTGAAATTGTTTACGTCCTTTCGTTTGAAAATAATTAATATATTGATCTACCTGCTTTGTTCTAACTAAAGGGATGTGTCCATCCCGGTCTTCAACAACCGTAAATTTTGTTTCACCCATTTCTATTTCAATCGCTTCCGAAATATCTGTCCAGATTTTTTCTGCCATAATAGGTGCATTTATATTTTGAACGGTATTCAGTTTGTGTGTGTACATATCCGTGAAAGTCCTGTTAAAACGATCAAATTCTTCCTTATCCTCCAAATTCATCTCACCGATCTGGTCTGCTTCCATAAGCAATTCAAAAATTTTACTGAGTAAGAATGCTACTTCGAGAGTATCCTTATTAAAATCAGAAATAATGACCTCAGACATGAGTAATTTTGCATCTCTTAAGATTTCTGGAAACCTGTTTCGTGTTTCATCAATATTGAGGGTAGTATCATTTGTAGATGTAAAAACTGTGGAGTTGGGGAATACGTTTGAGACGGATTTCGCATCCGCACCAAGGACTGCCTTGACGCAAAACACTAATGGTATAATGACTCTAAATGTTTTATTCAAAGGGATTTAGATGAAACTCCGCAACGGAATATAATCTCTATATATTACCTTATACAAGACCTTCTCTTTTCATTTTTTCTATGGAGATTGTGGTACTGTACCCTGGTGTTAAGGGTATTATTTCCGCACGACCACCCCACTTAACAATCTCCTTAATGCCAACGATGTCCTTTGGCTGATAGTCGCCACCTTTAACTAATACATCAGGTTTAATAATCTGGATCAGTTCTAAAGGAGTGTCATTATCAAAAAGACAAATGGCTAAAACCATTCCCAGTTCAATTAAATGTTTAATTCTCACATTTTCAGATTCAATAGGCCGGTCAGTGCCTTTAATTATTTTTACCGATTTATCTGAATTCAAACCAACAATTAATATATCTCCAAAGGTAGCTGCTTTTTCCAAAAGATCAATGTGTCCCCTATGCAGCAGATCAAAGCAGCCGTTTGTAAATACAATTGATTTGGACGTGTTTTTCCAAACATTGCATTGCTCTTTAATCTCTTCTTTAGATAATAACACGGAAATATTAAGCCTTTATTAATTATGCCTTGGAAAGCAGTTCCTGCACTTTAGTTTTTACATCATTAGCAAGCTCCCGTCTGGTTTCGTAAGAATATGAATCCGGCGAAATTGGTTTTCCTACTCGCATTTCAACTGGATGGTTCTTCATTGTCCAAGATCCTTTTTCTAACATCTCAAACGTACCTTTGAACGCGACCGGGACAATAGGAATCCCTGTATCCACAGATAACATAAGTCCTCCTCGTTTAAACTGCCCCAGAGATCCATCCCGGGTACGGGTTCCTTCCGGAAATAATAATACGGACCGGGGCATTTTGATTAGAGANAATTTTGCCTTTTCCAANGATTTCAAGGCCATATCACTTCGTCCCCTATCCACAAAAATATGGCCTGCAGTGCTCATCACCCATCCNAGAATAATAATAGATTTCAATTCAATTTTTGAAACNGAAACTACCCAGTATGGNAGCCCGGCAAATNCCAAAAGAATATCAAACCCNGACGCGTGNTTTCCAGCAAAAATATAAGANCCATCCGGATCGAGGTTTTCCAANCCTTTGATGGTATATTTTACACCACTAAAAAATAGAATNANTTTTCCCCAAAGATTTGCNCAATGGCCCAANGTTCGCCCCCGCCTGGGTTCGAAAAANGATGCTAGTATTCCCGATAATCCTAATACAGTAGTCCAAACNGCNGTGTTAAAAAGAACCCACAAATATCTCAATTAAGAGATCTCCTGAATNCCTAAAAATTCAGCAACATCATCAGGAAAGAACACTGTNCCTTTTTCTGTTTGATAGGTCTCAATTAATGCTACCATTAATCTTGGNGTAGCAACTCCAGATCCGTTTAATGTGTGCAGAAATTCAACTTTACTATCTTCAGACCTTCTGTACCGTATATTTCCTCGTCGGGCCTGGAAGGATTCAAAATTACTGCAGGATGAAACTTCCAACCATTTTTCTTCACCTGGTGCCCATATTTCCAGATCATAGCATTTTGCTGCTGCAAAACTTAAATCACCGGCACAAAGTTCTACAACGCGATAATGCAAACCCAATTTTTGTAAAATAGATTCTGCCTGTGCTGTTAGGGTTTCCAATTCATCATAAGATGATTTGGGCGTAGTAAATTTCACTAATTCGACTTTATTGAATTGATGTACTCTTAATAAACCTCGGGTATCTTTCCCGTAGGAACCAGACTCTCTCCTAAAACAGGGAGAATAGGCAACATAATAAATTGGTAGCTCTGATTCATCTATAATTTCATCACGATGTACATTCGTAACAGGGACTTCTGCTGTTGGTACCAGGTAAAGATTATCTATCTCTGTATGGTACATATCTTCTTTAAATTTTGGTAATTGCCCTGTAGTCTCCATTGATTCTTTTCTCACCAAAACGGGAGGAAATAATTCTTTAAATCCAAATGCATATTCATGGTGGTGAATCATCCCATTAATGAGAGCACGTTCCAGTTTGGCTCCCTGCCCGGTATACAGCGGGAAACCACTCCCTGAGATCTTGGCACCTCGCTGGAAATCAAATAATTCTAAAGCATCTCCCAAATCTAAATGGTTTTTAGGATGAAAAGAGAACACAGGCTTTTTCCCCCAGGATCTGATCTCAATGTTATCCAATTCATCAGATCCCTTGGGAACACTTTCATGAGGAAGATTAGGAATTTGGAATAACAAACTATTTAACTGGTATTCAACTTCTTTCAATGTCTGTTCCAGTTCTTTTAAGTGATCACCTAGCTCTCTTGTTTTTTTAATAGCATCAGAAGCATCATGCCCTGCTTTCTTCGCATCTCCTATAGCCTCAGACGCACTATTCCGTTCTGCCCTTAGATCATTAGATTTTGTTTTCAATTCCCTTGTTTTTTCATCCAACAAAAGTATTTGATCAACATTCGTTTCATCATGCTTTAAAGCTAATTTTTCTTTGAATGATTTAGCAGTTTTCCGCAGTTTTCTAAGTGATATCATTATCAATTCTCAATAATTATGGGAATAATTTATTTTGAATAATAGTTCATTACTAATCTTATGGCTAAATCAAAATATTTTGGGCAATTGCCCGGGCGAAGAATAATTTGGATTAATAACTTTTCTAGAATAAGTTTTGTTATTCACACAAGGAATACTATCGATATAAACTGCGCCCAGTTTAACAAAAAAAGGCAATATAAGTAATAGAACATTCGTTCGGGCAGCAGTAATTCCTTGTCTCCTGTCGAGACCTCGGCGAGTAAATCCAACAAATCAGTGAAAAATAAATTCATATTCATAGCAATATGCGTTTATGCTTTTTCTGAAGCACAAACGCTTGATATTAATGCTCTTCGTATGGCTCAATTGAAGCAGGGTTCCAATACCCTCGGGAACAGTGGCCTTTCAACTGTAACCCAAACTAAAGCGAAAGTAATTGTCGACCAAGCAATTGACGAGACTAAATATATTGTCGGCCCGGGCGATGAGTTCAATGTTAACATAATTTCAAGTGAAGATATTTTCACTTATACCCTTGCTGTTTCACCATCAGGAAAAATATTAATTCCCTCTGTGGGAATTGTTCACTTAGATGGTTTATATCTTTTTACAGCAAAAGAAAGAATAGAAGATTCCATTCAAAAACTTAACCCAAGTGCAAAGATCCATATTCTTTTATCAGAGATACGCGAATTTAAAATAAAGGTCATCGGACATTTGCAGCAACCAGGACTTTATACTGTTACGCCCGTTTCCCGGGTTTCAGATCTATACCAGGAAATAATGTCAGAATTAGAACTGGATGACATTGAAGCACAAGAAACTGAACAAGATGAAGAAAAAGATGAGAATGATAATGAAGATGATATCAACGATGAAGAACTGAATTACCCAGAACTATCAAGAAGAAATCTAACGATCCTGCGCAACGATGACAGCCTGAAGGTTGATCTTTTGGAGTTTGGTTCTACTGGGAGTGATATCAATAACCCTTTCTTGCACCAAGGAGATATAGTATTAATTCCACTTATGGATCATATAGTGGGAGTATTCGGCGGTATAAAAATTCCTGGAGATTATGAATTTGTTCGTGGTGAATCATTAGCCCACATTATCAAACTGGCAGGTGGATTACGGCCGGATGCAGACCCAAACAAGATACAAATTACCCGTTTTACATCGCCAACCGAAAAATACACTTTCACAACAACAATGGCCGATGCCAATACTATAATTCTTTCACCTGAAGATCATATTATGATTAGGTATGAACAGGATTATAAACGTCAGGATATTGTATATGTAAAAGGTGAAGTAAAATATCCAGGAGTCTACGCTATTGATGTTGGGAATACAAAAATTGGCGAAGTTTTGGAAAAAGCAGGTGGATATACATCCAAAGCAGATAAAACAAAACTTTTTATCAATAACAAATCCATCTCAAGCATTCCCGATCGTGAAAAAGACCGAATACTTATTATCCCCGAGGAAAACCGATCCGCGGAAGAGAAATCATACATTAAAGCCAGGATGCTTACAGAGAAAGGTACGATAGAATCCACGTCTTTAGACCATGCACAGTCTCTTATGGAATTGAATGTCATAAAAAATGATGAAATATATATACCTGAAAATTTTAATTACATTGAAGTCCTGGGAGCTGTTTCAAAACCTGGGCGTTATCCCTTTTCATCCCATTTAGCATACAGTGATTATGTTGAATTGGCAGGCGGATTTACGGATACTGCAACACGGAAAAGGTTTATCATTAAAGCAGGCACTGGGCAGAGATTACCCATTAGAAAATCGATTTCTATTGAAAACGGAGACACTATTTTTATCCCTGACAGGCTCGAATATAATAGATGGATTCTTTTTAAAGATATCCTAGCAACACTGGGGAATGCAGCTGCCTTGATTGTAGTTATCCAAAATGCAATAGGTCCATAATTTGAAATTATCACCCCACGAACAAAAAATTCTCGATATTTTAAAGAGCCATCCAGAGATTCTAGATAATTCTGAAAAAAGAACAGAAATCGCGGAACTCTATAATCTATCTGAAAAAACTCTAAGAAATAGAATTGCAGAATTAAAAAAACGCGGAATAATTACTTTAAATGGTGATAGTGAAAAATCGCAGAAAATTCTTCAGAATGGAGAATTGGATTTGTGGGCTATTGCAAAAGTTTTTTCAAACCATAAATGGTTCATAGCAAAAGTGACTTCTATTTTCACCATAGTTGGAATCACGTATGCACTTGTTGCCACAGTTTATTTCGGTTCTTTCATATCGCTTTACCCTGCAGGAGAGTTGAGCCAGTCTGGCGGGATGTTTGGCGATTTCACCGGGCTTGCACAAACATTTGGTATTAACAGTCTGGGAAACTCTCCTACGTATAATATTCCAGATATCATTAATAGCAGAAGGCTGAAAAAGGATGTTGTTCTGCAAGAGTGGGAAACTGGATTATACTCCGAAAAAGTCAATCTTATTAAATACTGGGAAATTGATAAGCCAACTTTTTTAAATCCCAGGGAATGGTTATTAAAACTTCTTCCAATTAATAATGCAGAATCTGACAGTTTGGAGAAGTTTACACACGAAGCAATATTAAAATTGAATGATTTGATATCAATAAAGGAAGATATAACAGGATTGATCACCGTTTCAGTACTAATGGAAGAACCCCAACTTGCGGCTGATGTTGCAAACTATATTTCTGATTTTGTAAAAAAGTTTATTTCTTATGAACAACACCGGGAAGCGAAAAGAAATCTCGAATTTGTAGAAAAACAAACAAAAAAAGCAAAAATTAACCTTACACAATCAGAGCAAAATTGGATAGAGTTTAAAAAAGAAGTTCCTCAATCCGTTACAGCTGAACTTAGAATGCAGGAACAGAGATTGAACAGCAATATTGATGAAAATAAAGCGGTCTATATCACACTGCTTCAACAATTGGAAATTGCAAAGATAGATGAAGCAAAGGAGAATTTATTAGTGAATATTTTAGATATAGCTGAACCTGCAGTGGAAAAATCAAAACCAATGAGGACATTTATTACACTTTTTATGATGTTTTTAGGACTCTGCGCTTCGGTTGGCTATTTACTGCTTAAAGAACTCAGAACCATTTAACCAAATTTTTATTACTTGAATATTTCATCAATCCAGAAATTTTTTGCAAAGAAATTTGTTAGCGATTCTATGTTCGCTATTGCTGCACATATTTTCGTTGGAATTTCTGGATTGATTATCAATTCATTGATCGGCATATATTACTCTGCTGAAGGATTGGGAATTTTCAGCCAAGGATTCTCTATTTATCTTTTATTAACTCTTCTTGCCAATTGCGGAATAATGATATCTGCGCAAAAACATGCTTCTCAGTATTCATCTGATGATAAAACTCTGGCCCAAATATTTTCAAATACGCTTGCGGCTACTGCAATGGTATCCTTGTGTATAGCACTATGTACCTATTATCTATTTTCTTTAAATCCGGGTATTTTGAACTCAGATGAAGTGTTAAATTTTGTTCTATTAATCTGTAGCACTATACCCTTATTTGCTCTCAATAAAACCATGAATAATTTTATGGTAGGGCTTAGGTTTATGAAAGTTTATTCAGGTATTCGCCTGTTTAGATGGAGCTTAATTGTACTTGGTATTTTATTCATAAGTATAAACAACGCCTCGGTTTTAAAAATTCCTGAAGTCTTTTTTTTTACTGAACTATCTTTATTTTTTTTATTGGTCATATACTGCAGACCATTTTGGGGAAAAATCAATTTATCACAAATACAATTACATCTATCTTTTGGAGTAAAAAATGTACTGGCAAGTTTTGTTGATGAAATTGGTATACGAATGCCAATACTCATCATCGGTTACATCAGTGGAAATTTAGAAGCTGGATTATTTGCTTATGTCTTATCATTTTCCAGGTCAATACTGTTAATTCCACAAGCTGTTCAAAAAAGTTTTAATCCTGTTTTTACTAAACATTGGTTTAATAATGAACACCAGAAAAATGAATTAAATATTGGAAAGGTATTCAGATACAATGCCCTAACAATTCTGCCTGCATTCATCCTGTTGTATCTTTTTTATATGGGATATACGTATTATCTAATGCCCCCTGAATATTTATTTCTACACCCCCTACTTGGTATTCTGATGATTGGGATGGGTACTATTTATCTCTTTGGACCCTTTGCCACGTTTCTCATTATGACCGATAATTTAAATACCAACTTATTCAGGGTAAGTATATCCACGCTTCTGCATTTTGGATTTATATTTTTATTTATCCATGATTATGGAAATACGGGCGTTGCAGCAGCCATTTCCATTTCCATGATAATTAACCTCTTCATCATGGATTATTTGTATAAAAGAGATATTAATATCCATTTATTTAAGAACACTTTTTTCAGTTTTAGGAATGGTTAATACGTTTGATCAACCTGCTTGGAAAATAAAGATTAGACAAATTGTTTTAGTCTACCTTTATGGATTTTTGATTATTGATTTAATCAATGGCATTCTTTTGAATTCTTTTGGAGGAGAAATGCCACTTTCTTTCGGACAATTGGTCCGAGGCATATTTACTATTTTACTTTTATTTGACATTATTGCTTCCCGCATACTCAATAATAATAAACACATCATCTATTTACTATTCATTACACCTGTAACAATGATTCTATATTGTTTCAGGGATGGTACTTTCAAAGCATTACCCTTGGAATTAGTTGCATTAATTAAGCCTTTATTCTTTTTACTACTTCTAAATCAAGTTGTCCAGAATTTTAAATATTTTAATAAACACTTAAATAAAATTATAATAGCGAACTTACTGTTTTACTCTGGAACAATCATACTGAGCTATGTTTTGGGTACCGGCATTAATGCATACTCTACTTATTACGATGCAAATAAAAGTTTTTTTTACGCATCAAATACAACAGCTGTTATTGGTTTTTCTTTTTCAATTTATTTTACGTATCAATTGAAGTATGGACTTACCAATCTATTTTTTTTAATCTTGGCCCTTACCGCCCTATTCATTAGTGGGTCAATGATTGTATTAGTTTATCCGCTTTTCTTATTGTATTTCCTAGCATATAAAATCATCAATAAAACATTTTACAAGTTGATCACAACCACCATAATGATATTAGCAGTTGTACTCTTCATTACTGGAGCATTGAACTCAATCATGTTTATTGATAACGCACTATTTCTCAGGTATCAGGATCGTGCTCTACATAGTATTAATTATTTTGATAAACACAGTACAATTAATATTACTCCTTTAAGATGGTACTCCTATGTTTCATCCAACAGGGCACTTCGAGCAAATACAGGGTTGAATAATATTATAAATGAACCCTCAAGCCTTGCGATAGGATTTGGCAATGCGATGAGATCAGAAAAAGTAGGTGAAGATTATGCTGGGAGAACGGGTAGCGAAATGGATTTTATAGATATTTTTCTGGACTATGGTATTATTGGTTTTCTTCTAATTTATATTCCTATTCTAAGAACAATTTTTCCGCTGATTTGGCGGCTCAGTACGACCATGAATGCAATGATGATCTATTTCATTTTTTTATACAGCAGTTTAGCCGGACATGTAATTACTGCTCCTATGGGCGGGGCTCTTTTTGCATTATTCTTAGGTCTAGAATATGGAAAATTATCCGCTGAAAAAAATTCTGTTACATCCAACCATAATGCTCCAAAATTCAGAATAGCAGTATAAATGAAGATCCTTGTTGCTACCACAATGTATCCTAATAAATACAGAACTTTCTCGGGAATATTTATTCAAAAACATGTGTCAATTTTGCATGAAAACTTCGGCATAGAATGTCTTTTGGCTACGGGCGGCGGTAGCAACAGTTCCATCATATTAATCATAAAAAAATATTTTATTTTATGGTGCCAGATTATTTGGAACCTTGCGACTAAAAAAGTTTCTTTAATTCATGCTCATTATTCATATCCTACAGGTTTTTTTGCATGGATTGGGAAATGCATATCAGGAAAAATATTGATCATCACCACACATGGTAGCGATATACATGATCACAATAATCGGAATTTTATTGCACAATATTTAAATCGGATTGTCCTCCATTCTTCTGATCATATTATTGCGGTAAGCCATGATTTAAAAAATGCTATCACAGAATCTTTTGATATTACCAGCAAAAAAATCAGTGTGATTGATATGGGGGTTGATTCAACCATTTTTTTTCCAAATAACAATATTACAAAAAAAGAAACCTTTACCCTTTTGTTTGTTGGACGCTTATCAAAAGAAAAAGGGTTCGATGTCCTTTTAGGTGCTATCGAATTAATATCCAAAAAGATTTCCAGTGGCTTGAAATGCATTGTAATAGGTGATGGAGATAAACAGAATCAATACCAAAAAAGTGTAAAATTAAAGATGTTAGCAAACCATATCACATTTATTGGCTCCCAAAATCAAATTCAAATTTCTAAATGGATGAATCAAGCACATTTGGTGGTTATTCCTTCTAGGAAGGAAGGTTTTGGTTTGGTTGCTATTGAAGCTCTGGCATGTGGAACTCCCGTAATCGCTTCAAAGGTAGGCGGCTTGAGAGAAATTATTCAAGATAAAATTAATGGATATTTCATTACACCTGGTGAAGTGGGTGATTTAGAAGAAAAAATTATTTTTTTCATGAAGAACCCAAATTTGATCGCATCCGAGGTTTGTGTTGAATCAATTTCTCAGTTTGATGCTGAGTTGAAAGTCAATCAACTAAAAGATCTATACACAACAATAATTGCATCATGATTGACTCAAAATTAATATTACTTGGAGGATTTGGTAGATCCGGAACAACTGGAATTCGTGAACTATTAAGAGGGCATCCGGATATTACTTCTTCGAAAAAATCAGAATTTAGAATGCTTACGGATCCGGGTGGATTGATTTCTTTAAAAAACGTTTTTGTAGATAATTGGACTTTTTGGAGGGGAGACCATGCTATTCATGAGTTTAACGATTTTTGTAAAAATTTAAACAGTAAGTGGTTCGGTGGCTATGCTCTCAGCAATTTTAAGGTCGAGTTTTATGGGAATTTTGAAGAAGCTAATAAACAGTTGCTAGATCACCTAGTTCTATCTTCCTATAATGGAATATGGGGAAAACACGCAAATATTTTTAATAAATCATTATCATGGTTATTAAATAAGAAAAGGCTCAAACTGATAAATAGAAAAATATATATTACTGACCCTATTGATTATTCTCAGTTTAAAAAATTTACAAGAGATTACTTCAATACTTTAATTAAGAAAAAACTGCATAATGAAGGGGCTTCTATGTATATCCTTGATGAACCCTTTATTTCCCAAAATCCTAAGGAATGTATAGAAATAACAGGGGCAAATAAATTAATAATTGTTTTAAGGGATCCTCGTGATGTTTTTCAATCATTTCAAGGAAGAGATTGGTCACCAAAAGAAAAAAAACATTCATTAATTTTATTAAAATCTGTTTATTCATATTGGTTGAAGAAAAAAAAACAGTTACCTGAAGAACTTTATTTTGAATTAAAGTTTGAAGATATAGCCAATGATTTTTCAAAGACTTATAACGAATTATGTCTTTTTTTAAATATTAAGCACATTCCAAATATCTTATCACAAACAAATTTTAACTTTAAAAAAGCGCATATTGGGAGATGGAAACATGAATTATCAATGGAAGAACAAGAAGATTTGAATAATTATTTTTCAGAATTATTGGCTCTACTAGGTTATCAATAAATGTTAAAATAACGAATAAATAATTGAAAAGAATTACTGACATTTTAATATTAAAACAGGAGAATAATAATTGTTCTAACATGTCGTTATGATTATCCATAAAAAGGTCATAAAAAAAGAAAATATTGGTATGGTAGCTTATACTGAATACACTCGAGATCCTCGCGTCAGAAGATATTCAGAAGCATTAATACGTCATGGATATCATGTTGATTGTTTTGTACTAAAGGAATCAACCAAGCCTGTTACAGAAATAATAAATGGTGTCAAAATTCATCATCTAAATAGTTCACAATATCGGGGAGTTTCAAATTTTTCTTATATCATTTCTTATTTAAGATTTTTCTTTTTGGCTTTTAAGGCTTTAACAAAAAATATCTCAAAGAATTATTCGGTGATTCATGTTCATAACATGCCCGATTTTCTTGTCTTTACAACACTCATCAATAAACTTTTCGGTTCAAAAGTAATTCTTGACATTCATGACAATATGCCCGAGCTGTATAAAGCGAAATTTGATTCAAAAATTGGAGTGCTTCTTTATCATATTTTACTGGCCCAGGAAAGATTATCATGTTTCTATGCTGATCGGGTTGTTACTGTACATGTTCCTCATTTTGAATACAATGTGAAAAATCACAATCTGAGTCCAAATAAGACTTTCATTATTCCCAATTTTGCTGATACAAACTTATTCCATCCCTTGACAGAGACCAATTCAGTAAAGAATGGTGCATTTAATGTGATTTATCACGGAACTATTGCAGAAAGATTTGGGCTCAATCTTGTACTAAAAGGGATTAAAAAAGTACATGAAGATTTCCCTTTTCTACGTTTACATATTTATGGAAAAGGTGATGGCGTTGTAAATCTTGAAACCGATATCCAAGCGATGGATTTAGAGAATATTGTGGTTTACCATGGACAAATTGAATTAGACTTAATTCCAGGTAAAATAGCCGAATCGGACTTGGGCCTTGTAACTTATATTCAGTCTGATGCAACAGACCTTATGCTACCATTGAAGCTGATGGAATACATGGCAGTGGGTATTCCTGCTCTTACAGTAAAAAATAAACCAATTAAATATTATTTTAAGACAGATGAGTTGGCATACTACGAGAGCAATAATTTAGAATCATTCACTCGTGAACTACTAAATTTGATAAAATCACCTCCAGAACTCAGTCGATTGCAGAAAAAAACAGAAATAGTAAATCAACGACTCAATTGGGAAAATGAACAAAAAAACTATATAAATGAGATACAAAAATTAACAGGGATACAGACACTATGGTAAGGATTGCACAGGTAGGGGTAGGATATTGGGGACCAAATCTTCTTAGAAACTTAAGTTCTAACTACGATTCCACGGTAAAGGCAGTCGTTGATCCTTCGAAGGAGCGTCAGGAATTTGTTAAAAAAACGTATCCTGGGATTTACGTAACTGATGAATTGGATTCTGTTATTAATGATCCGGATATTGATGCAGTTGTTATCGCAACGCCAGTTGCATCTCACTATGACTTAACTATTCAAGCACTGAACAAGGGTAAACATGTGCTCGTGGAAAAACCCATGGCAACGAAGACGGACCAGGTACGAGAAATCAGTCAATTAGCAAGGAAAAAGGAATTAGTGGCCATGGTTGGACATACATTCCTTTTTAATTCTGCAGTGCGATATGTAAAAAGTATAATAGAATCAGGGGAACTTGGAGATATTAGGTATATCTACAGCCAGAGACTAAATCTAGGACGAATAAGGGATGATGTGGATGCCTTGTGGAATCTCGCTCCCCATGATATCAGTATAATTCAATATTGGCTCAATGAACCTGAACCAATCAAGATTGATAAAATTGGGATGGATTATGTTCAAAAAGGGATTGATGATGTAACCTTTATGAATATTACTTATCCCAATAATATTATGGCTCATATTCATGTGAGTTGGTTGGACCCGCATAAAATCAGAAAAATGACAGTTGTGGGTTCAAAAAAGATGGTTGTCTATGATGATATTGCTGAAAATAAGGTTATGATCTATGATAAGGGGATTGATAGAATGGCAGTGCTGGGGGAGCAGATGGATTTCGATAACCCTGTTACATTTTCCTTTAATCATCGTTCAGGCGAAGTATTTATACCCGTTATTGATTGGGTTGAACCACTAAAGATAGAAATTGATCATTTTTTGAAATGCATACAAAATAATATTCCCTGTATAACTGGACCTGAACATGCAGAAAAAGTTGTAAGAATATTGGAAATGGCAGAGTAGATGAATTTCTTCAAAAGTAAAACAGCCATTGTAAAAGATGCAACAATCGGTAAAGGTACAAAGATTTGGGAATACGCAAATATTTATGGGTGTCAGATTGGGGATGGCTGCAACATAGGATCCTACGTAGAAATACAGAATGAGGTCACAATCGGAAATAATGTTACCATATCAACACACTCATTTATTTGTTCTCTTGTAACAATTGAAGATGATGTTTTTGTTGGGCATGGAGTAATGACTATTAATGATATAAAACCCCCATCCTATAAACGAACTGGCAGTAAAAAACATTGGAAAAACACACGAATCAAAAAAGGTGCAGTTATCGGAAGTAATGCAACTCTTTTCCCGGTTACAATTGGTGAGAATGCTGAAGTTGGTGCTGGCTCCGTAGTAACAAAAAATGTTCCTGATAACTGCGTAGTGGCTGGAAATCCTGCAAAAATAATTAAACAGAAATAATTTTAATGAATATTCCAATTGTTGATCTTAAAGTACAATATCAGTCTATAAAGGAAGAAATAGATAAAGCCATCCAATCCGTAATTGAAAATACCGCATTTATTAAAGGTGAATATGTTCAACAGTTTGAGAGAGACTATGCTGAAGCCTATGGCGCTAAACATGTAGTCAGTTGTGGCAATGGCACTGATGCTTTATATATTACTCTAAAAGCAATGGACATTGGACCTGGTGATGAAGTAATCACCACTGCACATTCCTGGATCTCCACATCGGAAACAATCACCCAGGCAGGTGCCAACGTGGTGTTTGTAGATATAGATAAAGATTATTATACAATAAATACAAATCTCATTGAAGAGAAGATTACCAAAAAAACCAAAGCTATAATTCCAGTACATATTTATGGTCAACCTGTGAATATGACAGAGATCATGAGAATTGCAAAGAAGTATAATTTGAAAGTAATCGAAGATTGTGCCCAGGCTCACTTTGCCGAGTGGGATAACAAGTACGTGGGTACCATTGGCGATGCAGGTACATTCAGTTTTTTCCCAGGGAAAAATCTAGGTGCCTATGGTGATGCTGGCTGTATTGTTACGAATAATGATGCGCTAGCAGAAATAATGCGGATGTTCGCAAACCATGGAGCCCTAATTAAACATGAACACCATACAGAAGGGATTAACAGCAGGCTTGACGGATTACAGGCAGCCATATTATCTGTAAAACTGAAATACATCAGCCAATGGACCGCTTTACGTATAGACCGGGCAACCTATTACAGTGCATTATTGAATGGCAATCCTGATATTATGACACCTGTAATACACTCAAGCAGTAAGCATGTATTCCATCTCTACGTAGTACAGGTAAAAAATAGAGATAAATTGCAACACCATTTGAAAAATAATGGAATAGCATCTGCAATCCACTATCCAGTACCGCTCCCTTTTATGAAAGCATACGAGTATTTAGAATATTCGCCTGAGGATTTTCCAAACATTTATGCAACACATCAAAAAATATTATCATTACCCATGTTTCCAGAATTATCAGATGATCAAATAGAGTGTATTGTTGATATAATAAATGACTTCCACTAGCTGGATAATCTTTATCAATCATTTTTTCCTTTCAACAATAATTAATTTTCTAACAATATTCCTTTATGTTAAGAGAACAGGCAAAATTATTTGCATTTTTAAATAGGTTAGCCGATCATGGATTACTTATTATATCCATAGCAGTTGGCATACTGGCTGAACAGACCTACCACGATAAACCATTAAGCGTAATCGATGAAAAATCCTTTCATCTTATTATGGTTCCAATTGTCTTGGCATTCTGGCATTTATTATTTGTGGTTTACGATAAAGAACATTTATATCGACGTACAAGCTATGACACATTTTTTACAAATCAATTGTTCATTGCTCTGATTGGCTTTGCATTTCTCATCAGTATATCTTTTTTATCCAAGACGGAATTATTTTATCGTTCAACAATCATTGCTTTCATACTAATAAGTTTCGGGCTGCTTGTATCAAAGAGATGGCTTGTAAAATTCTATTTAGAAAATATTCGCAGAAGGGGCAGGAATACACGATACATTATGATCGTTGGCAGTAAAAAACGAGCTCAAAAACTGTTGGATGAATTTAAACACCATGAAGAATATGGATATATTGTAACCCATGTTCTTGATCCAAATCCATCGTTAGCCAGAGAAAAATTTAATACACTTACCATAGAACCCATTGATAGATTAAATAGTATTCTCCTAAAAGAACCCATTGATGAGGTCTTTTTTGCTTTACCTCCAAAAAAAATACCAGAGTTTGCTGAAAAACTGGACTACTTGAATAGCCTTGGAATTAATTTCCACATTATGGTCAATCTGGATGCCTTTTCAAAGGGAATTAAAAATCTAAATGTGAAACCATTCATGGATGAATGGTATGACCTCCCTGTTATTTCCTTTAATCCGGTAGATAAAAAACTATTCAAACTAATCATTAAGACCTATGTGGAATTTATTTTGAGTCTTGGAATTACAATTGTGTTTCTGCCTGTTCTGATTCTTGTTCCTATTATGATAAAATTTGGCTCCAAAGGCCCTGTTTTCTTTTCACAAATCCGGGTAGGCTATCATGGTCGAAAGTTCAACTTATTAAAATTTAGAACAATGGAAATGGATGCTGAATCAAAGCTAAGTGAGTTAATGGAAGATAACGAGCAGTCTGGTCCTGTTTTTAAAATGGATGATGACCCAAGGATAACTGGTATTGGAAAGTTCTTAAGAAAATTTTCCCTGGATGAACTTCCCCAATTATACAATGTGATTAGAGGTGAGATGAATCTTGTTGGACCAAGACCTCCAATACCTTCAGAAGTTGAGCATTACAAACCCGAATGGCATCGGCGTTTAAATATGAAACCGGGCATTACTGGGCTGTGGCAGATAAGCGGAAGAAATGAAATTGTTGATTTTGAAGACTGGGTAGCACTTGACCTTAAATATATTGATGAATGGTCCCTAAAATTGGACATGAAGATCATTTTGCAAACAATACCTCATATGTTTAAAGGCTCTGGAAAATAAAAATGGAAATTATAAAACCCATTCCAACTATAATAATTGGTTTATTTTTATCCATTGAGTTTTCATTCAGTTCTGAAACGGCTTTAATCTTTACTCCATTTTTTTCAAGTACATATTATTCATCTGGATCTGTTTTTCAGCCTGAGAAGGATGGCAAAACAACTATTACATATTTTCAATTAGGTGCAAAGAAAAATACAGGTGCCTGGAGCATATCCGGAAGATTTCAATTTATAACAGCAACAAATCTTGATTCAAATTCTGCGTTTTTTAATCCTGATTTTAATTTTGAACACCGTCGTGGATATTACGGGTCAGACAATACATGGTTTGAATCCTCCTCCCTTATTATCAATTACCGAAATAGTGAAAAATTCTCAGTATTCTTTGGTAAAGATAGAGTTCAATGGGGCGCTGGAAGATCAAATTTGATACTGTCTAATCATTGCCCCACCTATCCTTTAGCATCTTTTGACTGGAAAATATCCGAAAAACTGAACTTGCAATATTTTATAGCCTCTTTGGCAAGTCAGATAAGCGATTCTTCACAGAATGAACTCTATCCCGGTCGGGATATTTATGTGGACAGATCTATTGCAGGTCATCGATTAAAATATTCTCTTTTAGATAAATTAATACTATCTGCAATTGAAACTGTTGTTTTTGGAAATCGAAAATTTGATGAACATTATCTTTTACCTTTTATCCCCTTTTGGTCAATGCAGCATTATACAGGTGATGTAGATAATGTTCAAATGTGCGGAGAAATATCTTGGATACCTAAAGACGAATTAAAAATTTATACTTCTATTTTTATAGATGAGTGGCGACCCGAATCCACTTTTGATGAACAAAATAGAAATTGGATAGGATATCAGATCGGTCTGAAAAAAAATAATTTTCTACAATATAATAATAAATTGCTCATTGAATATACATGGACTGATCACCGTATTTATCGTCACAAATTTTCAGAAAATAGTTCTTATACCTATAATTTTCCTCTCGGTTTTTGGGCAGGACCACATGCTGAGGAATTTATTATAATATTTAATCAGAAGTTGGGTGACTGGAATTTTCAATCAAACATATCTCAAGTAAAACGCGGAGAATTAACTGAGGAAATGCTAGATAGACAATACAGTGATCCAGTTATTGTTTATGAACGGTATAACGGAAACTTAGAGACTAGAATGATTATTTCAGCTAAAGCTAAAAAGGGTATTTTAAAAAATAAATTGTTCTTAGAATTAGAAGGTCAATGGATCGATTGGAAAAATGCAGGATTTGACCCTTATGATTCTGGTAGAATGGGGAAAGATATTTCAAAATTTTCAATTAATCTTGGATTAACTGCATCAACCCAGATTCTTTTCAATTAATCTAAAAGACTTTTTAGATACTCCCCGTATTCATTTGAGTATCCCGCTGCAAGTGCATCCAAATCATCTTGGCCAATGAACCCAAGGCCATAGGCAATTTCTTCAAGGCAGGCCACTTTTAACCCCTGTCGGTCTTCTATTGTTTTAATAAAATTTGAAGCGTTATTCATGGCTTCCTGTGTTCCCGTATCCAGCCAGGCGTACCCCCGTCCCATCAATTCCACAGATAATCGGTTCATATCCAGAAAAGCCTGGTTGACGGACGTGATCTCCAATTCACCCCGTGCTGAAGGTTTTACATTTTTAGCAATATCAACTACATCATTTGGATAATAATACAGACCAACCACAGCATAATTTGAAGCTGGATTTTCCGGTTTTTCTACTATGCTGGTAACCTTTCCTGAATCATTGAAGCCAACTACACCGTAGCGCTCAGGGTCTCTCACAGCATATCCAAACACTACAGCATCATTATTGGAATGTACCGTTTCAACACTGCTTGAAAGCATACCCGATAGCCCATGGCCAAAGAAAATATTGTCCCCTAAAATCAAGGAGACAGACTCTTGGCCAATGAATTCTTCCCCTAAAATGAATGCCTGTGCCAGTCCATCCGGGGATGGTTGAACTGTATAGGATATATTCAATCCCAAATGGTTGCCGTTTTCAAACAACCGTTCAAATTTCGGGGTATCTTCCGGGGTAGAAATGATCAGAATATCCTGAATACCCGATAGCATCAGTGTTGATAGAGGATAATACACCATTGGTTTGTCATAAATAGGTAATAATTGTTTCGATACAACTTTAGTTATTGGGTGAAGTCGCGTACCGCTTCCACCAGCTAATATGATTCCCTTCATGATTGAATCACTCCTAATCTTTCCTGTCTGTATGTATTATCCTGAATCGATTTCCACCAGGTCCGGTTATCTAAATACCATTGAATAGTTTTTCGAACTCCCGTCTCGAATGATTCCATGGGCGACCATCCTAATTCTTTTTCAATTTTTGTGGCATCTATGGCATAACGGAAATCATGGCCAGGGCGATCTGTCACATAATGGATTAATTCTGAATATACTAATCCATTATCCCTAGGTAAAATTTCATCCAAAACGGCACAAACAATCTGAACGACATCAATGTTTTTAATTTCATTATTTCCGCCAATATTGTACGTCTCTCCCACCCTTCCTTTTCTTAACACAGTAAATATCGCTTCGCAATGATCCCGTACAAAAAGCCAGTCTCTAACATTTTCGCCTTTCCCATAAACCGGGAGAGGTTTACCATGAAGGCAGTTAATAATCATTAGAGGTATCAATTTTTCGGGGAATTGATAGGGACCATAATTATTGGAGCAATTGGTAATTAGGGAGGGTAAACCGAATGTACGATGCCAGGCTCTCACCAAATGGTCGGACCCCGCTTTCGATGCGGAATAGGGAGAACTTGGATCGTAAGGAGTGGTTTCGAGAAATTTTCCACTATCTCCCAGCGAGCCATACACTTCATCTGTTGAAACATGGAGGAACCGGAAATCCTTATTGTCTGTACTATTGTAATAAGCACGGGATTTCTCCAATAGGTTTAATGTGCCCACCACATTTGTTTGGATGAACTCAGCTGGTCCGTCAATGGATCGGTCTACATGACTTTCTGCGGCAAAATGAACCACAGAATCAAATCGGTGTGTATTAAAAAGAGATTCCACAAGACCTGGGTCACATATATCCCCTTCAACTAAAGTATATACTGAATCAGGAATATCGTTCAAATTCTGTGTATTACCGGCATAGGTGAGTTTATCCAAATTCACTATATGGACCGGTT
Source organism: Fidelibacterota bacterium (assembly GCA_002717915.1). Classification (GTDB taxonomy): domain Bacteria; phylum Fidelibacterota; class Marinisomatia; order Marinisomatales; family UBA1611. The sequence continues at coordinate 357 of PBCV01000032.1, read as the reverse complement.
CATCCTTTTCAACAAGATAGCGAATAAAATTAGAGCCAATAAATCCGCAGCCGCCTGTGACTAGTATTGTTTTCATTTAATATTTTGGTAAAAATTGTTGATCTTTTAATGCGGGCAGGTTTAAATCCTTTTCAGATATAATGGGTGAATCGTAATTCCATTTGAGTCCAATAGTTTTATCATTCCATTTTATACCGTATTCATCATCTGGATCATAGATATTTGTACATTTATATATGACAAGGGACTCTTCAGACGTTACTAGGTACCCGTGAGCAAATCCTTCTGGTACATAAAGCATTTTTCTATTCTCAGCTGAAAGGTCCACCATTTCTGATTTCCCAAAAGATGGTGATC
>PBCV01000031.1 GCA_002717915.1 Fidelibacterota bacterium | reverse complement strand
AGGTGAGGAAATGTATCTGGTCGATGGCGCTTCTGTCACCAATGCGGTCATGGGCGGTGAAGCGATCCCCGTGAACCCAGGTATGGTTGGGGAGCTCCAGCTGATTACCGGAACCTTTAATGCGGAATATGGTCAGGCAATGTCTGGATTATTCAATACAGTTTTGAAAGAGCCAACCGATGGCTTTCACGCCAGTTTTGGTTTCCGCACTACGCTTGGCCAGGATTATTTCCGGGCGGATGCGGGAGATTTCAGTGGTACTGATGTGTATGCTGAAACTATGGAAATCGTTGATGACCAGGGCAATTATACAAATGCTGCTGAAAACACAGATTACACAAAGACTGTTATTGGCGGTGAAAAGACCATTATGGATTTCAGTGCCGGTTTCGGTAGCGGCGCCTTTGGCGGTATTTTTTCCTTACGCCAATTGAATGATGCTGGTCGCCTTCCAGGTTTAGCGGAAGATCTAATGAATGTCCAGGCGAAATTTACTTTTCAGCTGGGAAGCAATTTGAAACTCAGTGCCGAAGTAATGAATTATTCCAGAAATGGTTTTTATGACCCAGCATATGATGCAGAGCGGATGGATGCGGGAATGGATATGTGGCAGTGGCTTTGGGCCATGGATCAGTATCCACGTACAGAAGAGAGCAACACTCAGTTTGGTGTAACGGCCAATTATGTTATGTCTCCCAGTACAAATATCACGGTTCGTGCCGATATGATGATGCGCAAGGTGGAAGATGGAGCAAAGAACGGTTCCGGTTTTGTTGATTTTGATGGTAATGCACAGGTAACAGCATCTACCACCTATAACGGAGCAGAAGGTCCCAACCACACCAAGGTCATGGAAGACCTGGCTAACTCTAATGCCTGGTATAATATGGGAAATGTTTATGGGCACTATTTCAATTCGGATGAAACTATCACCACCATTGGGGCCCATGCTACCAGTCAGTTGAATAACCGTCATCAAGTTAAAGCAGGTTTTGATTATCGTATGTTTGATCTCAACCGTTGGGGTCACGATGTCTGGTACGGCCGGACCCTGGGCTACACCGAAGCCAACCCCAGGCTGCAGTATAACAGTTTTGGCGATGTCAACCCTACGGAAATCGCTGCTTATGCTCAGGACCAGATGGAATTCAATGATATGATCCTGAATGTGGGCCTGCGCTTTGACGGCTTTAATGCAGGATCGGACAAAGGTGTCTGGGCGCCAAACGATCCCATAGCAGATGCAGCTGGCGATGCAGCAGTTAATCCTTTTGATCCATCCAAACGAACTGCAACAGAAATGAAGACCCTTATTAGTCCAAGGCTTGGTGCATCTTTCCCCATTGGGGATAATATGGCGTTTCGCTATGCTTATGGATCTTTTTTCGAGCGCCCGAAATTCTATTCCCTCCTGAACAATCATATGGCACAGATGGATGGCGGAACAGAGTCTGGGTTCTTTATTTATCTGGGCAACGCAAACCTGGATCCAAAGAAGACTTCTACTTATGAAATGGGTGTACAATACAGTTTATCCAGCAATCTGAAACTGGATGTTGCCGGTTATCATAAAGACATATCCAATATTTTGGCTTCGCAGGAAGTGTACGCGGTCCCGTATCAAGACGATGGTGGTGGACATGATAATGAAGCAGGATGGAATGCCGATGAAACATTTGAGGCAGCTCACTACAGTGTGATGGTCAACGATCACTTTGGAGATGTCCGCGGAATGGAACTCAGTCTTTCTATGACAGGTCAATCCGGATTAACGGGGCGTACCTCTTACACATATTCTATCGCTCGTGGTACTGCTTCGGGACCGATCAATGCTGGAAATGGCAGTCTGACCCAGGATGGCGGATTTGTAGCAGCCAATGTATTGACCATGACCACCCTGGACTGGCATCGTCCCCATATCTTTAATGGATTTGTGGATTATCACATGGATATGAGCGGTCTGTTGAGCCGGGCCGGTGCGAATATAACCTTTAATTACCAGAGCGGCCTGCCTGTATCTGCCAGGTCCGGAGTTGGTGGAGCTTCGCTGAAAGAAAGGGCACCATCAACCATGGATGTGAACCTGAAGCTGGATCTCCAGCTTTCCGTAGCAGGCATGAGTCCAACAGTATACCTTTTGGTTGAGAATGTTTTGAATCGCCAAAACGTAGTCGCTATTGCAGATCCAGGATCCTTTTTTGATGAAGCATCCAGTTTCCATGATATAGCAGCCGGTTCCACAAATAACCTGTTGGCCTATGGCAAACCAATGACGCTTAATGTTGGCGTGCAGATTAATTACTAATAGGGATGATTTAAGGAGTTAATTATGAAAAATAAAAATATCTTCAAAACTGTCCTTACAGGTGTTATGATCTGTGGACTTACCACAATCCTTGTAGCAAAAGATGCTCTGGATGTATTGGATAAATCTAGGGTTGCCGGCAGAACATTTATGCCTGTAGCTGATCAGACATATGTTTACCATACGAATGGTGATCTCTGGATGGGCTGGGATTCTTACGGAAATACCGGAGACCAGACCTGCAGCGCTATCATTCCTGGCTGGGTATACCCTGGGTCTAATCAGTCAGCCGGTCATGGTTATCTTAACTACAATTGCCGTGCTGGGTACTGGATCATTGCCGATAAAGGCGGGACCCTCTATGAAGGTACCACCGGCCAATATGATATTTCCGAAGGGACCGAACCTGGGGAAACAAGCGGCAGCTGGGGAGGCAGCGGTAGCGGTTATAATAAGGAACCTTGGGTTACCAATTCCACTTGGACCATTCCAACTGCGGAGATTACTGTGAATGCGATACGCCGTTCCTGGAGCTTTAATGGTACATCCAATACATATTTTAAAGTTGGTGAGCATGATTATAATGATTTTGTTATTGATGAGGTCCATGTTATTAATAATGGGTCTACAGATATAGATGGCCTTGTATTTGGTGCGAAAGCGGATCACGACTGTACCTGGAATGTACCTTTCCCGGATTGGGATTATGCATTCTGGACAGATGATATAGTGGATTATGATGCTGAATATTTGTTAACCATGGAGCTGGATGGTGATGACCCAGGTTCAGCAGCCAATGATTTTGGCATTGATGATCCAGCCCGCGAGTACCGCGGTGTGCGTGTAGCTCAGATGCCATTAGAAATTGATGGTACGGGATATAATACTCTGGCACAAGGTGATGTTAATCATATGTGGTGGACAGGAGATGAAGATCCTCAGACTGCTGCTTCCAGAAAAACTATGGCAACAATGGTAAAAGGCGCTGGAGACAAAAAAGAGGTCAACCCAAGTCCCATGGATATGCGTTACCTGCAGTCCTACGGCCCCTATGCACTTGCGGCTGGCGACACATTGAAATTTATCACGGCTGTTTTAGCTGGTGCTGGACTCGCAAATACTCAACAGGCTGCTGCGAATGCTCGCAAGGCCTATGACTGGAACTGGAACCTGCCTAAGCCTCCGGCTGCTCCCCAGATTGCTGCTGACGGTGTTATAACAAATGCAGCAGGAAAGGTTGAAGTAACCTGGACTTACAGTGATGGAAAAATAACCGCCGTGGATCCGGATAAAGGCGTAGCAGATTTTGCCGGGTTCCGTATCTATAAAGCCGCTACAGCTCCGCGCCAGAGTTCTGCAGATATTATGAGTGCTGAAGGTGTTTCTGCTGATGCCGAAGGTGACCCCAGTGCAGGGACAAAATTTACTTCCGCTGCCACAGGACCCTATACATTGGTTCTTGATATTCCTGCAGCCAGTGTAGGTGATTACGGTGGTAATGGAACCTATACTTGGACAGATGAAAATGTAGCCATTGGATTAACTTACTGGTATTATGTAGCAGCCTACGATGAAGCAGGATCAGATGATGTACATGGATCCGTTCCGTCATTGGAAAGTTATTACACTATGTGCTACCCTATGCAGGCAGCTCCAGATGGGGGTGGTGGCCAGATCAGTTCCGTACCGCCGGCAACAACAGTATCTGTGGAAACACTTACCTATGAAGGGTTGAGTGGAACTACTACAGATGTGTTTGTTGCGCCTAATCCTTGGAGGGGAAATGTCATGGAGACCTTCCACGGAGCAACTACCGCCAATACCTATTTTGTGAGGTTTTACAATGTTAAATCCGGTGATGCAATTCGGGTATTTGATGTTGGCGGAAACCTGGTATATGAAAGCACAGCTTCAGCTGCAGGTTCATTTGACTGGAATCTGGTCTCTCGAACCCGTAATCAGGTTGTGACAGGTATGTATTATTGGCAAGTAGGGGATCAGTCAGGGAAACTGGCTGTCATCCGATAACCGAAGGAGAAAAATAAAATGAATTCAATCATAAAAAATACAATGAAGTGGTTGACCATATCTCTTGTGGTTGTCTCATTTCAATCGATGATTCTTGCAGAGGGTGATAATGATAAGGTTGGTTCTTCTGCATTTAAGTTCCTGAATATCCAAACGGATGCCCATGGCGCTGCCCTGGGCGGCCTTGCTGCTCAAGCCAGTGGTGCAAACGCTCTTTTCTGGAATCCAGCTGGTATAGCCGGGTCTGAAGGAATGGGCTTTAATGCTGGAATGACACAGTGGCTGGTGGAAACACAGGTCATGAACGCCGGTTTTGTAATGCCAATGATGGGTGGTGCCGTAGGTCTGTCACTTGTATCCATTAATTATGGCGACATTATGAGATCCGGCTGGGCTGGCACAACGGAATTTGTATTTGAACCAAATCAAGAAGCATTTCAAGCTTCTGATGTCGCTTTACAAGCCAGCTATGGGAGAAGTTTGTCGGATAAATTTTCCCTTGGGGGCACTGCAAAAATGATAACTCAATCTATAGATGATGTGACAATCAACGGTTTAGCATTTGATATTGGTACCCAGTTTAATACGGGTTACCGCGGTATCAGAATGGGTGCAGTCATATCCAATTTTGGACCTGACGTTGCATCACAGGCTCCGGAGGATGCTTCCTATGAGGAATTCCCGGGGATGTCATTACCCATGACTTTCTCCTTTGGTGTAGTTGGGGAAGCCATAGCAGGACTGAATGCTGGCCTTAACGTGCTCAAGCAGGCAGACATGGCTCAGGAATTCATTGTAAATGGTGAATATTCTCTTATGGGTCTTGCATCAGCACGCTTCAGTTATAATATTAGTAATCCACAGCAGCCCATGTCATTTGGTGTTGGTTTGGGGCTTGCTGGGATTTCGGCTGATGTTGCCATTACAACCACTCAATATTTTGATAATGTAATGCGGTTTGGTATTGGATATAGTTTTTAGATCTTAGATCACATTTAATTTGTGGAAAAAGCCGTTCTGAAAGGAACGGCTTTTTTCGTAGTTTCATTTTATGCGGGTAATCGGATTATTCTTTTTAAATATTCTATTGATTTCATTTTTGTTTTCAGACGAATTTTTATTTAAAGATGAGTCTGAATCCCAAAGACTTATTTTCACCCATGACCATGGTGGCTCTGGAGAAAAATATTATGTAGAGACCATGGGTTCTGGTGTCTGTTTATTGGATTATGATAATGATAAGGATCTGGACGTCTACTTTTGCCAGGGAGCGGCACTACCCGGCTGGGATAAGAATATTGTTCTGGAGAATAAATTGTTCCGGAACGATGACGGCCGCTGGATGGATGTTACAGCCGATGTCGGTGTAGGCGATACATCATACAGTATTGGTTGCGCCTGCGGGGATGTTGACAATGATGGTGATACTGATCTGTACATAACCAACTTTGGCACCGATATTTTCTACCGTAACAATGGTGATGGCACCTTTACCAATGTCACGGACGCAGCAGGAATTAAAAACCAGTCATGGGGGTCCAGCGCAGCTTTTTTTGATATGGACAAGGATGGACTCCTAGATCTCTATGTAACCAATTACGTGGAATACTCATTAGATAAAAACCCCTGGTGCGGGGATAAAAGAACCAATAGGCGGGCCTATTGTGATCCGGATTATTTCACAGGTGTAGAAGATCATTTATTCCATAATCTGGGTGACTGGGTATTTAACGATGTCTCTATTTCTTCCGGGATTGCAGCCCAGAAGGGAAAAGGACTGGGTGTTATCCCTGCGGATTTTGACCAGGACGACGACCTGGATCTTTATGTAGCCAATGACAAGGTAATGAATCATTATTATATCAATGACGGACAAGGTTCTTTTGAAGAAAATGCTCTTTTTACAGGTCTGGGATTCAACGAAAACGGACGTGCCGAAGCTGGTATGGGTGTTGACATCGGCGATGTCAACGGGGACGGCTGGCTGGATCTATTCGTGACCAATTTCAGCGGGGAATCCAATACCATTTATATAAACAGCCGGCAGGGCTTTTTCAGCGATGAAACATTCTTGGCAGGGTTGGGTCAGCCCAGCTTGAAGTATCTGGGATTCGGGACAAAATTATTAGATCTGGATTATGATGGCTGGCTGGATCTTTTCGTGGTGAACGGCCACGTGATTGATAATATTAACTATTTCAATAAAGACTACACTCATGCCCAGCGTAAACAGGTATTTCTGAACAATCAGAATGGGACCTTCATGGAACTCTCTCCAGATCAGATTGGGGATGCCAGTCATTTAAGTGTAGGCCGCGGCGCGGCATTTGGAGATCTGGATAATGATGGAGATGTTGATGTGGTCATTGCAAATAATAACAGTGCCGCAAATTTGCTGATCCGGACTGGAACTCCAAATAGGAATTGGATCGGTTTTTCCCTGGAAGGGGTTCAATCAAATCAGGATGCCATTGGATCCCGGGTGGTAATTGAAACAGATGGATTGAAACAGATAAAATATGTGAGTACAGCCGGCAGTTATCTGGCAGCAAATGATAAAAGACTATTATTCGGGTTGAATAATTATCCTACAGCGGAGAAAATTACTATAGACTGGCCCAGCGGAACATCCGATGAATTTACAGACTTGAAAGCCAACCAGTATTATCAGATCATAGAAGGAGGGAGCATATCCGCTATACATTATTAGTGCTCCTGCTTTTACCTTTGGGTGGCCAGGACCTGACTGAAGGCCAGCAGCTATTGCAAGATGGCAGGTATCATGATGCGGTGAAGTATTATTCCACCATCCTGCAATCATACCCGGGAAATACGGCAGTTCTGAATGGACTTGCGGAAGGTCAGCACCGGTCCGGGGATCCTATGACAGCCATTAAGAACTATAAAAAAAGTTTATCCATAGACCCGCAGCAGCCGGATACCTGGATCAGTATGGGCAACATCCAGTATTACCATCAGCAATATCCTGAAGGGGAATTTTCTTACAGGGAAGCCGTCCGCCTTGAGCCTGGAAATCCTCGAGCCCACAATAACCTGGCATCGGTTCTAAAAGAACAGCAGAAACTGGATCAAGCCATCCTTCATTTTGAAAAGGCGTTTGAATTGGATCCACAGTATGCCTTGGCCTGCAGAAACCTGGGAGATATATACTTAAGACAGGGTAAAAGCGATCCTGCAGTGCAGTGGATGAAAACGGCTGTAGGCCTGGATCCGGATAACATGCGGGGGCAATACTGGCTTGGGAAAGCGTTTTATTTGTCCGGGGAATTTGACAACGCCAAGGATCAATACCTTCGTATTCTAGTGGGTAAACCTGATTTACATTCTGTTCATCATGATCTGGGACTGGCCTATTTCGGGATGAGAAATTACGGACCTGCACTTGACCACGCAAAGCAGGCAATCCGGAGAAATCATGCTATATATACCTATTATCTTTCCCTGAGTCGGATATACGCCAGCCTGCATAATGAGATCATGGCTATGGCAGTGCTGGATTCAGCTCTGAATTATGACAGGTCCCTGGCGGCTGTCTGGATCGCCAAGGGCGATATCCATAAAACTGCTGAACGATACGAAGATGCCCTCAACGATTATAAGATCGCNTCCTNGTACAATTTAGATGACTGGAAAGGATACTATAAGCAGGGTGTAGTCCTATATTATCTGGGAAGATTAGATAGTGCCCAGTCTGTTCTGGAAGCAGNAGCAGAGAANCATCCNCATNAAAGCGGGATACATCATTTTNTGGGGNTGGTCCATTTGGGGAAAAACGATCCGGCGGAAGCACAACTATATTTAACAATCGCATCGGAAAAAGATTCCGTCAATGGCGATATCTGGTTCCATCTGGGGCAGGCCTATAAGCATCTGAAGCAATTTGAACAGGCACGAGCCTCCTTGGAAAATGCAATAGGTATTGATTCAACTCATGCAGAGGCTCTTTATGCTCTGGGTCAGATCTACACAAAACTGGATCAAAAAGAAAAATCACAAAAGGTATTAAAAAAATTCAGGGTTGTTGCGGATTTCGAGAAGGCTGAGAAAAAGTTGAAAAAACAATTATCCCTGAAACCATCCGATAATGATATTCGTAGGGAGCTTGCCCTGCTCTATGAATCAAGAAAAGATTTTTTATCTGCAGCGGAGATCTGGCAGCAATCCTATTTTCTGGGAGACAAGGGTGCCACTGCCGAACTGGAAAGAGTAAAAGAAAAGATGAAATGATGGGCAGGAAATGTCCGACCCTGATGGTGCTGTGTCAGTTTGCCACCGGCATATTTTTGAGATTGTCCATTTTTAAAAGGAGCCGGGGAAAATCAGCCGCCAGAAGACTTTCTTATTCGGAGTTTTTTTTTGCCGGTTAACTACTTAAATTTGTTCTCTATTTACTGCATATGCCTTATAATATTATTAAAGAAAATCTTTCAACCAAAAAACCTGTTCTTCTGGATGGTGGTATTGGAACGGAAGTCCTTCGCCGTGGCGTCCGCTGGCTTCAGCATGGCATCGAAGATGCCCCCCATGTTATCCGTGATATACATGTTGACTATCTGAATGCTGGAGTTGATGTCCTCACCACGCACACTTTCAATTTAACCAAGCGTAATTTTATCAATTTCTTCCGGGATGCAGATCATATGGATTTGATCGGCGCCCCTGGTCTGCCCACGAGAGCGATAGAATTATGCCGTGCCGCAGTGTCTCTGGCGAAAGAAGCATTAACACAAACAGGTAAGGCAGAAACTGTCCCGCTGGCCGGTTCCATTTCGCCAGTTATGCATTTATTCCGTCCTGATCTGTCACCGCCTGAAAATGACTGTCTGATACACCACAAAGAATGTATAGAGATCCTGTCTGACTGTGGGGTTGATCTTATCTTTTTTGAAGGTATGAATAATACTAGGGAAGCACAGGCGGCCCTGCAGGCAGCTGCAGGGTTTGATCTGCCTGTATGGATGAGTTTTGTTCCTGGAGTGGATGGGAATTTATTAAACGGTGAATTGCTTTTGGATGCGGCGAATCTTGCCCGAAGCCAAGGTGCTGAGGCAGTGCTCGTTTCTGCTGGGAGCATACCCATGATAACAAATAGTCTGTCCAATATTATTAATGGATCACCCTGCGGCGCCAAAGCAATCATTGGCAGATACAGTCCTCCCAGCTGGAAACCAGACTTTTATCCCCGCTTCGAAGACACCGATGAAGTATCACCGGAAAAATATGCTCAGGAGGTAAATAGCTGGTTGGATCAGGGTGTTCACATCGTAGGCGGTTCCAGTGGCACAACACCTGAACATATCCGCGCTGTGCGCAAAATGATAGGCTAAAACCATGAGCTATAAAGAATTAAAAAGAAAGATAGATGCCCAGCAGGTAACATTTCTTGATGGGGGCATTGGCACAGAGATACTGCGCCGGGGCTACACCTGGGCCAGCCACCAGCTGAAGAGTGAACCGGAATTAAATTTGGAGATCCATCAGGATTACATAAATGCTGGTGCGGACGTGATTACAACCAACACCTTTCAGCTCAGCAAACGCAGCTTTCGAAATCATTTTGCAAACGATGAACATCTGGAAGCTATTGGTGTCAGGGGGTTATTGGACCGGGCCGGTGAATTAATTCATGAATCGGTTGCCCTAGCGGATAAAGCGCGTCGATCCCTTGATCATAGCGATACTCTGATTGCTGCTTCCATTACCACCTTGGAGTGGTGTTTTCGACCGGACCGCAGTCCAGATGCAGAAGAAATATTTGACGAATACTTGGAGGAATTGACAGACTATGCTGAAGCCGGCGCCGATATTTTCCTGTTTGAGACATTCAATTCAACCCCGGAAGCGGAGGTAGCAATTAAGGCTGCAAAAGAAGTTGGCAAGCCAGCTTGGGTCGCCTTTGTGCCCTATCAGGATGGTCGCCTTCTGGGAGGCCAGTCCATGGAAGAGGTCACGGAAGCGATGGCCCGCAATGAACCGGATGTATTACTGTTAAACTGTGCCCCGCCCGATCATATTACAGCAGGTCTGGAACAGCTGGCACCGCTATGGAACAAGCCCTTAGGCGTTTATGCTCATGTGGGAAAATTTAATCCCCCCGAATGGCAGTTTACCGATGATTATAATGCCGATCAGCATTTGCAGGAATGCAAACACTGGCATGATCTTGGTGCGACCGTTATTGGAGGCTGTTGTGGCACAACGCCTGACTATATTAAAAAAGTGACTGAATTTTTTAGCTGAGTCGGATTTCCCCTGCCCACTTTTTCTAATACTGCCTAAAGTACACTACTATTTCAGTATCTTATAGGTTTCGTGGTTCAGGCAGATGCGTTCAGTTCACCCAAGTAATATTCATCAAAAGCAGCCAACAAGCTTTCTTGTCCGGAATAGGGAGACGGAAAATACTTTCTAGATTTGACACCTAATTGTGATAACTCTGATATATGCCAATCTTGTTTGTTGGTCAGATCCCAGAAGTCGATAGCATCCTTTGTGTTATGCTTTTTTGAATTAATCACATCTTCAGTAAAAAGCCATGAGCAAAAAATTCTACATTTATCGATACCAACAGGCCAGACTGTGTGGTACATGACATATTCCGGATGCAAGCTGATAAGCATATTTGGAAACACGGAATAAAAATATACTCGGTTTAAATCATCATCCTTTATACCATCCAAAGGCGGACAGGAAAATTTCCCGCTGTGACTAACACTCTCAAAATCTTCGTTCAATTGGTTATAACCACCTAGAAACGGACCCGAATACAAATCATTCTGACCACCCATATAATGATAAATTTTCGAAAGTTCCGGGTGCAAAAGAGGGCAGTGATAACATTCACAGTAATTTTGGAAAACTAGTTTCCAGTTACAGTTCACATCATAAGTAATCTGTTCTTTTACCAAAAGATGGTTAATCTGCAAATGCGAAAATCTTTTTGTTAATGGATCGAGCGTTTGATCAATGGGTTTCGGCTGTTCAGATAAATTTAAAAAAATAAATCCATTCCATTCATCGATTGCAACCGGATGAAGGGGGAAATTATCCTTTTTAAAATTTTTCACAACATCCATGTGGGGAGCCCCAATCAGATGTCCCTGAAGATCATAGGTCCAACCATGATAATTGCATTGAATTGATTTTGAAAACTTCCCTTCAGTTTCTTCACAGATACGTGTCCCCCTATGACGACAAATGTTATAAAAGGCCTGTAGTTTTCCTAGATCGTCTTTTAGGATAATGACGTTTTCATTGGCAATATTGAGAGTAACAAAATGTCCATTTTCGGAAATGTCTGTCGAGCGACCGACACAGATCCAGTTTTTTAAGAAAATTTGTTGATACTCTTTTTCCAAGATATCGATGTCTGTGTAATACTCCCGGGACAGCGTATGTGCTCCGGCTTCAAAAGTATCTGCTGTTTTTTTAAATGTCACCCCTTGAGTATCTCCTTTGCAGCATTAGATCCATTGGCCCCATGAAGTCCGCCTCCAGGATGAGTTCCTGGACCGCAAAGATACAGGTTTTCTATGGGTGATTTATACTGGGCAGAACTTATAGTGGGGCGCATGAACATAAATTGGTCCAAGGTCATTTCCCCGTGGTTCAAGTTTCCTTCTGTAAGTCCGAATTCATTTTCCAGATCTAAAGGTGAAACCACTATTGATGATTCAACTAAAGATGAAAAACCAGGGATAGTTTTTTCCAATACACCAACCACATTTTTCTTCAATAAAGACTTTAATTCATCATCCCATTTTTGGCCACGTAAATGATAGGGAGCATATTGAACAGTAGCAGAAAGGACGTGTTTTCCTGCTGGAGCAAAATCAGGGTTAGTTACAGTAGGAATATTGAATTCCACATAGGGTTTTTCTGCAAGCCGTCCGTACTTGACCGCATCGGAAGCCCGTTCTAGATATTCAATCGTTGGACAAATAGAAAAGACCGTTCCCATTTGATCAGCTGATACTCCATTGATCTCCGGCAGACTTTCCAGCGCAAAATGGATTCGCGCTGCACTTCCACGGTATTTGATATTTCTGAGTTGTGTATGGAAATTGGGATTCAGGCTTGGTGCACCAACAAGATTTATAAATGTATTCTGAGGATCAAGCCCGGATACAACAGTCTTTGCTTTGACTGATTTTCCATTATAAAGTGTAACACCGGTGCAAATACTATTATCCGTATCGATAGAGGTCACTTTTGAATTAGTTTGGACTTCAACATGGTAAAATTCAGCAGCAGTTTTCAAGGCATTTGCCAAATTGACAGTTCCCCCATTTACAGTTTGTCCATTGTGGAATACACCTTTGCTGTATAGATGCTGGTGCAANAGGTTATATCCAGTTGCGGCGGCAAAAGGGCCGAAAGATAAATGGTGAATCCCGGAAGTAGAAACAGCACTACGCAGCAATTCATTCTCAAACCATTCGTCCACCAATTCCGGCATCATCATAGGTACCNCNCGCAAAAGATCCACCAAACCGCGGGANCCGTGTTTTGCAANTGGACCNAGNATGGATCTCATNGCCAGGGCNTCTTTNANCCCCACNNNNGGNAGANNGGGAGGCGTTAANGCATANAGTTTTTCCAGGAAATGNGTCAATTTTTNTATATANGCAGTGAATTCNCCCCAGNCAANNGCATCTTTTTCNGAATGGCGGGNAATGGANTCTGCNGTTTGTTTTGNATCCTGGTNAAANGTAATNTGNTCNCCATCATNCCNGAGGGCAATTCGAACCACATCNGGTCTATTNAATTCTAATCCATTGGNTNCAAGGTCTAATTCTGTCATCACCCTTGGATCAATCCATTTTATANTATCATNNATCANATTNCATGTAAAACCGGGAGNAAATTCTNNAGTGGCTGCTAATCCACCCACTTTTTCTTTNGCTTCAAGAAGTAGAACACTTTTTCCNAGCTTTACCCATTAAAGCGGCTGTAACCAGGCTGTTGACTCCGCCGCCTACAACGATGATATCGAATTGTCTCATGTCCATTGTCCCAAGATCTTTTTAGCAGCCATTTCACCTGGGGAGCCTGTGATTCCGCCGCCAGGGTGGGTGCCTGATCCACACTGATAATAATTTTTTATCGGTGTTTTATAGTCTGCCCATTTTACTGCAGGACGAAAAGAGAACAATTGCTGTAGCGTCAATTCACCGTGGAAAATATTTCCTTCGGTTAAACCAATTATAGATTCCAAATCCGCTGGCGAAAGTACCTGCCGGTGCAAAATGATATCGTTGATATTGGGAGCAAATCGAGCAAGGGTATTCACTACAGCATCCCCAAATGCATCTCGCTTCTGATCATCCCAACCTCCTTTAATATTATAAGGAGCATACTGGACAAAGCAGGACATGACATGCTTACCTGGCGGTGCCATCTCTGGATCCAAGACAGAAGGCAAAATGATGTCCATATAGGGTGCTTTTGAGAAATTGCCGTATTTGGCATCATCATACGCTTTTTCTAAATGGTCATAACTTGGACTGATGGAGATAGCACCGCGCAGATGGTGACCATCACCAGGCAAACAGGTAAAATCCGGAAGGCCATCTAGGGCCAAGTTCACTTTTCCAGATGAGCCTCGTATACGAAAGTTTTTAATATCCTTAACAAAATCAGAAGGAAGATCACTTTCATCCACCAGTTTTAAAAAAGACAGTTTTGGATCTAAACCCGAAATCACCATATCGGATGTGTATTCATCTCCATTTTCCAGGGCAACTCCTACAGCCTGTCCATTTTTTACGATCACCTTTTCTACTGGTGCTTCGGTCATAATATCTGCCCCAAAGTGTTCAGCAGATCGTGCAATAGCCAAACTTACAGCGCCAGTGCCGCCTCTTTGAAAACCCCAGGCCCGAAAGGCCCCATCGATATCTCCCATATAGTGATGGAGCATCACGTAGGCTGATCCTGGAGAGCGGGGACCCATAAATGTGCCGATAATTCCACTGGCACACATTGTGGATTTCAAGGGTTCGAATTCAAACCATTCATCTAAAAAATCAGCAGAGCTCATGGTCATGAGTTTCGTTAAATATTCAAACTGTTCAGATGTGAGGGTTTTGAGATGATCTAATAATTTTTTACCGGCAAATAAATCTGATAGGGATGGTCGAATTGCGTTTGGTGCAATAGTTTCCAATATGGGACGCACCGCCATTCCAATCTGACCCATGAGTGGACCGAAGCGCAGATAGGCTTCTGCGTCCCGCAAGGAATGTCGGGCTATTTCCCGGAATGTTTGATCTGCATCTGCTGTGCGAATCAAATAATCATTTTCCAATGGGGTGAACGTGCTTTCCAAAGGGAGTAGTTCCAGCCCAAATCTGGGCAGCATCAATTCCCGCATGATATTAGGTTTCATAAGGCTTACCACATAAGAACAGACAGAAAATTTAAACCCGGGAAAAATTTCTTCCGTGACCGCTGCACCGCCCAGCACATAACGTCGTTCCAAAACCAACACCTTTTTACCTGCCCTTCCCAAATACGCAGCTGCGGTCAATCCATTATGACCTCCGCCGATGACGATTGCATCATATTTTTTTATTCCGGACATGAACGTTTCCTTTCTGGATCAAAAAAGGGGGTATTAACTACCTCTGCTGAGGTCAACTTTCTAAAATGTTCCACCTTCAATTCAAAATCAAGAACGGTTCCTATTTTCGAGTAATGGCTTTTTACATGAGCTAATGCAATGTATCGTTTCAATATGGGTGACCATGCACCACTGGTAGCATAACCTACCTGTTCAGAATTTTTATATATAGGTGTACTGGTCCGCCAGGCAGTGGAAGGGAGCCCAGGGGCAAGACCAACATTTCGATAATGATTTTCCAGTTCACTCCATTCGATCTCAATGCCCACAAACTCCCATTCTGGTCCGCGTGTTACTTCTCTTCCCAGCGCCTGTTTGCCGATAAAATCTTTTTTCTTCATTTTTACTGCCCAACCCAATCCCAATTCATAAGGAGATGATTTTCTGGATTCAACAATGGCGTGGCGGGATGAAATATAATCCACATCCAAAAGGATCAGCCCTGCCTCTATGCGAGCTATATCCAGAGCCTGGAGCCCGGTAGGGGTGATGCCATAAGGTTCCCCTTTTTCCAAAAGCAGGTCCCAAATGAATAAAGCATCATTAGTGTCCATCCAAATTTCATACCCCAGGTCACCGGTATATCCGGTACGGGAAATGGATACAGGGATATCGTTGAACATCGTGTCCATCATCCAGAAGAATTTGAGACTGTTTAAGGAATCACTGGAAACTGCATTGAGAATTTTCCTTGAATTGGGGCCCTGGAGTGCCAATGCAGCGGTGGTGACTGAATCGTCTGAGATAATTAAATCCATGCCCAATGCATTATACTCCAGCCATTCAAGGTTCGGTTCTGCACTGGTGATACGAAACTTACGTTCAGATATTCGCTGAACCGTGCCGTCATCTATTACCTTTCCGTCTTCGTCGCACCAGGGCGTATACATGACCTGACCCACCTTACAGATATTTATATTTCTTGTCACTAGCCGATCCAAAAACCGCTGGGCATCGGGTCCTTGAATGAGATACTTATATAAAGGAGTTATATCTAAAAGAGCAGCCTTAGTTCGAATAGCAAAATATTCGTTTTCATGAGTGAGTTCATAATTGGTGGCAGACAGATATCCTGACCAGCGGCGCCATTCCTGAGACTCATTTAATTGAGATGTGCGGTCAAAAAATGGTGAAAGTTTCAGTTGTGTTTCAGCATTGAACTGATTTCTGTAGCTCATGATGAAGACCTTAAAAAAGGGCGAGTTAAGCAGGTAGGGCCGCCGGCACCTTTTAATGATATTTCCGAGCCATCGTAGGTATGGATTTCCACACCTTCGTGTTCAAGCAGTTGTCGGGTTATTGGGTTACCTTCTATCATAATCACTTTTCGCGGTGCCGTTGTAAGTACATTGCAGCCCATGGAATCATATTCTTCATCAGGGACTTCAATAAGCTGAATTTGGCGATCGAGAAGATATTTTCTGAATGGTACCGGGAGCAACCGGGAATACACTAAATATAGATCATGATCTATGGGGGAAATATTGCTCATAAGATGGAGACAATCTCCAGGACCGGTCCAGTGGGGCAGAGGGACTGAAATCACCTCATCCACTAGATCTCCCAATAAGGCCTTGAACTGGTGAATCCCTTCAGCATTGGATCGGTAGCCTTCTCCAACTGCTACGGTTCGTTCATCAATCCATACCACGTCTCCCCCTTCCAGCGTACCCGGTTCTTGAATTTTCCCAAGGATCGGGACGTTGATAGACTGGAAGTACATTTTCACTGCCTCCGGTTCGGCAAACCTTGTATCCTTACCCATGGTGCAGAGTATGACCCCGCCACTGGAAACAACACAAGGATCATGAGTATACACCGAATCCAGTGATGTGGATTTGTCAGCGGGTAAAAAATGAATTTCAGCACCAGCAGACTGTATCAGTTTTACAAATGTATCATAATGATCACAAGACGTGTCATAATCAGGAATACCGATGTAATTCAACTGTCCGGAATCGGAATTGACTCTATGTTGATTTTGGTAAGCATCTTTTGGGTGTTTGATTAAAACACGGCGGATGGGATCCACCATATTCTGGCAACCATAGTTAACCATCTGTCCCACCACACCAATCCACAATTAGGTAGGCAATAATTTTTATACAGTTCATAATATCATCAATTTCCACGTATTCATCAATACTATGGGCGCGACGGACATTACCAGGGCCAAAAAGAACAGCAGGGATTTTACAATAATTGGTAAATAGCGCCATGTCAGCTGCGTAGGGGACACCTTCAATGATTGGTTTTTGGCTCGTAGTTTGGTCATAACAGTCAACCAGTAATTGAATAAAGGGATGATCAGGATTTGTATACCCAGATTCATATTGTCCTTCAAACCATTCTACAACGGGTGGATGACCTTTGAGCCATGCATCTTGTGATGCAGTTTTATGAATATGTTTCTCAAAAGCCAGCCGGGCATCATCAGGTGTTTCACCGGGGAAAATACCAAATCTTCCCTCCACAACGACTGTATCTGGTACGGATGAATGCCAGTCTCCTCCTTGAATTGTGCCAAGATTAATGGGTGCCGCTTGGGCGTATGATTTAAAATAATCACTTTGATATGCTGAATTCCTTTCCTGTTCAAAAACTAAAATTGATTGGTGGATCAAATGCGTTTTTTCTAAAGCGCTAACACCTTTCAAGCGCATGGCGCCGTGGGTTGCCTTGCCTGGAATAATTAATCGGAAATTGAGAGCACCGGAATGAATAGGACAAATATTCAAGGATGTAGGCTCTAATATTACAGCGCCATCAGCTGAATACCCCTTTACAACATTGGCCAGGGTACCGCAACCACCGGATTCTTCTCCAACCACCGATTGTACCATCACATTTCCGGTTGGTATAAATTCAATCTCTTGGAGAATCTGGATTGCGAATATTCCTGAAGCCAATCCTGCTTTCATATCGCAGGAACCCCTTCCATAAAGTTTGCCGTGTTCTACTTTTCCGGACCATGGAGAATCACTCCAAAGTTTTTTATCACCGGTCGGCACCACATCCACATGACCATTGAGGATAAGAGATTTTCCATTGCCGGTATTTTCCCAATGTCCCACAACATTGTATCGAGAATCGGGAGAATAACCATCATCATTAAAGGCTGGGTGATCCATTAATTCATCAAAGTGAACAGGCACTTTTTCCGCTTTAAGTCCAAGGGATTCAAGTTTATTTAAGACAATGGATTGTACATCTGCTTCATCATTGGCTAAACTGGGAGACTGAACCAATGTTTGTATAAATGAAATAATTTCATCTTGGGAAGCATCTGTAGCAGATGCAATCTGATGTTTCAAGTCAGCCATTCTTATTCCAGAAATCTTCTAATTCAACACCCAATCCATCGGCAATGCGATTCACATAGGCGAAATAGGAAACGATCTGGTTAATATCCAAGATGCCGCGATCACTGTAACCCATTTCCCGCAATCGTTCCACATCTTCCCTAATCATATCTTTGGGATATATTGTGAGTTTCGATGCATAATCCAGCATAGCCATTTGTGCAGGAGTGATATTTGCGATCTTGTAATTGGATATTAACTGATGAATAAGTGATTTATCTATCTTGAGTTTGAGAAGACCTTCTCCATGATGGGTTATTCAGTAATGGCATTGATTTATTGATGAGACCACAAGAGCAATCTTTTCCCGGTCTATCCTTGGGATTGGAGATTTCCCAAACATTACTGTTTTATATAATTGTACGTGGGCGGCTAATGATTCCGGGTTCAGGCTGTGGATCTTCAAGATATTATCAATCCCGCCCCAGGGTTCTTTCAGTTTTGAATATTGATCTTTTAATAATCCTTCCGCTTCCCGTTCATCAATCTCGGCAATCCAGGCCATAATTATTTAATCCAGGGAGCCTTCCACACAGGTGGTTTGAAATCCACCGCGGATATTATAAAGAGTGGTTACCATGAGTTGGTCGGTGTTTAGGGCAGTTCGAAGGTCGGTGTAAATGCGCTTTGTTGCAGCCTCCTGATAGATGCCAACATTTCTGAAACTTACAAAGTAATATTTTAGAGATTTAAGTTCGACACACTTGCCGCCTGTAGGATAATATTCAATTTTTACATAGGATATATCCGGCAGTCCGCTGAAGGGACAGACAGCGCTGAATTCATCTGTTTCTGTTTTAATATATTGTTCCGGGCTGTCAAAGTCAAAAATCTCCAGCAAACTCGGGTCGATGTGAGATTCGTCTAAAAAATCAAATGTTTTTCCTTCCGCCTTAGCCATATTGTTCTCCTTTATATGTACAGCCTGTGGAATCTGTTTCTTTTATCTTTATCTGCGACAAACCAGGCAGGGTAGGTACCAATCGGGTCCAGATCCAGCGGCAGAGGTTTTCACTGGATGGATTTTCAAGCCCTTCTATATCATTTAAATAGGAATGATCAATCATTTGAAAGATCGGTTTGAATGCAGTATCAATATTATCAAAATCTATAACAAATCCTGTTGTTTCATTTATGTCGCCGCTTACTGTTATGGTGATCTTAAATGAATGGCCATGAACATTTGTGCAGGGATGGTCATCCGGCAGGTTCGGCAAAGATCGGGCTGCTTCAATTGAAAATGTTTTAAATACTTCCATAGGTGAATTTAGGGAATGCCCACGATTTTATGGGTCTGAAGACTGAGTTTCCATTGAGGATATTTAAACACGAATTCTTCAGACTTTTTGATATTTTCTTTTTGTTTTTTCCCATCCATGGGCTGGATAAAAAAATGGTCAAATTCAAGATTTTCATGTTGCCGGGGGTTTATGCCGCTTTGAGGAAACACAATTTTTAATTCATTCCCCTTTTTTAAGATAAAATTTGCCTTAGACTTTGGACTGACACANATCCAGTCAATTCCTTGAGGGGGTAANATNGTTCCATTTGTTTCCAGTCCGATCTCAAAACCNGCATCGTGTATGGTTTCAATTAATGTATTATCCATTTGCAGCAGAGGTTCACCNCCTGTNCATACGATGTAGGGTCTAGAANACTGGCTTTCTGNCCAGAGATCTGTAATGATATTCGTTATTTCNGTGGCAGAATATTTACCGCCATTAGGACCGTCTGTACCCACAAAATCNGTATCACACCANTTGCAGATAGCACTTTGNCGNTCCCATTCCANACCGGTCCAGAGATTGCANCCTGTNAAACGGATAAATACTGCAGGGCGGCCCGTATGATATCCTTCCCCCTGGAGTGTGAAATAAATTTCCTTAACTGTATACATCATNCATCAGAATAATTCAGGGGATCTGNAATGGATACNTCNTTAAAACCTTTTATTCTCAAAAAACAGGCATCGCAATGACCGCAAGGGTCACCACNATCTTTTGGGTCGTAACAACTGGAAGTTAAACCATAATCCACACCCAGTTTAATTCCTGCNCGTATGATNTCCGCTTTGGTCATATTAATAAGGGGTGTATGGATATGGAATGTTTTNCCTGAGACCCCGGCTTTCGTAGCCAGGTTTGCTGTTTTTTCAAACGATGAAATATATTCAGGCCGGCAGTCCGGGTAACCGCTGTAATCCAGGGCATTCACTCCAATAAATATATTGAATGCTTCCAATGTTTCAGCCCAGGCTAATGCCAGGGAAAGGAAAACAGTATTACGCGCCGGCACATAAGTAATGGGGATCTCAGTCATATCAGATTCAACCCGATCCTTGGGGACTTCTATTTGATCTGTGAGGGCAGAGCCGCCAAACTGAGCCAAGTCAATATGGATTATGGAATGTTTTTGGACGCCAAAAACTTGGGCGGTCTTTTTTGAAGATTGAAGTTCAAAATCATGACGCTGGCCATAATTTACAGTAAGTGCAAACAGTTCAAATCCTTGGTCTTTGGCAAGGGCCAGGCAGGTGGTTGAATCCAACCCTCCCGAAAGTAGTATGACTGCTTTTTTATTCATAAGAGATCACTAAGGAAATTAGTCTATTATTTTGATGATTTGAATCTGTTCCAGCCCCAGTAAATGACAAATCCTGATAAAAGCAGTGGTATGGATTGAAAGAGATATTGGTTTGGCGAGTAAATAAATATGAAAAGAGCAATAATTGTGGGAACTATGACCGTGATCCATGGGAAGATCATTCCACCGGAAACTTTGAAAGGCCGGGTAAGATCAGGCTGGGTGTAGCGCAATGAAATAAAAACAAAGAATCCAATGATGTAGAGGGGGATGCTGATCCAGGTTCCCACTACTAAAAGATCTACAAAATTCATACCCATTGTCATAATACTCAGTAGCAATCCCTGTGTGACCAAAGCACCTGCTGGTGTACCGTATTTGGGATTGGTTTTTGAAATATGACTTGGTAGGTGCCCATCATCAGAAATGGCTTTAAGCAAATGGGACATTAACAGCATTTCACCATTGATAAGACCGAAATTGGATGTTTGAGCCGCAAGGTTAAACCACCATGCAAATGCTGTTCCACCCAATGCCAAAGCTACCAGATTAAGCTGAGCCTCATTCCATTGGTCCCAATTTGGATCCACGGCGATCCCGATCATTAACGGGATCACGTAGGCTATTACAGAAATCATCAGGGTAATAATCAGTGCTTTTGGATAATTAGTCTCGGTGTCTTCAATCTCATCAGCAGCAGCAGCGAGTCCGCTGTAACCAGAAAAGTTCCACATTCCAAAGATTAATGCAAAAACCACTGCCTGAGTCAGGTCTGTTTCCGGTGGCAAATGCAGGGACCCGTATACGTCTAGATCAATAAAACCAATGCCGTAGTAGATGATCAAAATAACCGGAATGATCTGCATCCAGATCAAAATATTGAATAAGGGTCCTACGAAATCTATTCCGCGGATATTTACAAAAACGGTCAGCCAGATCACACTTAAGGCTAGTCCCCATGCTACAAGGAAAGGAGCTTCCGGCCAGATGAAAATAATAAAATATTCTGCCAGGAGGGTGGGATAAAGTGCAGCATCAAACATCCAGGTAACCCATTCCAGCCAGCCCAGTTGAAAACCCCAATAAGGCCCCCAGCTTTTTTTATACCACTGATAAACACCACCTTCTATGGGAATCGCGCTGATTAACTCACTGTTTTGCAATACACCAGGAATGCCCCAAAAAATAGCCATGAACAGCAGTCCAAAAATGGCAATTGTGGGGCCAGATTGAGCGACTACTTCTTCGATCCCGTATGGTCCCCCACAATAAAGAACAAACATAGCGGAAACCGTGGTCCAAAATTTCATTTTGGACTTGGCTGGATTTCTCTTAGGAATCATGTCCTTAAAATGAAAAAAATCAGCGTGCTTTTTTCACTTTGGAATTATAAACCAAACTTGGCTAATTCAATTGTTAATAATAGCTGTGAACTACCCCTTTATCAGGAAAACAGCATTTCCAAACAATACTTTGCTGTTATACCAATATGACCGAAAAAGCGGATTATCAGCCATGTATATTATACGGCCCTTCTTTGCTTCGTATACACCAAACATCAGGTTATTCTTGATCTTTTTCTTGATTCGGTGTCCCATAAAT
Source organism: Fidelibacterota bacterium (assembly GCA_002717915.1). Lineage (GTDB taxonomy): Bacteria > Fidelibacterota > Marinisomatia > Marinisomatales > UBA1611. Next base: position 985 of record PBCV01000031.1, on the reverse strand, counting down.
CCGGATATATGAGAATCAGGATCTTTTAAAATGCCAACATTCCACCCTTTTGGTAATAGTGGATACAGTTTTTTCTCAAGTTTTAAGCTGAAATAGTGTTTATCATAGCCAAAGGCCAAGGGATGCGTGTTATCCATTTCAATCTTTACAATATTGCCGTACATGGTATCGACCAGCCGTTGTCGACGGCGATTACCATACTTTTTATCCCGTTCTTCCAACTTCTGTTTTTCATCAAGTTTCTTAGCTTCCTTTTTTGCAGTTTCAGATTCATATTTCACCAGACCATAGCCTTTCTGATCCAAAAATTTTTCCATGGCTGACCCGATCACGATCAGTCGACCCCCGCCGTTGACCCATTTTAATAACTGTGGCGGAGGCGATGGTTTAACCAGCATGGATGCAGACGTTTCTTTTTTCACCTGTGGGCTGGGAGGCACTTCTGTTTTTAAAAACCCATAACTGCCATTAGGGAGAATCAACACATCGAGGTCTTCAAAAGGAATAGATTTGAAATCTGAAGAATTAAATACAGATACGGGGAATTGGATCTGCTGCTCAAAAAAATGCCAGATTTCACCAAAGTTACTGCTGGAGACGCCGTCTCCTGACAGTACACCAATTCTTGGTTGTGTAATAATATTAAAGTTGGATGACCCAAGATCAATCCCTTTACTGGATCCTCCTGTCTCTATGGATTTTAAATCAGGCAGGTGGTTCAATGTTGCAACAGAAACAATTTTGTGTAATCCATCTCCCAAATGTTCATTTCCCTTGGGTGAAATGAACAAAGCACCAGGCTGATAATGAATCCCGCTATGGGTAAATGATTTTTCTGCCACACGGACGGTTACCTTGTTTTTTAATACTTCTGCCAGAAAATTCAATTCGTTAATCGTACCCCATGATACCAAATAACCGTAAGGATTTATTCCAAAATCGTAATCTGTAGAACCATCAGGTTTTGAAGAATCTTCAGTAAGTT
>PBCV01000030.1 GCA_002717915.1 Fidelibacterota bacterium | reverse complement strand
CCCAAAAGATTTTTCATTTCAGCCGTACCATCCGCCTGGCCATTCCCGAAAAGATATACGTATTTCACAGGTTGAATTCCTTAATATGTTTGTGGATGTATAGTTTAATTAATTTGGTTTAGAAATCGGGAGAGAAGTATCGGATCTCTTTTAAATTTCCGTTTTTATCAAAGAAGAACCACTTATCCACCATTTTACCATTTCTATATGCACCCTGCATTTCTTTACGGGTCCTGTCATGATCCCACCAACTGGTCCAGGTTGCATCTTTTTTCCCGTTGGCGTAATAGCCTTCCGTAAGACGACCATCTACAAACCAGGCAGTCCATTGCCCTTCTTTTGTTCCATCGGAGAAGGTTCCTTCCTGCGCCTTGTTTGATTCTTCATCCCAGAAAACCCACATCCCGTCTGCATTTCCACCAGCAAGCGTTCCCTCTTTTTCCTTAATACCATTTTTATGGAAAAAGGTCCAGTGACCGTTCATGATGCCCGAATCATAGTTTCCGTGAGATTTAATATGTTCATTATCATACCACTCGGTCCATTTTCCATGTTTTTCTCCGTCTTTGTATCCCCCTTGTTCCTGTTTGCCTCCGCTCCATGGTAAATCCGGTTCAGGATCAGGAACATCAACCAGAATAATTTCTGGGACATCCTTGCCGCCGGGAAACCATTTAACCCATTGACCATCTTTTTTACCTTCTTTTGTCCGTCCTAAAAACAGATAATCTGCATCAGGATTTTCCTGGGTTATAATGCCCGTAAATGGTGTTTCCTCACCCAATTTATAGAACATGGATTCACGTTCAACCAGGTCTTCCAGTGCGATGTGTTCCAGCCCGGAACCAAAATCAAAGTCAAAATCCTTTTCACCTCTTGCATTCCAATACGTCCATATGCCATCTGGTAACCCTTCTTTGAAAAATCCTTCCCTCTGCATGACGCCCTCCTCATAATAATACGTGGTGAGACCTTCCTTTATCCCACTTTGATGGTATCCCTGCTCCTTAATTTGGTCGCTGTTAGGATACCATAATATCCACGGTCCTTCCGGCGTATCAGATTTATAGGTGGTCATTGTACTGCGGTATCCATTCTCCCAATAGGTACTAGGTCCATCCATTTTCCCATTTTTATAAAATTTTTCTTCCTGTTTTTCTTCTGGCGTTAGCCAAAGTGTTGATCGGCCGTCTCGTTTACCTCCAGAAAAAGTAATCTCTTCTGCTACGGAACCATCGGGGGAATAATACATCCATAACCCATCCATTTCATCATCCAAGTAATTTCCCTCAGACTGTTTAATTCCTGTATCGAACCACCAGGTCCATACTCCATTTTTTCTCCCATCTATATAATGGCCTTCCATCTCTTTATTGTCATTCAAGTACCACCACCAGTTCCATAATGCTTCATCATTCTCTGCCTGATAATTGACTCCGTTGTATGACCATGTTCCATCTGTGAATGTCAAGTTATGATCGTGTTCAAACCACCAGCTCCACCGCCCATGAGGTTTCCCTTTGTGATAGGATTGTTCCATATGTAAATGGCCATTCGTGTACCAGTATTTATAATTGACATCTACCATCCCCATATCAAACTGGCCTTGCTCTTTCAAAGTACCGTCTTCATACCACAGTGTCCAATCACCGTGTTTTTTACCACGGTAGTATAGGCCTTCAACCTCTTTTTGGCCGTTACGATACCACTGCACCCACTGGCCATCACGTTTTCCTGCTTGAAATCGTCCCAGCAGCAGATAATCTTTTATGCCTCCTGTTTCTACAACTATACCCGTATAGGGCTTGTGTTTTCCTATTTTGTAGAATACACCATCCCTTTCTTCCAGTTCCGCAATGCGCAGGCGATCCAGCCCGGAGCCATAATCAAAGGTGAAGTCTTCTGTCCCATCTGCGTGGTAGTAGACCCAGCTTCCTTCTGGTTCATTTCCCCGAATGATACCTTCTCGCTCTTTATTCCCATTATTATACCACATGGAAATCATACCATCTAGAATCCCATTAACAAAGGTTTTCTCGCTCTTTTTATGATCAGCATTGTTCCAAAGTGTCCAGATACCGTGGTATACGCCCGTTTTATAGCTGCCTTCCTTATCTTTTACTCCATTGGGATGCCACCAAATCCACTGGCCATCCTTTTCACCGCTGGCATAACTCTCCTGTGCTTTCAGGATCCCATCCTCATACCAGAGTGTCCAGGTGCCGTGTTTCTCACCTGTTCTATATTCACCTTCAATGGTTTTATAGTTGTCCATGTTCCACAATAGAAATGAGCCGTTTTTTACACCTTTATCATAGGTGACTTCTTCGGTTTTCCGCCCGTCATCTGCCCAATAGGTCCATTTTTGGTCTAGTTTATTATCAGAATAACTCCCAGTTTTTTCCTTAATGATTCCATTTTCGTACCAGGATGTCCAACTGCCATTTAATTTTCCATTGGCATAGGTGGCCTGAAACTTTTTATTTCCATTTTCGTACCAGGATGTCCATAGGCTGTCGCGTTCACCATTGGTAAATTTTCTTTCTGATTTTTTTGCTCCGTCTGTAAACCACTGCAACCAAAGACCATCCTGCTGTCCATCCACAAATCGGGTTTGTTCTTTTTTAATTCCTGTTTTATAATACCAGATCCAAATGCCGTTCTGTTTTCCCGTTTCGTATACCCCATCTTCAGATTTGTTTCCATTTTCGTACCAGCGAATTATAATACCATTAAGTTTTCCAGAAGTGTAATTCGATTCTTCTTTACGCATACTGTTTAAATACCAAGTAGTCCAAAGACCTTCTCGATTTCCTAACAAATATGAGCCTTCCATTTGTTTTTTGGGGGGATCAAAAAATGTGTCTCCGTCTAAGTCAAGAAGTACAGTCTCTGTAGAATCCCATTCGCTGTTTCCTTCACCTTCATCCTGAGTATTGGGTTCTCCGTCATCGCCATAATCTTGATAGACTTCACCCTCATACCAGAATGTCCAGAGTCCATCCCGAACACCATTGGCATAATTGCCTTCTGTTTCAAGTGCCCCGCTGGGGTAATATGTTTTCACCAGTCCATCGTTCTGGGCAAGAGCCACCGTCGACAGAATGATTGAAATAACCAGTATTTTCCGCATGGTCAAATCCTCATTATCTGAGTATGAAAAAAGGGAGGTTTTGCGGATGAAGATATGTTTCATCCCCCTCTCGGATACCTTTTGTTATTAAAATTAAGACAAAGAGACGTTAAAGTCAAAAAATTGCGTAAAAAATCAATCGCCCTTATTTAAGCGTATCCAGAAACTTTGACCGAACTTATCATTGAGATTTACAAGTCCTTCATTGGAATTATTTGTCCCTAAGAACGCAGTTTCGGTTTCAAATTTATTGTTGGTACGCAAATAGCCGCCCCCATCGCGGCCATTTCCTAAATAGGTAGTCATTTTCCCAAATTGATTGTAAGTGCGAAAATATCCACTCCCGAGAAATGTTCCCGTTTCGCCTGCGGCATCATAAACCCGTAATTGTCCGGAACTGTCAGCGCCCGTACCGATATAGACGGTTTCCTGTCCCTCAAAGTTGTAGGTACGCAAATAGCCGCCCCCGCTTGCTCCTGTGCCAAGAAACAGAGTTCTTTCACCAAACTGATTGTAAGCCTGGTAATATCCCTCTCCAAGATAGGAAGATGTTTCCCCATCTTTAGTGTAAATCCGCAGCTGACCTGCATGATCAGATCCTGTTCCGAGATAGGATGTTTCTTTCTTGGAGTTATTGTAGGTTCGGATATACCCGCCGCCCATACGTCCTGTACCCACATAAGCAGATTCGTCTCCATTGCCATTATAAGCGCGCATGTAACCGCCTCCGTCTTTACCTGTGCCAATAAATAAGGTAGGCTCGCCATACTGATTGTAGGTTTGCATGTAGCCATTCCCCAAATAACCCATGATGACACCACGGTCATCCTCAATTGTTAGACTACGGACAACTAAATGGCCAAGTTCATCTGTATTTGGCCTTAATCCTAAAGTTGAGAAAGCCAGCAATGTTATTAAAACACCGATAAGCATACTTTTTGGATCAATGACTTTCATATTTACCTCCGGGATTGATTGTCATTGAGAGTTCAATCTGTAATTTACTCATATTCATAGGTATTAACCCTAATGGGAATTTCACGATCATCATGCCGTCCCCTACGTATCATATCATATTGCTTTATTTGGGCAATCCTGTCCTTTTTGTCATAATAATATACATTTTTTTCAAGGACTCTTTCTTCTCCATCTAAAATGGCTTCTATGTAGGTGCGACCCTGGTTATCCAGAAGCACTTCTCTCATGGATGCAAGTTTAAGGGTGGAGTCTGAATAATAATCATACGTTTTGAAATTATCATCATCATAGACCGTGTTTAAAGTTTCTTCTATCATCCCATTTTCATTATATACAATCGTCTTGATTTTTCTGCCTAAGATGTCATATTCATAAGCCTTCGATCCCATAGACTGTCCTAGGCGCCCAACGGAAACTTCATGGGTAAGTTGACCCACATCGTTATGAAAAAATATAGTCTGTAACATAACAGACGGGTCAAAATATTCGCCGCGCTTTTTGGGTATATTTAAAGAACCCAAGTCATAGGTTGTAATCACTAAAACATAATTATTATATAATTCCTTATGCTCCAGTACTGTGCCAGTTGAATCATAGTTATAACTTTCTCCCCAAATCATTTTTCCCGGCTCATCTTTTATAGGCATCATTTCCGGATTGACCGCTTCAATAGGATTATATCGTATTCGCTTTATACAATTCCCCCGATCGTCATATTTTTGAAATTCTTTCCAGTACAGCGTATCACCAGTGCCAAAGAGGGTTGTACTAACTCTGTTACCAAATTTATTATGCTCAAAATGATAGGAAAGGACCATTTCTCTATCATAGTTGCGCTGTAGCTTAAGCCCCTCATGAGGCCCCAGAACATATATATATTTTTCGCTTAAAGGAAGAGAATGGCTGTAAATGGTACTGTCAGTAAGGAATCCTTCGGTATCGTAATTCATGACAATTGAATTCTTTATTTCTTGAGTTTCTGTACCAAAACTTTCAAACACATGAAACACTTTTATTGTAGTAGTCCCGCCTCCGGAAACAAGAGAACATGATAACATCCAAATCCAAATAAGATGTTTTAACAAGGACAACATAATCAAATTTTAGAGAGTGATACGCAATATTTCAAACGATCAATTTATAGAATCACACGATGACCCTATTGGTCTTTATGAAAAAATACAACGTATTTATCAATTACTTTATCTAAATAATAGGGATATAATCCCATACTAAACCCTTATATAGTTTAAGATAACGAATTTTAGTTATCTCTTGCTTTAAATCAGGAATATGGTTTAAAATCCAGAGAGCCTTAAAAGGCCTGCTCATGCGGAGTTCTACTTGAATCATACATTCATTAAATGTTTATTGGTGTTTTGTGTCTGTACCCTGACAGGTACAACCCTTGAAGATATCAATTACAGCATTAAACAAAATGGTATAATGATTAACCTAGACTATGCGGAACCGATTGACGACGATGACATTATTGGCTGGAAATCTGATCGCGGCTGGGTGTACCTAACACTTTTGGGTGTACGGGCTCCACGGAATAAACAACCCCAGGAAACATTTAATGGCGTTGTGAAAAAGATTGTCATTGATGATTTTGACGAATCTACTCAGCTCGCGATTTTAATCGGNAAACCTGTTTTAGGATACGATATCATTAATTCTGAGACGTCCCCCAGCACCGTTATTTTTATTCATACGGAAATGCGAAGATCAGAGGTGGCCAACCTAAAAAGACATATAGATGAAACTGGNANATCTGTCTTCAATGTTGCCAAAACATCGGGTTTCCCGAAATTTAATACAAATTTTAAAAATGCTTTTGATGAAGCACGTAAGGAACTNGGTCCTAATTCTATATTTGAATACCGTGGTAAGCTATACACAACTAATCATCCAGGTGAAAAAGGATCANAATCTAGATCAGTGCTCATGGAAAAATCAGTTGCCCCCGTTCTAGATGGAGAATTTCAAGACTTCACATTGAGAAATATTCAACAAACACTTAATACGGATACCATCGTAAAAGAAGTTTATGTAGATCGAACTACGGGGGCAACAATTACTGAATTAATAGGAGACTCGGTTAAAATTGGAATCACACATAGTGATAATAATATNTCCCAACTAACACTGNANANGAATGATACATTATCAGGAATACAACCAAANGTAAAANATGATGATGGCTGGTTCAGTGGAAAATTCCCAGCCTATAAAAGAACAAAATCGCANTCTCCGATTCACAAAGAAATGGAAAAACCATTGGATTCTTTANTCCAAAAGACCAGACCTGTTTTAGTTGAATCNCTCAACGATAAAAAGAAAAATAAAAGGGNTGGCTGGAGAAGAGTACTNAGTACAATTTTCAAGAANAAAGACTCAGGAAAAGACAGTTTCGNAGTAGAAGAACAGATCCTTGCTGAAAATGACAAAGAATTAATTACACCAGAAAAAGAGACTAAAACGCTTGCCAAACCTGATGATTTTCCCAGCAGTGAATTGTTAGAATCCAATAAATACGGTAGGCTTCAGAAAAAACACATACCANCCCAGGATGAAAGTATTANAGCAGGTTTGGAGCTTGACCNTTCTCAGGAATTATCTGNGACACAAATATCAGATTCNACTATTGTNAATGCATGGTTTATAGATGAATCAACAATATCGGATGAATTTGATTCCCGGAGATTGCAAAAAAAACATATTCCATCNCTTGAGCAGAACATNATTTTTGACCTGTCAGATGATTTAGGTCACCATGAATCCGTACCGCAACAACAGAAGAATACGGATCCNGATGTTTTAAATAACAGGCCTAAGACAAAATATAGTAACGACAATATTGCAAAGAAACAAGCGGATGAAGATGATAGCATATTTGATGCAGACATTGTAGATAATAATTCCTGGCTCAGTTATTTCCTTACTCAAAACGATTCTGTAATAGGATCATTGAAATGGGATTTTCAAGAAGNAAGAGAAGTACCAAAATTTTTACAAAGTGAAAGAGAATCTATCGATTATTCTTCCAATGACAATGGCAAGTATTTATGGCGTGATAATTTACCAGAAAAAAGACCGGAATCATTCCCTCCTCGGCAGTCAGATCCAGGATTTATGTATTATCACAATGGTGGTATTCGGGTTGAGGCAAACATGGCCGGTATCCCAATTTATATAGATGGTAAATATGTTGGTGAAACCCCCTTGTCCAGGCCCGTTCAGGTAGAGCCAGGCTGGCACCAGGTAAGTGGGTTTTCGCCAGTATATACATATTTAGCGTTTCGCAAGGGATTACAATTTGTTGGCTATGATTCCATCATTCAAAATAATGAATTATATGGGTCTACAACGGTCTATGCGGAAGCTGGCAAGCTGGAGACCGTAGAACTCAAATTTAACCAAATGGGNGATACACCTAAAAAATGGAATGAAATTAATGGAGGTATGAATATAGGNACGCCAATACTGTTATTTCTGATGGGCTTTATTATGTGGGGTATGGGATAAATATTGGAGTCTNCCTAAATCATTATTTAAAAATATACAATTATGAGCATACACGATAAGGTCCGCTCCGTTATTTTGTCCAATTGTGTTAAACCTGAAAACCGCACCATTGGTATGGAAGAAGAATGCATTTTATATACACANGAAAATAAAAGACTTCCAGTGAATCCAGGGGCTGAATTTTCTGCTACCGACCTGGTGTCCATTATGAATAGCAATAGAGGACCTAATGGAGTATATACGCTGGAGCCNGGAGGACAGTTGGAATGGTCCAGCCCTCCATTTCCGGATTTAAATTNTCTTAATGCTGCATTAGATATCCATAAGCAATCCCTTAAAAAAGTGGTATCAGATCACAATCTGGATATTATCAGTTTCGGTGTGGAACCCAATTATAATCCAGACAATATTGATTTAATCAATCAATTCAAATATCAATTGATGGATTTGAATATGGAAAAGAGCGGTACAATGGGCAAATGGATGATGCGTAATACGGCCAGTGTCCAGATTAATTTTGATGTGACTGGTAGTAAAGAAATGGAAGAAATGGCCCTTGTTGCGGATTGCCTTCAGCCTGTTTCGGCCTACCTGTTTGCGAACAGCCCGTATAAAAAGGGACTTCCAGCAGGCGAGAATAATTTAAGNAATATAATCTGGGAAAACACAGATAATGCCCGATGCAGAAATTTAATTGACCACGGAATAAGCTCGCCTAAAGGACTCATAGACCGCTATATTGACTATGTAATATCAGTGCCGGGGATGTTTCAACTGGATCGATCCGGTGCTGTTACCAGTACTAGAACATCTATAGGTGATCGGCTTCAAGAATTAGACGATTCCGGCACAATCCGGGATGAAGATATACAAGCAGCCCTGCACCAAATCTTTACTAATGTACGCCTGAAGCACCTTGTGGAGGTGCGNGGCGCAGACCGACCACCCTTGGGGTATGAAATGGCACCGGTAGCTTTTTGGACAGGAATATTAACAGTANAATCTGTNCGTGATGAAATTTTACANANCGTAAAAAAATGGTCTCTTAACGACCGATACANGTTCAATAAGGCAGCNCTAGCATTGGATGATTCTCAAGCAGGCCCGGAAGGTACACTCTATGGTGAGTGGAACCAATGGGCTGGTGACTTGGCATTGAGGGGGTTACGGCAACGGGGNCTAGGTGAAGAAAAGTTTTTTGAAGGATTTTATAATGCTGTAATGTCGAAGGGACCTTTCAGTATACAAACACAGGAAAATGCAAAAACGGACAATTCATAATTTAGTCTGGATTCCAGTTTTTTTAATAGGTCTGGCTGCCTTAGGTCTGGGCCTGGAATGGTGTTTCCATCCGGAACCATGGATGCTGGACCAGCAGCCAAATGAGGCCCTGCTTCAAACATCATTTAACACATTGTTTGCGGAAGAAATCAATGCCCATTTACCAGCATATCTCAGGGTGATCTATAGGTTTTTTGGATTGTGGCTTACCGGCATTGGCTTATTGATCATAGCCTATGTACAGGTGACCCGTATGGGCACTTCTCTCGCCCGCAATGTACTATTGGGTGTTATGTTTATTATCTTGGTAGGGATTTATTATATGATGCTGAATTTTATCCCTACATCACCATTTTTACCCCTGGTTCATGTTTTGACTATATTGTGGATCACAAGTACTTATTTTTCAATTACTCTGAAAAAGTAGAACGAGAATCCTCATCCTGATTCTTCGTGCTCAACGGTATTTACAGGCTTAATTTTTCATGTTGGATTTTCAGTATGAATTATTGTGCTATGACTGATCTTTTTATCAGTTATACCTGTTTATACTTCTAACAATGATTTTTAGCGCAGAACCAAGTAGAGGATAATAATTTGATAAAAACCCAAAGAACTGATAAATGGTGGGTAGAACCATTATGGACTGGTCTGGGTTTTCTAGGTTTTGTTGTTTATACTACATGGGCCATGTTTCAAGGCAACCATTATTGGTGGAGTGCTGGGATGGAAGGGTTTGGTGGTTATTTGTCTCCGTTTTATTCCCCACTTTTATTCATTAAAGAAGGGATTAAAGGCGCTGCCCCGATTGGACATGCTTGGTTTGGTTCATGGCCTGGATGGTGGCCAAGTCTAATTCCAGCCACGCCCGCTATTTTAATTCTTGCGGGTCCTTTATCTTTCCGAATGACCTGTTATTATTACAGAAAATTTTATTACCGTGCATATTTTTTATCCCCTCCGGCCTGTGCTGTATCAGGGATACCACAAAAGAACTATAAGGGAGAAATTGCCCTTCTAGTGTTTCAGAATCTACATCGATTTACCCTATATATCGCTTTGGGCTTTGTGGCGATATTATCATATGATGGTGTTATATCTTTGTTCCGGGGCGGTGAATTTGGCATTGGAGTAGGATCTGTTATCCTTTTAGTTAATCCCCTTCTTTTGGCGGGCTATGCTTTCGGCTGCCATGCGTTTCGCCATCTTGCTGGCGGTAAACTGGATTGTTTTACCTGTCCTAGTGGACAGCAAAAAGTGAGATATAAACTTTGGAAGGGAATTTCCCGGTTGAATGGTCGGCACATGTTTTGGGCCTGGATCAGCATGATATGGGTTGCTTTTGCAGATTATTATGTGCGTATGGTATCTTCAGGTCAATGGATTGATTACGGTACCTGGGGTTTTTAATGTTGGATATATCTGAAATTCAAACCATAGAACACGATGTCCTAGTTGTGGGTGCTGGAGGCGCGGGATTAAGTGCTGCTATCGAATGTTCAAGCCAAGGATTGAGCACAGGTCTGATATGTAAGTCACTATTAGGTAAGGCGCATACGGTAATGGCTGAGGGTGGCGTTGCCGCAGCCTTAGGGAATGTGGATAACCGGGACCACTGGAAAGTCCATTTCCGTGATACGATGCGTGGTGGGAAATTTTTAAATGTGTGGCGTATGGCAGAACTCCACGCTAAACACGCCCCGGACCGGGTTCGGGAATTGGAAGAATGGGGTGCCGTTTTTGATCGAACAAAGAAAGGATTGATCAATCAGCGAAATTTTGGTGGGCACCGCTATCCCCGATTAGCCCATGTTGGTGACCGAACTGGATTGGAGATCATCCGCACCCTCCAGGATCATGGCATTCATCAGGGTATAGAAGTATACATGGAATGTACTGGCCTTGATCTTTTGAAGGATGGTGACAGAATTTCCGGGATGGTAGCCATGTGGCGCGAAACGGGACAATTTATAATTTTTAAAGCTGGTGCTGTGATCTTTGCTACCGGTGGCGGTGGTAAAGCATGGAAAATTACTTCTAACTCATGGGAGTATACAGGTGATGGACATGCCATGGCTTACGAAGCTGGTGCAGAACTCATAGACATGGAATTTACACAGTTTCATCCTACTGGAATGGTCTGGCCGCCCTCTGTACGTGGCACACTAGTCACTGAAGGTGTACGGGGTGAAGGTGGAATTCTGATAAATAGTGAGGGGCAACGGTTCATGTTTGAAAATATACCTGAACGTTTTGCTTCTGAAACAGCAGATACTGAAGAAGAAGCTGCCCGGTGGTTAGCCGGAGATAAAGATGCCCGTCGCCCCCCAGAACTTTTGACTCGTGATGTAGTAGCTCGTGCAATTCGAAAAGAGGTAAAAGCTGGCAGAGGGAGCCCCCATGGTGGTGCTTTCCTCGATATTGCCAGCCAACGTAAAGCTGAGGATATCAAGAAAAAATTACCCTCTATGTATCATCAGTTTAAAGTGCTCGCAGAGTTGGATATAACCACTGATCCAATGGAAGTTGGCCCGACCCTGCATTATATGATGGGGGGAATTCGGGTGGATGCAGATTCACAAATGTCACAGGTTCCCGGCCTGTTTGCCTGCGGGGAGTGTTCAGGTGGGATGCATGGGGCCAATCGCCTTGGTGGGAATTCATTATCTGATTTACTTGTGTTTGGAAAGCTTGCCGGCGTAGGAGTAGCCAAATATATCCGAGGAATTTCCAACTTGGCAGGGATTGTAGATGAAGAAGCGAAAGTGATCATCCGCGCTGCGACGGCAATTCTAAACAGGGAGTCAGGTGAAAACCCCTATCTATTGCATGAGGACCTCGAGGAAAATATGCAAAGTAATGTGGGTATTATTCGAAGTGCAGAGTTGTTATTGGAAGGGATCACCAACCTAGAATCCTTGAAAAAATCTTATAAAGAAGTAAAAGCTAATGGTGCTTCACAATATAATCCTGGTTGGCATGAAGCACTCGCTTTGCGAAATTTGATGATTACAGCAGAATCAGTTGCTAGGTCAGCCCTCATGCGGGAGGAAAGCCGCGGAGCCCACACAAGGGTTGATTTCCCAGGAGAACAGGATGAATGGTTGCAATCAAATGTGGTTATTCATAAAGGAAAAGATGGGAATATGGTGGTTCGAAAGACAGATCGCCAACAGCCCAACAATGAACTGGAGAGAATTGCCAACTTATCCATTGATGAATTGGAAAAAGAAGTCGCTGGTGAAGGATAAAATGACATGGCATTAAGAACATTTAAACTTTTTCGCGGTGATGCATCAAGTGGTGAATTGTTGGACTACCAGATTGAAGTTGACAAAGGTATGGTTGTTTTGGACGCCATTCATCGTATCCAAGCTGAACAGGCCAATGACCTAGCAGTCCGATGGAACTGCAAGGCAGGAAAATGTGGTTCCTGTAGTATGGAGATTAATGGTAAACCAAAGCTGGCCTGCATGACACGGATGAATGAATATGAATCTGATGAAACTATTTTTGTACGTCCTATAAAAACATTCCCTGTAATAAAAGATTTAACAGCAAATGTATCTTGGAACTTTGAACAAAATAAGCGGATAATTCCATTCAAACCTGACCCATCACAGAAAGACGAAAGAGGAAATTACAGGATGTACCAGGAAGATGTAGATAGAATTCAGGAATTTCGAAAATGTATCGAGTGCTATCTATGCCAGAATGTGTGTCATGTATTGCGAGATCATGATCAAAAAGAAAACTTTGTCGGACCAAGGTTTATGATTCGTTTAGCCGGTTTGGATATGCATCCTCTAGATATCGAAGATAGAATTCCAGCGATCAAGGAAGATTTTGGATCAGGAATGTGTAATATTACCCGTTGTTGTACAGATGTCTGCCCCGAGCATATTCAAATCACTGATAATGGTATTATTCCAATGAAGGAGCGTGTTGTTGACCGATTTTATGACCCCGTTATTTGGTTATGGAAAAAAGTATTTGGAAATTCAGACTGAAGGTATATAGGAAAATTATAGAGTTCTTTATTTTAACTTAAAATTTACCGGGATAGATATCCAGACTCCCACGGCCCGCTCCCGTTGTCTGGCTGGCCGAAAACGTGTTTTTCGAATAGCTGTCATGGCAGCTTCATCTAGGCCAGTGTTTGGTACTCCCTTTAAGATCAGGGTTTCCTTTACACGGCCTTTTGCATCAATGAATGCTTGGACGACCACTACGCCTTCAATTCCCGCTTCCTGTGCAATTTCTGGATAAACCGGCTTTATAGGCGTCATAGCAACCGGCGGGTCATCATAAGGTATGAAGACCACTTTAGGCCCTGATGGCGGCGGCGGCGGCGCATCTAAATTTGAAAAATCATCAAAGTCCAACTCATCCAGAGTTAGATCTTCCGCAATATCTTCATCATCCGATGGAACAGGGATTGAAGGCCTTGGCGGCGGCGGGGTGTTGTCAATCTGCTGGGTTTGTGGAATATCAATATTCTCAATTATAATTTGTTCCACATCTTCAAACTCCAGACTGTTCCCGAATCGTGGGAAAACCAGGAAATTCAGGATCACCAGCCCGATCCCCAGTAACGCAGTTAAGCGGATTACAATCGGATATTTGACTTTTAGAGGATTTATAAATTCCATTAATCGACTAAGGTCTTGGTAGAATAATTCAATTTAAGAGCTTCCACCTCACGAAGATTTTCATGTATATCAGAAACAAGACCCATTTCAGCTTCTTCATCGCCCTTTAGCGACACAACAATCAGGGGGTCAGCAACCCGCTTACCATACATGACCAAAGACACATCATCTACACCCATAAGACGGTCATCAATAGAAATCAATCCTTCCTTAGACACCCATACCTGTACAGTATGACGCTTTGATTTAAGTTTTTCGATCCGTTTTGCTTTGGGCAGATTTACGGGCAATCCAGAATATTCTTTTAAGACAGTCGTAACCATGAAAAAGACCAGTAGCATAAAGATAATATCCGGCATTGAAGCTGTTGGTATATCACTGGATATTTTTGTTTTTCGGGAAAAATTCATCAGTTGCTGTTGGCGATGGATATTCGTTTTGCATCTGCCATTTTTAATTGATCAATTACCCTTACATAATCTTTGTAGGCTGTTTTCGGATGGGCTTTTACCGAGACCACTAATTTATCATTTGCCCTGAGTCTTTCCCCCACGATTCGATGGATTTGTTCTACATTTGTAGGTTCATCATCCAGCAATACCTTCCCCTGGGAGTTGATCAGGCAATTCAGGATGTTTTCTTTTCGGATTTCGATTTCCATGTCGCCGGGTGGGGGAAGCACAATTCCGAGCCCTTTGTCCGTGTCGATTGTGGTTGTAACCAGAAAAAAGATTAAAAGCAGGAAGGCAATGTCTGCCATAGAAGAGGTGGGGATTTCCCCGCCTTTGAATCTACGTTTTTTTGCCATGCAGCGATGCGCGGTTTATTTTTTAGCTTCTTGATCGTATAAATGATCCATGATTTTCACAGACTGTTCTTCCATGTCCAGAACAAGCTTATCAATGCGGGATACGAAAACATTTTGAAACGTCTGAATAATCATTGCCACAATTAGCCCAAACGCAGTTGTCAAGAGCGCTTGCGAAATACCCCCTGCAACAACGGCAGGGGAAATATCATTAGCAGCTTTGATTGCGTCAAAGGCGGCAATCATACCAACGACAGTACCCGTAAAGCCCAGCATGGGGGCGATGGTAATGACTGCGTTGAGCCAAATCATATTCTTTTCCAAAAAGGCCATTTCAATGGCTCCGGCATTCTGGATTGCTTTTTCCACTTCATTTAATCCGCGGTGCATCTTGGTTAATCCTGCATGGAAGATTGCCGCTACAGGTCCGCCTGTTTCTTCACAGACCTGTGCAGCTGCCTCAGGGCCGTTTTCATTGATGGATTGACTGATCTCATCAAAAAATGTCTGGGAATCAACGGCAGACATCATCAGTGAATAGGCTCGCTCAATTACAAACGCAAGGCCAAAAATGAGTGAAATAAGGATCGGCCACATGAAAGAGCCCCCTTCTAAGAAATAATGGACCATTATATAACTCCGTTTATGATCTAATTAATAAGAATTAAAAAGTTTATTTAAAAGGCACCAAATTTAATTTAATGATTCTATAAATGCATCTGCTTCATTAAAGTGTTTTAAAGCTTCAATTACCTGGTTATCTAAAAGAAGACGAATATTTGCACCTTCGTCTTTACCCCACAAAGAGCCCGCTAACTCGCTCTTGATTCTGTTATGGATGAAGCCAGCATTCACCCGTATTGAATCTTGAATTACATCAATGGAGTCTTTCTCCAGGTGAGTTATAAAACTATCAAATAAAGAACTAGAGACTGTCCATGTATCCCTGAAATCGGAGAATGAACTAAATTCGTTCTGATGGGTTGAGGCGTATTCGGACGCAAAATTAAAAATAGGGCGCTTCGGATTTCTTAGGACCTTACCCGTTTCTGAATTAATTGTGCTCTTAAAAGGAATATAAATATCCGGGGTTATCCCGCCGCCGCCATAGACAGTCCGACCCGATTTTGTCTGATATTTTGGTCTCAATTCCTTGAGACTATCAATCTTTGCTTCCCGATCCTTCTCATAGAGTTCCCGGTAATACGCTAGGTCATTACCATCTTCGTAGGGACGCTGGATTAGTCGCCCCGATGGGGTGTAGTACCGAGCGATCGTAACACGCACAGCGGCCCCGGAGTCTAGGGGTAATTGACGCTGTACAAGTCCTTTGCCGAAACTTGTTTCCCCTACAACCAATCCACGGTCCAGATCCTGGACCGCCCCGGACACAATCTCAGCCGCACTGGCCGATCCTCGGTTTATCATAATAATCAGGGAGAAATTATTATACCCTTTTTTAGAACTGCCAATAAACACCTGATTGGATTCTTTGATTTTCCCCCTGGTATAGACTAGTGTATCTGCTGTGGTAATAAATTGATCTGATATAGCAGCAGCCTGTTCTAAAAATCCACCACTGTTTCCGCGCAAGTCAAATAACAACCGTTCCATACCTTTCGCTAATAGTGTATCTAATGCTGCAGCCACTTCTTTTTCTGTTGTGGCTGAAAACCGCCTCAGGAAGATATACCCTGTTTTATCATCCAGCATGGTTGCGGCACCAACGCTGTAAATCGGGATGTTGTCCCGAATGATTGTTACATCGAATGGTTTTGAAGTTCCGATGCGACTGATGGTAACCACAACCTTGGTTCCTTTTCTACCCCTTAGTTTCTTAAAGACCTGATCCTTGGTGATTTTATATGCATCTTCGCCATTAATGGCAATGATCTTGTCACCGGGCATAAGCCCAACAATATCAGAAGGGCTGTCAGGAACCGGCGAAATCACTGTAATAAAACCTTCTAAAATATCGAATTCGATGCCGATCCCCTGGAATTTACCCTTGAATAGTTCGTTGATATTTTCCTGTTCTTTAGCAGGAATATAATTGGAATGGGGGTCTAATTCTTCCATCAAACCATGAAATGCACCATCCATAACTTTATCCATATCCACAGTATCGAAGTAAAAATGATTTACATATGAAATTATCTGTTGAAGAACATTGATTTTTTCCCTTAATACTCGATAAACATTTTGATTGCTGGAGTATACCCTAGGAACGAACAGAACAGTCGCAAGTAAAAAGCCTAGCGTGGCCGATAAAGCCAAGGGCCATATCTGGCGAAATTTATTAAACATGATTTGTTATAGAGTTATAGACCGATATAGAGCATTGTCCGAAACGACACACCCGAAAGTGCAGATGTAGGGGAGTCATCAATGGTGGTTCTGCCATTCAATTTCCAACTGCCTGCATTGACAGTCCCTTTATTAAACCCAACACTGATTCGTAGTCCAAGCCGTTCTAAAAACTGCCATTTAACAGCAACATAGGGCTGGAAATTAAAAAAGGCTGCGCTCACATCACGCAACAGGCCTGGTACCATTCCAGGTAGAATTTTGGGATCATCGTAGTCTGCCGCATCTACACCGTAGTATAAAGTACCGGTGCTATCCATTGTCCCGTATACATTTGTAAAAACTTTGTTCCAGCGGGGGTTGCCACTTTGCTGGTCTAGGGCCATACTTACTCGGCCAAGACCCATGAGCGCACCGGCAGATAATTCCAGATCCTGCAATAGGGGCATGACATACTCAACCGATGCTGCACCTAAAAGAAATGAAAATTTTGCTTTTATAGAAGGATTAAAGTCTTCAGTATAGGGTTTGAAAGGTTCACCGACATCCAAAGTATCATCATCATCTGTATCGCTGAACACAATAATCTCCGGTATCGTGCTGATGGTGGTGGCACCCATACCGGCATAACCTCCAATGCGCCAGCGACCTGTAACATGGGCAAATCCTTCACCTCCATGAATTACAAATGGATCATCAAATTCCTCTGGGTTTAATCCAAGATTTGTGAGGTATGATGCCCCGGGTATTGAATCAAGCTTGATGTACATGGGGCTGTAGCCAATACCACCACCGAGAAAATCTTCAGCAGGATAACTGAATTGTCCAAACAATATAGATAAATTCAGTGCTGAAAATAAAATAATGTTTTTCATGTTAATGGGGTTCTCCGCATGGTAGAATGTATCAAATTAAGATTCATGGTCCAATTTAGAAAGAAAATATAGCTGAAAATTTAAAAATTTGGTTAAAAAGACGTATGGGGGCTTTTTCTTGTAAAAATAGTAGCATTATCCTATATTTTTCGAAGAGTAAACGAGGTAAGGGAGATCAAAACGTGATTTGCCTCCCGAATAGCTATATCCAATTTTGGTTTAGACCATGAGGTT
The DNA here is from genome assembly GCA_002717915.1 of Fidelibacterota bacterium. Lineage (GTDB taxonomy): Bacteria > Fidelibacterota > Marinisomatia > Marinisomatales > UBA1611. Next base: position 15,833 of record PBCV01000030.1, on the reverse strand, counting down.
AAGTACGTTCAAAGGAGCTGAAATGCGCTTCCTAAAAGAAATATTTCTTGGAGTCCTGCTTCTGTCTGGTCTCACAGGCAGGGGGACATTCCATATTCACGGATCCTATGATCTGGATGAAGATGGCAAAGTGGAAACACTGGTCCTGAATACCCGTACGTCCTCGGCAATCTGGGTCGAGGTTACCACATCGACGACAATTGACACCCTATGGTCGTTTACGTTGCCAAACGGTGGAAAATTTGCAGATGTTGAAATTGCGGACATAGATGCTGATGGATATAATGAAATAATAGCTATTCCTGATCTTTTTGCGTCCATAGGCGATCAAGCATGGCTTTATGTTTTTCCCGGCACTGCGACCGGATTTTTAAATGAACCTCTTATATTTACAGATTCCCCACTTGAATTCACTACCATACGTCCATCCAATCTTGCACTTGTTCCCGGGGAATCACCCCAATTAGCGGTAGCCTTTGGTGCCCCGGTTCGGTTTGGAATGATATTTGATCTTGATATCTCTGATGGCACCGTTTCCTTAATAAATACTCAAAGGCTTTCCGCCCCTATTATTAACAATGGTCACGGAGTAGTATATATAGGCGGTTTTACCAGCGGCGGCGGACATTATATGGCCATTGTATCCCCTGAAGAAAATAAGCTCAAGACAGCAATTTTTGATATTGGCCAGAATTTTAGCCTGATTCATTCCGATCTAATGATGTTAGATGAAGCTAGGTATCTCCTAGGCGCTGATATCCAGCCGTACAGATCAAAACATTCCAGCAAAAACGGTTTGCTGGTTCCCTTTGGATCTGACGATGTTTTTCTGTTAAGTCTCACGGAAGAAAATGCTATTTTATCCACCACGAGTCTTTCAGGCCAGGGAGCTTTCCCAATGGCGGATGATGGTGATTTAGCAACGATTTTACAAAATAGACTGGATGCAGATATTTATGAAGCACAGCCATTTATAGCTGATTATCTTCCATCAAGGCTTGAGAAAGGGTCCCTCCGCCCTCCCCCTTCCCCCTTATCGGAAGAATCTGCTACACTCAATTCAATTCCCATGAGCTATGATCAGGACGTAACCAGTATACCAGCCGGACAAGATGAAGTATATGGCATAAAAGATTCAGAAAGTGGGCAGAAAAAAGATTACAGTTTATTGAGTCCTACGCTGGGGGATTTCTTGGCCAGTGTCAAAGATGAAACAAAAGAACCCAAAACTGAAGAAGAAAAAGTTGCTGTTCCGAAGAGGAATGCAGATATGGAAAGTGTGAACTGGGCCGATGAAGCAGGATTTACCCAATTGAATCTTGGTGAATATATCCCAGAACCCACAGATTCTGTTTCTGCAGTATCGCCCATCCCGGAAAAAGACACAGGCATTACAACCTTTACAACAGAAGTTCAAGAAGCTTTAATTCCGAAGATCGTTGATGAAGATACGGTGCTCGATATGCAGTCAGAGAATGAAATTGATTTATATTATGTATTGGCCATGACCCCGGCATCTGATACACGAGACCGTTATATCTTTGATGGAGAAGCTCCATTTGGCGTGGCAGTTAATCAGGTCCCGCCTATGGGTGAAGCCACGCACTTTCAGCATGGGATATCGGCGAATCTGGCAAATCTTAAACGGGGTGAAACGTTTGATTTTGCCTATTCCCTGAGAGATGCCCGATTGGATAGTATTACTACATTAACCATGGTTCATGATATGCAGACCAATGTGGTTTTTATGTCCATATCGCCCACAGATGATTCATTATCCCAGTCGTATCAACCGGAAGCATTTGATCCAAAATTGTTCGAATTCCCTGATTATTTCTTTGAAGGATTCCCAACATCACTGGATATGGATTTTACAGATAAACTGATACGTTTCAGTTTCCATGGCGCAGAAGATTCTACCTATCAGGGGATCTACCTATCATCCACAACCCCATCGAGTCCGTCCCAGTCTTTAGCGGTATTTATGGATGAGGGGACATTACAGGCTGTGCGCGGGGAAGTCGTGGTTCGGGCCAATGGCTCAAAAAAGGTTACAACAGAATTTGATTTAGTTGGTACGGTTGAACCGGCGGTTATGTTTTCCCGCTTGATCCAGGAATTATTTCCTGAAGAATTGAAAATAAAACTTCTTCAAGGCGCATCGCTGGAAGAACCTTTATTTGGACCCAGCGGGAAATTGCCTAAAATAACCCGGGAACCCCGTTTGCCCGATGCCCAGCCTGACCAGACCGAACCCGAAATCCCCGTGGAGCCTAAGCAAAGCAACGTTCCTGAGAAAAATGATGAAACTGTAGAAATAAAATCTGACCTGCCCTTGGAAACACCAGAAACACAGGATGATGAGTTAACTCCTTCTGTTCCAGAGGTTGAGAAAAAGGAACCTGAAATACCATCCACTTCTGATTCTTTGAAATTAGAACAGGCGAAAGAACCTATCCAACCTGCGGAAGAGAAAACTCCATCAGCTCCAGAGGAAGCCCAGCCTGAACCTGATATAGAAGAACCCGATACTGAAGAAGGTCAAGGAAAAGATGATCATTAGTCACCAGGGCTATGCGATGAAACATTCTCCCATCCTATATAAGATCGTTCTCTTAATGTTTTCTGTGGCGGTCGGATTTGGACAAAAAATCGCACATATGAATGGCACGTATGATTTGGATGGTGATCAATTACTGGAGTTTATTGCCCTGGAACTGGATCCGAATCAGGATGTGTTTCCAACTGCAGTACGCTATTACGAAATTGATGCAGATGGATACCAGACCCTGATTTGGGAGTTCACCCCGCCCATTGCACTGACAGGTGAATTTGTAGATGCTAAAATCGGGGATATGGATGGTGATGGCTCCCCTGAACTTATTTTAGTTATGAACCTGTCAAGATTTGGCGATAATGCAACCCCCCATGTTTTTGTAGCTACCTATGCTTGGGACGGTACCCATTTTTCAGAGATTCCTTCTGCTACCCTGGATGTGGGAAAAGAGAACCGTTCGTTAAGATGCAATAATTTTCAATTGTTAGATCAGGATTCAGATGGAGACCAGGAGATTGTATTAGCACTTGGAAGCCCGTTTCGCGGATTTGCCATAGTGAATTCATCTGCTTCTGGATTATCATTAACGAAAAAAGTCAGACCGGATCAGTTATTNGTTGGTTCAGGCTTGTTGTACGTAGGAGTGGTAGACTACGATGGTGACGGATACGATGATGTAATGGCGCTGAGCCAGGATGGGCATACTATCAAGGCACAACCNTTTTATAATATAGGNGGGGNGTTTGATTCCGGCCATNTGGTCCGNAAAAAAATTGATGGANTAAGTGGNATATTNCCCTATTCTATAGAATTAACCGATTGGGACNCCGATGGTTTCTTTGATGTTCTGGTNTCTTTTAATTCAGGCGATATCGTGGCATTTACACTGACACCGGCNACANTGGTTATTGAAGAAATTCCTGTAAATANAGGTCCCNTNTCCCANGTTGCNTTGGAAGATTTCAACCAGGANACATATGAAGATATTTTAACTCTATCTTCTGATATTAANGCNCTAACCNTNATTTCAGGTGAAGATGGNGGNCTAGAAGGNGTTNAGAATGCCATGANGAATATTCCATCTGANATGCAGGTTTTTGCAATGGTNCCCATGACNAAATCAGGGCTATACAGNGGNAGTGTTCTTGTTTCNGGCTGGAATGGCNCAGAAAACTCTACNTATGTTATTCAGCTTGGNAATAAATCGGACCGGTTGGACCAAGGATATTTNATTACATCTGATTTNATTCAAAAGCNATTACCAAACCTGTTATCCAATGTACAGGATGTCCAACCNGAGATTCCGGAAGTNTATGTTGAAGTGTTGCCNGATGATAAAGANCCCNTAGANCCTCAGCAAGAAGAAANAATAATTACAGACCTGGGACAATCTCCNGGAAGTTATATNCCCAATACNCTTTTTCCAGANCAGCAGGAAGGNAAAGTNTTGCGNGAGCAACCTAAAATGTCCATTCCAANAAANGTTGTACGNACANTGGAANNNCCAAAGAAACCCCGTCCAAAAGAATCTNTGGGGCAACGGCTCCCCAAACATATTCTTCCCANGTATGTTTTGAGNCCNGGTCAACCGTTTCTCTATGAGATNCCNAAGGANAGNTCTGATGAGTTTTATAGTTTNCGATGGGAGAACCAGCCNCCGAAGGGCATGTANTTCCTTTATGAGAGTAAAGCAATTAATTGGGTNCCTACTGATAAACAATTAGACGCNTTTCCCATCTCTTACATGGTCAGAATGAAAGTAGATGAAATTATGGAGGCGATCACAGGATCNAATGATGATGAACANATNTTTAAGGCAACCCCTGTTTTGGAAAGCAGAGATGAAAGTCTCTGGATTTACGTGAATGANCCNCCANGGTTTCTAACACANCCNACTATAACAGAATTTATTGCNGGGTCGACGTTTCGTTATGAACCGGTCGTTCANGATCGCAATAAAGATGCATCAATAAAATACGAACTGGAAGTATCCCCTGAAGGGATGNTCGTAGAGAATGGTGTGGTAACNTGGAAGACAGATAGNGCNCANGTTGAAGTNTATGATGTGAGAATTGTTGCNACAGATGGTTTTGAACGNACCGCCCAGGAATTTCAATTATTTTCAAGGGCNGGTGTAAAAATCCTTTCAAAAGCATCAGAAAATGCCAGTGTGGGAAGCCCCTATACTTATCCNGTAAAAGTATGGCGTCAGAAACCAGATGAGAAAATAAANTATAAATTNTTTTATAGTCCNGATGGTATGATACTNCAGCCAGANGGAACNATTTCATGGACNCCNAANCCTGTTCAGGTAGATACAATAAAGTATGCAGTGATTGCAAGCCATGGTGTTGCAACGGATACTCAGTTTGTTAATTTGTTTGTTAATCATCCNCCTATTATCAAATCCGCNCCCATGATGATGAATACAATNAATGTTGGAGGNATCTGGGATTTTGAACTTGAAGTGGAAGAGCCCAATAAAAAGGATAGGCTNGTCTATACAGCTCATAAGTTGCCCCANGGCATGCGTATGGACCCTCATACAGGGTTCTTGCGCTGGGAGCCTACNATGAATGAATTGGATTTTCANGAATTGCAGATAGAAGTCTCAGACGGACATGAATCAAGAATGATTGANGCNGACTTTTTTGTTAATGCGCCAATTAAGATTNTTTCNGTCCCNTCAATGTCTGCGATAGTTGGAGAAGAATATGCCTACAGGCTAATGATCAATGATAAAAATAAAGGTGCATTACTCCCCTTTAAACGCGTTGTAAANATTCATGATATTTCTACTATCCGGATGTATTCAATTAACATTACGGATGATGTTGCATTATCNAATGTAGATCGATTCTTAGGCGACTGGCATAATGCTGAAGCTATTTATTACGTAGANCCTAAATACCCTGCCGATTCTCTTGTCTCGAGGCTGAANCTGAAACGGTATACNCATTCAGTATTTTTTGAGGATGACAGNCTTTGGGTCCTTTTAGACACTCGTGATGGAAGAACAATAAAAATAAAAGATTTTCTTTGGNAATTTTTTCATGGNGACAANGGGAAACCTCCCCGNGTTGTNGTTGAACGNGTAAATCCGNTCCGGTTTTCCATGCTNGATTTTCCCGAGGGNATGGTGGTAGAAGGCTCNTCAGGGACTTTGCGCTGGACCCCNTCTGTAGAACAGGCGGATGCTCANCGTATTACAGTNGTGGCATCTGANGGTTATACAAAAGATGAACAGACGTATGAGGTNTATGCGAACCNCCTCCCAACCATTGTNTCTAATCCTCCCCACATGGGGCTNGTNGGTGAATTATTTAAATACCAGGTTNGGGTNGATGATAANAATGAGAATTCAACACTTGANTACACANTGTTAAAAGGGCCTCATGGAATGCAGATGGANCGCTANGGAAAAATNCTATGGGTTCCAAAAGCAGCACAAATNAATAATAATACATTTGAAGTTGCTGTCAGTGATGGATATGGTACAGATGTGCAGNTGGGAAAGATTTTTNTAAACAATGCTCCTACGGTCATGTCCAATCCNAAACCGGTNGGATTAACAGGCCATTCCTGGCGCTACAAAATTGCCACTGAGGATTTGAACGGAGATAAGGTCGCCTACAGAGCTGTCAGNCTGCCAAAATATGCCCGGTTTGATAAAAAGAAGGCNATTGTGGAATGGACNCCNNGAAAGAGNCAACTGGGCATGAATGATTTTATTTTAATGGCNGTAGATGAACATGGCGCTACTNCNACTCATGANTTCCAGGTTCATGTATTTCATGANCCAAGTNCCAAACAATTAGTCAATACTGGNTGGCCTCTGATGCTGACTTTTGTTGGAGTNGTGTTTGCCTGGGGCATGGCNCAGATATAGATTATTTTATCACAGAANCCANGAGNGCNTCNAACTGATTTTNNTGTTGGATCGTAATAATTAANTCTACAACTACCATAGGAAAGNTTATCTTCAGNCCTTCTAGTTTAACCCAATCTTTTTCTGTTGTNATAATATAGTCTGCATGGGANCGACTGGCTCTCCCTCTCAACCTCATTAAGCACAGTCTGTGTATAANTAAAATGATCTGGNAATGATTTATGACCAANCATNTTGCANCCCAATTGCTCTATTGCTCTATGGAAACTTTTTGTATCGCCAATCCCAGATAAAAGAAAAACATCTTTATCCATCAANTNTAGATCTTTATCATTCNTTTCTATGNNACATTTTTGAAACAGNAATCTTTGATTTTGAATGNAAAACTGTAAGGGATGTTTCNCGAATTTTTCTGATGAGGAACGGTCGGGGACTNNTAAGATTNGTTTTTGTTATTATGACAGCATCTGCCCGTGTAATGTTTAACCANGGTTCCCGTAANAACCCATAGGGTAATAGTTTATGATCNATGGCTTTATCNCCACCATTNACTAATACAAGATCTAAATCCCGTTCTATAGCNCGGTGCTGGAATGCNTCATCCATTAANATGATGTCGGGATTAAATTTTTCTATAAGGANTNACCCTCCCCTGAAGCGGTCTTCATCAACAANAATAGGGACATTNTTAAGTTTACGGGCCATCAGGTNAGGTTCATCNCCNGTTTCNTGCCATGTNCCTTGTGCACCATNNCCGTTAGATGCTATAATGGTTCCTTTTGTACTTCTTCCATAACCNCGACTCAAGACAGCTACACGGNACCCTTTTTCCTGCAGATACCGGCANAGATAAATAACAGTGGGGGTTTTCCCAGTTCCNCCGGTGGTAATATTTCCAATGCTGATAACCTTACAAGGTAACTTGNGTGAGANNAAAAATCCAAATNGGTAGAANNAATTACGCCAGTATATCANNCCCCAGTAAAATAANGCTAGAGGAAATAAAAGATATGCNTGATATTTTTTAGCNACTTTCATTATTTGTATATTGCAAATTANTATGTTCTACCCGATCCATTNCTTTAATTAAAGTTTCAGCACANGTTTCAAAGTCTGCATGTTGATCAAATACAATNGGCTCTCCATATTCTATAAAGATCTTACCAAACGGTTTTTCCAAATAGAATGTNTCCCAGTTTGTAAATCCCCACNTNNGNGTAGAATGAACGCTCGTTGGAATAATTACAGAGTTTGTGGCCTGTGCTGCGCGGATGATCCCAGGTTTTGGAATCCGGGCAGGACCCGTTGGNCCATCTGGTGTTATAAAAACCANNTCCCCNGNNTTTTTTAAANTTNGAACCATTTNCTTATANGCNACNTCNCCTTTTTCCTTGCTTGAGCCTCTAATCATGTGCCATCCCCATTTTGTCGCAATCTGTGAAATTATTTCTGCGTCTTTGTGTGTCCCAGCAACTGCCTTTACAGGTTCATTTCGAAGATCATGAACGATTGAAAGTAATTGACCATGCCAGACGGATAGAATAACCGACCTGTTGCTGTGAATCATATCTCTGTAATGTTTACGTCCCCGGACATCTTTTTTATTTGTGCTGTAAAGTAATTTCAGCAGGACACTACCCAAATGTATTTTCAGTTTTATCGAAAAAGACTTAATCATATCTGTGTTTTGTTTTTGTAATAATGGCCTTTGCCGCTCGATCATATACTCCCGGTATTCCCAGACTTTTTCTTATTTTATCAAACCCATCTAGCATTGTTTCTCTTTTTTTAGACTTAGTATCTAATAAGGGTGTGAGCGCTGTAACTATATTTTCTGGTTTCATTTCATTTTGCAGAAATTCCGGTACAAGTTCCTTATTTGCTATAAGGTTCACCATGGATGAATAGTTTACATTGGTCATGGATTTTGCTATTAGCCATGAAATAGAAGATAATTTGTAACATACAACCATTGGTGTTCCCTCAACTGCACATTCTAAAGTAGCGGTTCCTGAAGAAACCAGAGCCGCTGTTCCTACCATCATGGCTTTTCTAGCGTTTTGTTCGACTCTAAAGTTATCAGGTACNTTTAGCAGTTTAACATTAGGAGCTTTTCCTACTATTATTTGAAGATCAGGAATAAAGCCCCTCAAAACTGAAACAGTCTTGAGAAAAACTGGCCAATGCCGATCGACCTCCTGTTGTCTACTCCCCGGGAGNAGGACCAAGATGGAATGTTCAATAGTTAGTTTATGCCTTTGGTAAAACGATTTTGAAGATTCATCAACGTGCTGGTGTTCCGTAAACGGGTGCCCCACATATGTGGTNGGCAATCCTTTTGAATTATACCACTCTTCTTCAAAAGGAAAAATAGAAAGAGTCTGATCTAACACTGCTTTCATGGTTTCAACCCGTTTCTCTTTCCAGGCCCAGGCCTGGGGCAAAATGAAATATGTAATCGGGATACCTAGGTGGAAAATATTTGTTGCCAATTTGAGGTTAAATCCGGGATAATCGATCAAAATAATTCTATCGGGTTTAGCACGGGATATGGTCTTTACAGTTTCTCCCATTATTTTTATCATACGCGGTAAATGTTTTACCACTTCTAGAAATCCCATAATGGCTAAACTGTCAGAATGCTCAATGATATTCATCCCCGCATCTCGCATGGCATTACCACCATGACCCATAAAAGAGGAGTTAGGCTCTATATTTNTTATTGAATGTATCAAATTTCCTCCATGGAGGTCGCCGGAGGGTTCCCCCGCAACAAGGAAAAATTTTAATGGTTCAGACATGACCTATTCCCACTTGGGGATTATAAAGAAAAGCCGAAAAATTTTCTCACACCAATCAATACAATAATAATAAAAATATTCTGCAGTGTGCGTTTTTCTGTTTTCAGCGTTTGTATGATAGTTAAAGGGACTCTTTTATCAATCCCAAGCCANGGGCTTAATCTTGGAAAAAGCTTGGGGACACTTTCACGATACAATCGATACTCATTTCCAAATAATTTCACCAGGGTTTCCTCTTCCAGGGAAATAATCATGAAATATTGGAACGTAAAAAAGGTGAACACAAATAATAATAAGTGCCACATAAACTGCCCCCCCGCCACAAGAACCACTCCACAATAAATGATCATGTTGCCTAAATATAAAGGATTTCTGCACCTGGAATANGGCCCGCTTGTGCATAGTGATGGTGCACCTACTTTTGTTGTCCTTGTTGCACCGCCAGCAAATCGTACCGCATATATTCGTATAGACTCCCCAACCACGATTAGTCCTATTCCAAAAATAAAATGGGGATAGGATAAAGATGACAAATATAAAATGGCCACTACAAGGGGAATCGGAGTAAAACTTCTATTGGAAAATAAAAAATTTCTCAGATCCATTAATGTATATCTTGTGTGATCATTTGCTGNATTTCGATAGCAATCTTAAGGGCATCNCGGCCCGCTTCACCTGATACAATAGGAGTTTCTTTACCTCGTACAGATTTAATGAAATTATGCAATTCCATCCCCAAAGCGTCCTGTTCCGACGTGGCAGGCTTGTCATAGGCAATAAATCGTTTANCACCATTGTATTCAAAAGGAACAGTCATTAAAGCGTTTGGATCTTCCTTTGGGTCACCCACAATTTTGTAGACTTCTGCCAGTCCTAATAAAAGATCAATAGTCGCATATAAGTTCTTTTGAAATAACTTAACCTTCCGGACTTCGTCCTTTGCAACCCGGCTTGACATTATACTAGCCACGGTCCCATTTCCAAACCGAATGCGTGCATGGGCAATATCCAAAGAATCTGTAAGGATTGAAAGCCCGGTGGCCTGGATGCTTTTCACCGGAGAATCAACCAGAGATAATAAAATATCTATATCATGTATCATCTTATCTAATACCACTGGTACATCAGTCCCGCGGACTGTATAGGGAGCCAGCCGCTGTATCTCCAAGAATTTTGGTTCTACACGATAAGGCTTAAGAGCCAGCAAGGCAGGATTTAACCTTTCAATATGTCCTACCTGGATCATAACATCTTTTTCCTTAGATAACACCAACAATCGCTCCGCTTCTTCCAACGTCTNTGTGATAGGNTTCTCAATGAAAACATGTATATCATTTGTAATACAGGTTTCTGCAATTTTTGCGTGGTAAAGCGTGGGAGTTACAATGGAGACAGCATCCACCTGCTTTAGCAAGTCCTGCAGCTCATTAAATACGGGAATATCAAATTGTTTGGAAATTTCCACAGCACGTTCTTGATCCGTATCTACGATGCCTACCAGATTTGCATCCTTAAGAGACACATAATGTTTTACATGATGCTGGCCCAAATGGCCCACACCAATCACCCCCACTTTTACAGGTTCATTTCGCATAGTATAGTTCAAAATTACGGAATCAGGGCAGCAGATTACATGGCAGAAAACAATCTGTTTATATTAGGGAAAAATCTTGCATTTTTGCATAACAACCGGTTATTTTTGATACAATTCGAGGTATTAATGGAGTTTCAATATGGCTAACGACATGAAATCCGGGATTGGTTTTGTTATTCCGGCAGCCGGCGTCGTCGGCTTTTTCACATCTCTCCTTATGGGGGAATTTCTAGTCAGTATTATCATAACTGTCTCTGGTATCTTGGTATGGTTCCTGTATATGTTGGTCATGGAATCCCATATGCCAGAGCAAATGGGCAATATGATAATATTGTTCGGCGTTATGCTGTCCCTAGGGATTTTCTTTGGGTTTGGAATTACACAAAACATGTGGGGTGGTTTCGAATTTCAACCGGAAGGATCTATTTTATCTCTGGTTATTCTCTTCTTTGCAGTGCTTACAGGTCTAAATTTTCGTAACCAGCAATCAGCCTTTCCGGTATCTGCTGGTGATAGTGGCGGTTTGTCAGATGAGGACCGTGATCTTGTAATGAATGCCATTAATCAGACCCAGGNACCAAAAGCAACCCCAGCACCGGAGNCTCCAAAGGTAATTGTTGTAAAGCAGGAAGCAGCTCCAGTGGAAGAAAAAGCAGAAGAAAAGAAAGAAGAACAGTCACCACCAAATCCCTATGACCCCTATGGCATGGCCAATAATCCTTATTTTGCCTACCCGCCGGATTACTATTACGATGAAGATGATGAAGATGATGAAGATGATGAAGATGAATATGATGAAGATTGGGACGATGAGGAGGAAGACGAATAATTTTCTTACCGTATATAAATTAAAAAGGGCAGTTTTTACTGCCCTTTTTTATACCAAGCCTTTTTAAACATTAAATTTAAAGAAAATACAGTCTCCTTCTTTTACAATATAGTGTTTGCCTTCCTGGCGAATAAGGCCAAGGTCTGAAAGTGCTTTTTCTGAGCCATGAGCTATGATATGATTGTAATTAAATACTTCTGCCTTGATAAATCCTCTTTCAAAATCAGTATGAATCTGTCCTGCGGCCTTCAGCGCTGATGTCCCTAAGGGTATTGTCCATGACCGGACTTCTTTTTCCCCACACGTGAAATAGGTATGAAGCCCAAGGAGATTGAAACTGGAACGAATCACTTTGTTCAAGCCTGGTTCTGGTAGATTATACTCTGAAAGAAATAATGATTTTTCTTCCTGGGGGAGTGAAGCAATTTCTTCTTCAATAGCTGCACAGATGCGGACTGCAGAATTTCCTTCTTCTTTGGCAAAGTCAAATATATCCTTGACATATTGGTTTTGATTATCCTGTACGATCTCTGATTCATCAACATTGGCAATATACAAAATGGGTTTATTTGTTAGAAGATGAAATGAGTTTAGGATATACCGTAGATCTGGTTCCACATCAAAAGTTCTAGCGCGTCTACCATTTGAACAATGACGAATTAATTGATTAATAAGGTTTAACACTTTTTTAGAACCCTTTTCCCCGGCTCTGGCCCTTTTTTCTGTCTTTTGCTTCCGTTTTTCCAACGTTTCCAGATCGGCTAAAAGCAATTCTATTTCGATGGTTTCTGCATCCCGGACCGGATCGATAGATCTATCCACATGGGTAACGTTTTCATTATTAAAACACCGAATTACATGGAGAATAGCATTTGTTTGACGAATTTGACCCAGAAACTGATTGCCAAGCCCATCTCCTTTGCTTGCCCCGCGGACCAGCCCTGCAATATCTGTGAATTCTACCGTAGCTGGAACAATCTTTTGAGGTTTATAAATCTTACCCAGTTCCACCAATCGGTAATCCGGCAATTCAACAATACCCACATGGGGTTCAATGGTGCAAAAAGGATAGTTCTCGGCTGGTATACTGGATTCAGTCAGTGCGTTAAATAAGGTCGACTTCCCAACATTGGGTAAACCCACAATCCCGCATTGAAGTGCCATGTGTTATACAGTATTTCCAGTAGAATTAAAAAGAGTCTTGAGAAGGATCCCCACCAAAATCATAGGTCAAATTGTTAAAAAGTCCAACCTGAAGATTTTTGGCAAAGTAAATGGTACGATTATCTTCTGTGCTTAATAAGCCGTCTGCCCAGACCATTGTTTTTCCATCTCTTTCCAATATTTTTTTAATATCTATTTTATATACGACTTTTTCATGATAAGGTCGAACCTGACCTTTGAATTTCAAGTCACTCACACCCAGTGCCCTTCCCCGACCTTCACCGCCAATCCAGGTCAAAAAGAACCCCACCAGTTGCCACATACCATCTAAACCGAGACAACCGGGCATCACAGGATCCCGCTTAAAGTGACAATGAAAAAACCAGTTTTCCTCATCTATATCCAATTCGGCTAGAATCCTGCCTTTACCGTATTTTCCACCGTCTTCATTTATTTCAATAATTCGATCCACCATGAGCATGGGCGGTAAAGGCAGTTTGCTAGTGTTAGGACCCATGAGTTTTCCTTCGCCGCTCTGGATCAATTCTTTTTTTGTGTAACTGTTTTTTTGGGTCATTTTACTCGGATTATGACAGGCGGAGAGTACAACAATTTTATCATATTTTAAACCTACATTTGATATTCACTATCCAAAATAATCCGGTAAATTGAGAACAAGATTTTGGAGAATAAAATGTCTGATTGGGTTTTATTATTGGGTGGTTCCACTGGTCATGGTGCTGCTACGGCAAAGCGCCTGGCAAAAGATGGTTATGGTATTATAGCGTTCCATTTTGATCGAGGCGAAGCAAAAAAGATCGCTGAAGAAACTATAGCGGAAGTAGACCACTTATCCGAAGGACGCTGCCATTATTATAATACCAATGCTGCTTCTGAAGAGACAATGAATACCTTTATCCCACAGATTAAAGAGATTACTTCGGGCAGCCCTCTTAAATTATTGCTCCATTCTATTGCGTTCGGCACCACCACCAACTTTTTTGGTGCAAAACCGGTTACACAACGGCAAATGGATATGACCATACATGTTATGGGGAACTCCCTTCTATATTGGACCCAGAAATTGTACGGAGAAGGATTACTTGCGAACGGGTCTCGTATCATGGGACTTACCAGTGAAGGCAACTACGTAGCCTTGGAAGGATATGGACCTGTCAGTGTTGCAAAAGTAGCCATGGAAGCAATCATACGTCAGATTGGCTGGGAGTTGGGAGAATTCGGCATTACTGCCAATGCGATTCAGGCAGGTGTAACACCAACACGAGCCCTTACCAAAATCACTGAAGGCTGGGAAGCGTGGGTTGAAAATACTAAAAAACGGAATCCAATGCGTCGAACAACGACACCGGAAGATGTAGCCGGAACAATCTCAATGCTTTTAAAACCGGAGGCAGATTTTATTAATTGCTCTATAATTTACTGCGATGGGGGAGAATCGCGTTCCGGAACCTTTTAGGCATCATCACAGAGGAAACTCAGGACTTGGTGTCCTGGGAGAGTTTTTCCTCAATGAGAACGATCAGTTCATGGCAATCTTTATTTGGTGAGATATCAAAACTGCGCTTTGCTTCACTCAACGCATATTCCCACCACCCTTTCTTTGTATAGGCAATAGCAAGTTTGAGATGGGCCTTACCCAACACTTGAAATTCATCCCGTTTCAATTGACTTTGGTCTCCTGAATAAAGCCGGGAGACTTCTCGATATTCCATTATGGCCTCATCCAAGAGACCTCTTTGCAAGTACCAGTTTCCAAGATTCAGGTGTCTTGCAGGATCTTCCTGGCAGGAACTGAAAATGAGTATAAGGCAAACAGGGAAAATGAAACGTGTATGACGAGATATAAAATCAATCATAATAGATCGTGAATTTTTGGTTTTACCTTGTGGAAAATCAAGAAGAAAATCCATCTACATGAAATACAGGTTCCGCTGAATGTTTTGGGTCACGAACGATGAATTGGAGGATCAGCATTCCCAAAATAATACTCGTGCCTAATATATAAAGGGATATGGTGTAATTGCCAACCCGAACCAAAGCACCGATACCCATAATAAAGATCAATACAAATGGAGCCAGAAATGAATCAATCAATGCCATATATGTTTTCGTGTCTCTCTCAGCGGAAAAATCATAAACAAGATTCATGGCCGATGGCATAAAGGCGCCCTGGCCTACACCTATCGCCATAAAGATCCCATAAACCCAAAACATATTTTGGGCAAAAATAGCCAAAAGCACAGCTATAAAATGACCGAGATATGCCAACATCATACTGGTTTTGTGTCCAAATTTATCACCCAATTTACCGGCTGCAAAACTGGCTGCACCGGCGGCTATCACATTTAAAATGGTAAATATTCCCACCTCGCTCACTGCAAAATTGAATTTAGTCTGACAATAAACAGCATAAAGCCCCACCCCGGGAAGATGAGCTGCGAAAAAGATTCGGGATAAAATGTATTTCTGAAAATTTTTGTGTTCTACCACAATGGATTTTGTTTCTGTGATAAAATCCCGAAGTGTTTTATGATTCTGTTCTTTTTGATTGGGCTTTACCCTGAAAGGGAGAAACAAGATTGTTCCAACGGTTAAGCTTAAAAATAGAATAAAAAAACCTACCCCAAAATTTTGTGGGAATGGCAAATCATAGGATAATAAATATCGCAGTATAAATCCACCTATAAAACTTCCTATGCTATTACAGGCAAACCCAAGACCGAAAAATTTTCCCCGTTCAGATTTCAGTGTACTCTGATTTAAAAAATCAGCCCAGATGGGTACAATGATTCCGATGGAAAAAGCATACAGCATAAAACAGATGAAATAGACTTTCCAAGCTGTTTGGACTTGTGCTGGATCGAAAATTGTAAATGTGAATCCCATGAGGAAGGAAATGGCAAGAATGATCCCATGGACTAAGATCACTGCTCGTTTGATATTTCGAATATTGCGTCCTAATGCTGCAATCAATAATG
>PBCV01000029.1 GCA_002717915.1 Fidelibacterota bacterium | reverse complement strand
CCGGGGAAATTTCCACGATCCGGCTGTGTGCCCAGGGGAAACTCGCTGATCAGGGTACCCTTCTGGCAAATGTCTTCCGCCAGACGCCTGTTTTCCCCAGGATAGATCACATCTAGCCCCGAGCCCAGCACCGCCAGGGTCCGGCCGCCGGTTTGCACAGCTGTTTTATGGGCAATGGTGTCAATGCTCCTAATGGCCCGTAAATCCTTGATAGACGCTTCAAAAGGATTTTGGTCCTTGTTCAGTGAGCCAGGATCATTTTCACCCGGTGGGGGCCGATCCTGGGCACATTCAATAAATTTATTATCTGGATAGGATTCATTTACCCTACAGCCTGGCTGAGTTTTGTGATTAATTCATTCAGCCCTGCTCCCGAAACAGCTGAAATCACGCTCACATCCTCTTCAAACTCGTTCCATTCTTCCGACAGGTCACACTCTATATCCGACTTTGTCCTGCACACCATCACCGGCTTTACATCCAGGTCCGGGTTAAACTGCAAGAGTTCATTTTGCAGGGTTGTGAAAGTTGAGTGGGGAGTTTCATCCGGTGCTTCTATGAGATACAGAAGGACCTTATTCCGTTCAATGTGTTTTAAGAACTGGTGCCCCAGTCCTTTTCCCATACTGGCCCCTTCAATCANCCCGGGAATATCCGCCATCACAAAGGATCCGNAATCACCGTATTTCACGATACCCAGGTTTGGTTCCAGGGTTGTAAAGGGATAATCAGCGATCTTTGGNCGGGCTGCAGAAATTCGNGACAGGAGGGTNGATTTTCCTGNGTTGGGCAGGCCCACCAGNCCNACATCTGCCAATATTTTTAATTCTATCTCAAATACNCCTGATTCTCCCNNTTCNCCAGGCTGGGCTTTTCNCGGTGTCCGGTTCGTGGCAGATTTAAAACGGATATTTCCTNTTCCNCCTCTGCCNCCATTACAGACAATAATAGATTCTNCATTGTGTACCAGGTCACCCACAATTTTGTTCGATTCTTTTTNCCGGATAATCGTGCCTACNGGTACACGTACAGTTACATCCTTCCCATTCTTTCCAGTCTTACGGGAACCACCCCCTGCACCCCCCTCATCTGCCCGGTATTTCTTACGGTAGCGGACATCGTGCAGCGTATGNAGGTTTGCGTCAGCTATAAAGACAATATGGCCGCCCCGNCCGCCGTCACCGCCGTCCGGGCCTCCTTTNGGAACAAATTTTTCCCTGCGAAAATGAACCGCNCCTTTACCGCCCTTGCCGGCGGNNAGTTCTACTTTTGTAAAATCGATAAACACAATTNTTTTAAACTTTTATTTAACCAGGGTTAGTTTTTCGTTTTTATAAAATGATCGTTTACCGGTATTGGGATTTGATGCTGTTAATCGGACAAAATATAGGCCAGATGCTGCTTTCCTCCCCAAACCGTCTTTCCCTTTCCAGACAACATTATGACGTCCTGGCGGTTTAATGGATTTTACCAGCGTATTAATCTTCCTGCCTCGAATATCAAATATCTCCAGTCGAATATCGGACCAGGCAGGGAGATCATATTGAATGGTTGTACTGGCATTGAATGGATTTGGGTAATTATGATGTAATTTGTACGAGTCGGGAAAAATTGCTTCGAAATCCCCATCATCAATAACCAGATGTAACTGATGCGATGTGAGCGCAGGCCAGGTTTCATTCCCAAATATACCCATCACCTGCCAATCATATGATGCTTCAATAAGCCNCGCCCCCATCATCATGGATAACAATTCTTCCTTTTCAATTGCAACGGTTGTACCATCTATGGATCGCTGTAATTTTAAAGAATCTATATTACCGGCATCATTAGGATAAGGCAGACTGATTTCCAGCACAAATGACATATCCCCAGTATAATTCCCATGAGACAAATCCCATGCGAATACAATACTGTCCTGAATATCAGAGACAAANAATACAGAATCGTCCATCGGAACTGTGGGAATGATCCCTAAATCATTTTGTCCTGGTATAAAAGACATATAGGGGCGAACGCTGGATCGGTTCTCCTTGCTGCAAAATTCNGCCCTGCCGGAGTTAGATAAAAGNGTCAATGCAAATGCGTATTCGCCACTGGACGTGACTACATTGTTTAAANCCGCCTGTACATACCTGTCACGCTGAATATTATAGAGNGTATCAACTGGATCTCCCAATTCCCGGTTCAGGATACCGATATTCTGTGCTGTTTCCCGTTCGTTCCAGGAAGACGTATCGAATTGATAAATGACCACATCTGCACCTTCGGGAGAAAAAGGTTCTACATAGAGATTTAAACGTGTTCCCCAAAAAGCATCTATGTCTGCAGATACAGTAAACCTCATAAATGCAGTTTCAGTATTCGAAACCGTTAACAGGCTTTCTTGATCAGGATAGAGTATTTCAGACTGGCCGTTAGGCACGGATCGGTCATTATCAGGCTCAAGCCTGTTTGCAACCTGGAAAAACCAGTTTCCACCGATCTTCCCATTCACACGTACATTCCAGGAATAATTGCCGNCAGGATGAAATCCACCGCTCAATACATTATTTGGATATTCAAATGATTCCGTAAGATTAAAACCCGGACCGGTTACTCGAACTTCCGCTATTATATTTTCATTGCTCATCCAGGGATACCGCCAGGCTAGGATCGTGGCTGGACGGACATCGGTTGAATGATGCGGGGGAATGGGAAAACTGGGTTTTGGCGGACGGTAACCTGGAATAAAGTAGACATTATCCCCATACTCATAGGGACCAATATCCGGTGCATCACCCACATACATTTGGCTCCCATCCTGACCATCATTAATTCCTTCAACTACCACACCGGCATCCA
Organism: Fidelibacterota bacterium; assembly: GCA_002717915.1. Taxonomy (GTDB): domain Bacteria; phylum Fidelibacterota; class Marinisomatia; order Marinisomatales; family UBA1611. Next base: position 46,990 of record PBCV01000029.1, on the reverse strand, counting down.
CNAGGGANGATCCTTTTCTTGGCCTGTAATCGTAGTGTTCCGGGTTGGATAATTCATAGATCAATTTNTCATTACCNCTTAGGTTTCCATGCCATAAACTATATTCAGTGTTTTGTTCTTCATCACATCCTAAAAAAGTAGGACGGTCGCATTCATACTCATCTCCAATGGAATTGCGATGGACAGTATTCACATTTCCGTTGCCATTAAACCCGACACCCGTTGGAGCAATTGGCCAGCCAAGGCTTGGGTCTGAAGAAACTTCACCCGTCTCTGGATTTTGGTAACCATAGAACTTATAATCTGGGAGGCTGATATCCTGGCGCCCACTGCTCATACCAAGGATGTGATGAACNTGGTGCTGATCTCCTTTCAGGCGATATCCACGGCTGGTTCTNATAGAAAGAGTGTGGTGTATTTTNCTGAGGACACCTCCAGGGTTACCATCAAAACGTATACCATTTATATGAGGTGCATCCATAACCCAGGTATTACGGATTACAGGTTCATTCATTCCTGTATTGATCTGAATACCNGCTGCATCCCTTCGCGAATACACATTCGATACNAGACAATGATCTATCAGATTGTAGTGGGAAGGATAAAAACCGCCACCCGACGTATTCTGGTCAATTGTGATATAACGCATATTCGTATATTGCGCATGCTGTGTTCTCAGTGCTACGCTTTCTCCACCGCTCCAGTTTATATGGTGAAAATAACAGTTTTCTACAGTACCATAATTGGATCCACGAATAATCAGTGCTTCCGAATCAATATATTCAAATATGCAATTGCGAAACACGACTGAATCACATTCAGACCATAGCTTATTTTCTTTGTCTGGCCCCCCGCCCATNATAATTTGGNTGCCCCTTTCAGGTGAAACACCTGCACTCAGCCTGGCAGTGGTACTATATGCGAATCGACAATTCAGGAAGGATACATTTGTAGCGTAGTATAGATAAATAGCCGATGCAAATACCTCAATACCGTCAATAATGATGTGGCTTGATCTATCATTTTTATGTCCAATATTAAGTACTCGATCCCTGACTCTCGCACGTACATCCCGTCCATTGGGTGAAAGACCATCCGGTGAATAGATATAAATTTCATTTGTGTAGGGTATGTAGCACCATTCTTCCGGGCTATCTATATCAGCCAGTTGGTTTGTTGTATTACTGGGATGGACACCATCCGTTCCTGCAAAATCTCCGCCTGCCTCCCAATAGGTATTAGTCTCAGGATTTGAACCAGTTCCNGTGGTAGGGTCTGTAGGATTTTTTAAATTAATGGCCTGNGCTGGAATCATCATGCGGTCGTTGAGAAATAACTGCCATACTCCCAAAAATGATTCACCCATGATTCCTGCAATTTCAGAAGAATCGAGTACCGTACGATACAGACTAAATCCATTATGTTCATATTCTTCCCAATCAGATATAATTGGAACTGTCCCATCTATCACAACACGCTCACCAGGAAAAGCNTTGAGTGTGATTGGAGCAGTGNCCGTGGCACGTTTANCCATGATCCGAACCCATTCACTGTAACGCCCTTCACGAACGATAATATTATCACCNGGTTGAGCATAATTTACGGCTTCCTGTATTGTATTAAATGTTAGGGAATCACTGGAAAATTCTTGATCTACAAAANAATCAGAAGCAAAAGTATTTTTTAATATAAATATTATATATCCTAAGTAATACAATAATTTACGGTTAATAATATTATTTAATACTTTAAACATTCTATAGTTATTTCTAATGAGAAATGATTANAGTTTCATTAGTTGTAACCCTTACAAGTAATGAAACAATACGATGAGTATCTGAGATAAATATAAATATTTTATATAAAATAATCAGGACATATTGGCAACGATCTCATCGCCAAATTCGGAGCATTTCAGTTTGGTTGCTCCATCCATAAGCCTGTGAAAATCGTAGGTGACCCGCTTTTGTGCTATGGCACCTTCAATGCCCTTTTCGATCAGGGCAGCCGCTTCCTGCCAGCCCATGTATTCCAGCATCATGGCTCCAGATAAAATGACTGAACTGGGGTTTACCTGGTCTTTCCCTGCATATTTGGGAGCCGTGCCATGGGTGGCTTCAAAAATGGCGTGACCACTCGTATAATTGATATTCGCTCCCGGCGCAATACCGATACCGCCCACAATGGCAGCNAGAGCATCGGAAATATAATCGCCGTTCAAATTTAAGGTTGCTATAATATCATATTCTGCCGGGCGAAGCAGGATCTGCTGCAAAAATGCATCTGCAATCACATCTTTTACAATCAATTCCTTTCCGTCNTTTCTAATGANCTGCCAGGGCCCTCCATCCAAATCTTCTGCNCCGTATTCCCGCCTGGCTANATCGTAGCCCCAGTCCCGGAAAGCACCTTCNGTAAATTTCATTATATTTCCCTTATGGACCAGGGTNAGGGTTTTGCGCCCTTGCTTCAGGGCCGNATCAAGAGCTGCCCGGACCAGCCGTTCCGTTCCTTCCCTTGAAACGGGCTTGATCCCCAGGCTGGCTGTATCAGGGAAACGGATATTGGTTACACCCATTTCATCTACCAGGAATGATTTTACTTTGTCCAGGTCTGCTGTACCNGCCATCCATTCGATCCCGGCATAAATATCTTCTGTATTTTCCCTGAAGATGACCATATTGACTAACTCCGGTTGTTTTACAGGNGAGGGAACGCCCTCAAACCAGCGAACGGGACGCACACANGCATAGAGATCCAGTTTTTGCCGCAGGGCAACATTCAGAGATCGTATCCCCCCGCCTATCGGTGTTGTCAACGGCCCCTTGATNGCTACACNGTGTTCTGTAATAGAATCCAGCGTGGCCTGGGGCAGCCATTCACCGGTCTGGTTATACGCTTTTTCTCCAGCGAGTACTTCGAGCCACTCTATCTTTTTTGTATCCCCAAACGCTTTCTCAACAGCACTGTCAAATACACGAACCGATGCNTTCCAGATATCCGGTCCAATCCCATCCCCTTCAATAAATGGAATGATGGGCATTGCCGGAACCTGAAGCATTCCATTTTCCGCGGTGATCGATTTGGCTGTATTCATGAGTTGNCTTTCCCTGTTTTTTTCTCGCTGGGTGTCTTTGATGATTCTTTTTTTGTTTCCGGCTTTTCTGTGCTTTCTTTCGCACCTGTGTCTGTTTTGCCCTTGTTTTTATAATCCGTCAGGTAAAACCCGGAACCCTTAAAAATGAGCCCGCTGCCACCNCTTACCATACGTTTTACAAGGCAGTTTTCCTTTTNGCAGCCGGGTTTCTGCNTTAAAACGGGACTTGACATGGTCTGAAAATGTTCAAACCTGTCACCGCATTCTTCACACACGTAGTCGTAGGTAGGCATTAAACAGGATATTTAACAGGAAAAACAGTCTATGGAAGTTAAAAAATATTAACTGGAATATTTAGCGAATAATGCTTCCCGGACACACTGGGGAACAAAAGCTGTCACATCCCCGCCGTTTTTAGCTACATCCTTCACTACAGTTGAATTCAGGTGGATAAATTTTTCATCCGGCATCATGAACAGGGATGTGATCTCTGGATTGAGATGGAAATTCATCATGGCCATTTGGAATTCAAACTCAAAATCACTGACGTGGCGCAGTCCGCGAATGATGGCTGTAGACCCTGTNGCTCTGGCGTGGTCCACCACGAGACCCGTAAANTGGCTGACCTTTATNTTGTTAATATGCTGGACAGAATTCCGGATCAGTTCCAACCGTGTTTCAATAGAAAAAAGAGGTGTTTTTTCTGTGTTGACCGCTACCACAAATTCCAGTTCATCAAATAATTTTGCGGCCCGGGTCGCTATATCAATATGCCCATTATGAATGGGATCAAATGTTCCAGGATAAATAATCTTTCTCATGAGTTTTCCCAGCGCAGGATGCGCGTTTGCCCATANTCAGTTGCAATCGCATCCAGAAACGGTGCCTGGTCTTTTTCACATTCTAAAATGAATTTACCCTTTTTATTCAAATGTTCAAGAATAGTTTCTGCCAGGGATTCAAGGTCATCCGTTCCATAGGGTGGGTCTGCAAAAATAAGGTCGAAAGACCCTGAACGGCGGAGAAANGACACTGCACCACAATNTTTGAAGGTATAGCTGGGGCCGGCAAGGGCTGCTGCATTTTGTTTTATTAAACGAAGGGTTGGGCCATGCTTTTCAACAAATGTGACGGATTGTGCGCCTCGGCTGACCGCCTCGAAACCCAGAATACCTGACCCGGAAAAAAGATCCAATACCATGGAGAAGCGGAATGGCATCAAGGAATCAAAGATGCTTTTTCTCACCCGGGATTTTATGGGCCTGTAGGGTAGTTTAGAAACCGTTTTTATACGACGGCCTCCAAACTGTCCAGCCAGGATATTCATTTAATCTTCCAGGATGGAAACGTAAAATCCTGCCCGGGGATTCGGTTGGTCTGATTTATTAAACAGGACAAACTTTCTTAANAGGATGGCATCATCCACATTGGATATGATGGCACTGGCCTGGAGAATATCCGCCTTGCCCCTGACCCAGATCAATAAAGGTCCATAAATCTGGTTTTTCGTAAATACCTGTTCAAAATATTTAAGGGTATAATCGGTTAATGTAGTATCCAGCTGGATCATGAGGTCAATTTTAGAAAGTTCACCTGCGGCAGGGTCTTCTTGGGACATAGGCAGGTCAAAGCTGTAATACCACAGGAAAATAGTACTGTCTTTCCCCGTAGCTTCAACCGAGAAGGACGTTGGGTCTACTCCAATAATATTCTCTATNTTCGGGTTGGTGCCGCTTAAATATTCCAGGCTCAGGAAAGATTTCGTAATGGTCAGGGAGTTATATCGATTGAGATCGGTCTGGGTCAGCAACGTTAATATTGCCGATGATATGGCACGGGATTGCTGCAGTAAATTAAGGGGCACTTCTTTTGAGGCTGGCTCTATAGAGGATGTATCATCAATTCCAGACCGCTCAATAGAGAATCCTTTATCTACACCAAAAAAGGAATTATTCAATTCATCCTGCAGTTTTAAATAGTTAAAGCCAATGAATGCACCCACGATCAACAGGATTGCAATGGCAAACCCNATGACGGACTGGGGCTGATCCTCCTTGGGTTTCTCTTCCGGTTCGACTGTTTCTTCTACCGGAGTTTCGAGTATCTCTATCTCATCTAGGCCCGGTATTACCTTTGTAAAAAAGAAATCCGTTATGCCCGGATCTGCAAAAAAATTGAACGAATGGTCCAGAGCGATGNTTGTCATCAGTTGAGACAATATATTCGCTTCATACTGGGGGAGTCCTGCAATGCTCCCCTGATCCACATCCACCCTGTCAAAGGGAATGCTAGCCCTGAAGTCCGATAATTCCCAGGCGCTTGTGGCCTGCCTCCCCAGTTTCTGCGGGCAGAAGACCGGAATATCATCTAAATCAGATTTTTCCAGACCCAGTGCTGCCAGGGTAATGTCTTCGGANGCATCTGTTGTAGAAGCGACCCTGGGAACACCGCCAGAGAACGTGATTGTTCCCATATCGAAACAGTTATTCTGTACTTTCATAAAGGTGTATTTATTCCCCAGCCGCTGGATNATGGCTGCCTCAGACATCCCTGAACCGTCTAGGTACATNGAACTCACAGGTCCCATCCAATANGGATTTCCACCCATTTCAGTAATGGATAACTTTAAGGTCCGTATCAGTGCCCTGGGAACCGTGCAAACATGGATATTAGCATCAGCTGGGTAATACACCTGACCAAATATGTAAACGGACTGGGAACGGGGACGACTTTTTTTCGCATCCTGCCAATGGATATATTCCATATAATCATTTTTAGAAAGGTCCTGCTCGCCTTCNACAATGGAATGCTCCACAAAAGAATCCGGGAGTCCAACGACTATATCCTGAGTGTCAAAGGGGTTTGTTTCTTTAGCTTTNCGTAGAGCAGANGCCAGAACTGCATTCAATTCCCCTTCATCATGGAGCAGGAATCGTATGGATTCCGTAAAGGGAATCCNTGTTANTCCATCTGCTGTTAGGGATTCTCCATTCCGGTTCCAAACACCAGTAAGAAGAAATGAGTCTGAAATAACTAAGCCAACCATATGGAACCGGTTAACCTAATCCCAACTTTTTCGTCCGCCTTTTATAGTGCCGTGACTTACCGCCTTGAATGAAAATAATACATAATGAGATTTNATTACAGGGTCATCAATGGGGCTGGCTACCACCAGTTCCGAACCATCTTCGCTGATTTCCATGACAAAGGGATCTTTGGTCAATGGACAGTAAAGGGTAGATGAATCGGGAAGAAAGGTTTTATAATATTCCACNGCTTCTACCCTCTGAATCGGCTCNTCTTTAACAATGTCNAGAAAATTTTCATCCTGCTGGTACCCGGCCAGATCTTTTTTACGAATGAAAGATGTATCGTTTCTTCCCAGGTCTTCTGCGTAAATCACGATCTGGACTGTGGTATCCNTNACTGTATCNCTNCGAAAACTCTTAATACCAAACGTGGTATCATATTCAAATCCNAAGGATTCACCTACGTCCACAAAAAATTCTTTTCCATATAANCGAACCCGCTGCTCACCGATAAANANGGAATCTGCCACAGCAGAATCGCGGGTTGCGTTCACAAGGGTCAGGGCCTCCAGGAAGTTTGGGTTGTACTCACCCGTGAGCATTGAGTAAANTNTTTCAACATCATACAGGTTTTGCATCCTGTAGCGGCTCTCTTTCTCNAAATAGGTCTCTTCTTCCCAGATAGCCACAGGTACATAGATCACAACGATAAGAAAAAACAGTGCTAGGACNATTGCAATCTCAAGCAGATCCGTTTTATTTTGTTGAGTCAGTGCCATGGTACGCCATTCATAAAGTAATGTGATGTTTTAGTTTTTCCAGAGTTTTGGGCCCAATTCCCTTTATTTTCATTAGATCATCCAGCGTCTCGAACGAACCAAAATCATCGCGAAAACGGATAATCCGTTCAGCAGTTACTGCACCGATTTTTGGCAGTTTAATTAAATCCTGCTTATCTGCAGTATTAATATTAATGATTTCTATTGTCGGTTTATACTTCTTTTCTACAGACCTATTGGGCTCTTGCTCCAGACCCGTTTTATCCGTTCGATCCAGCTGTTTATAGGTTAATTCTGCTGTTTCTTTAAAGGCTTCCTTTTCTACCTTGCTCAAGGGATTAAAATCATCATAAAGATGGGCCTGCTTATAGTGTTTTACAGCGTATCCTGCAACCAGAGTGCAGATTAAAAAGATGATAACCTGCTTTTCCCGTTTGGTAAACAGGATCATTAAATATCAATTTTTGAAAACGGGTTCTGGATCGGCCCCAGGTCCTTTTCCAGGGATTCAATTTTTTTCTTTGTCCCCCGGGATATTTTTGTAGGTGTTTCTACTTGTATTTTTACCAGTTGATCGCCATTGGACCTGCTTCTAATCATTGGAAAGCCCTTACCCTTCATTCTTAATACCTGTCCAGATTGGATCCCTGCAGGAATTTTCAATCCTGCCTTGCCATCCACTGTCGGAATTTCAATTTTACCTCCCAGAACTGCGGTGGGATATGAAATATGCAATTCCAAAAGGACGTGTTCGCCGTCCCGGACAAAATAGGGATGGTCTGCTTCATCAAACACCACAATAAGATCGCCCGGGCTTCCGGAGATATCTTCATTGCCCTGTCCGCTGACCGTCATATAATTTCCTTCTTCCACACCAGCCGGAACGTTTATCTTTATTGTTTTTTCTTTTTTTATCATACCATCCGGGCCTGCACCGGGGGGACGGTTGCCGATACGTTTTCCAGACCCCTCGCAGTGGGGACATACGGATGCAGATCTCATCTGCCCCAGGATCGTATTCTGCACTGTAGAAACCTGCCCCTGGCCGTGACAGGTTGGACAGGTGATAAATTCCGCACCCTGGGCCACTANGGAGCGTTTGATTTTGATCTTTTTTTCAATGCCCTGGGCAATCTCCTCGAAGGTCAGTCTTAATGTGATGCGGATATCNCTGCCNCNNCCNCTCGAACNCNTCCTGCCGGAACCNCCCCCAAAAAAGCTTTCAAAAGGGCTGCCGCCNAAAATATCTCCGAACTGGGAAAAAATATCATCCATACTCATGTGCACACCNCCACTGAAACCACCCGGTCCGCCCCCATCGCCCATACCTACACCCGCATGACCAAACTGGTCGTAACGGGCGCGCTTCTGTCCATCACTGAGTACTCCGTATGCTTCTGCCGCTTCCTTGAACATTTTTTCCGCTTCTTTATTGTCAGGGTTTTTATCTGGGTGGTATTTCAGGGCAAGTTTGCGATACGCTTTTTTTATCTCATCCTGGTCTGCACTTTTAGACACCCCGATTATATCGTAAAGATCTTTCACTTTTTATTCACAATCACTTTGGCGTGGCGAATCACTTTATCCCTGTANGTATAGCCTTTTTCGAAGACTTCAAGAATTGAATTATCATCCATCTTTTTATCGGTCTGGGTCAGCATGGCATCATGGATATCCGAATCCATTTCATCCCCTTTTTCACCANAGGGCTTAATCGACAGGGATTCAAAATATTTCTGTATTTTGGATTCCACCATGGAGACCCCATNCTTCAGGGATTCTTCGGATGCATCGGAAGAATGAATCATGCGTTCCAGGTCATCCAAGATCGGCAGGAAACCCCGGATGGCATTTTCACCTTCAAATTGGAGCAGTCTGGAAANTTCATCGGCCTTCCGTCTACGAAAATTCTCAAATTCTGCTTTTAATCGTATATGTTTATCCTGGATCACCTTCAGTTGCTCCTCCAGGTTCTTGGATTCATGATTCTCGGAGNGTTTGGGATCTTTCTTTTTCACATCCTTCTGCTTTGTTTTCTTTTTGGGTTCTTTATTGCTTGTTTTAGGCACACCTTCCCCTTATAGATTGATTTAATTTGAAAAATTTAGCATAGAATTTAAGANTAACTGTTCCGTCGCACCAATGACAGAAAATAAGACTATTTCAAAAAGCTGGATGCTGCTCGATAACTGCCNATAAGGGTGATCACAACAACCAGGGCAAAAAGCCAGATCCAAACCGACGTGTCAAAGGTAAGTTTAATGTTCATGGATGTGAAGTTGGAAACCATATAATTCACTCCTTTTACGGTACCCATCAATGCAGGAAAAACAAGGATCACAGAAATCAGCCCTATGAAAATTCCCTCAATGATAAATGGAAGTTTTACAAAGAGTCGGGTGGCACCGATCAATTGCAGAGACCGGATTAAGTCCCGCCTGGAGTAAACGGATAACTTGATTGTATTATAAATAATCAGGACCGCAATAAAAATGATAATGCCGGAAAAATAGGGAAACCGATCCGAAANGNGTTTATAATTCATCTCTATTTTATTAATTAAGTTCCCCTGGTACCGTATCTCTTCGACCCGGTCTATGGTACGGATTTCCTTAATAATCGGCTCAANCCTGAGAGGATNCCTCCTGGTCCTGTCTACATTAACCACGGCGCTCACAGGAAGAGGATTATAACCCAGAATATCTGTGATATTTTCACCAAACTGGTCCTTAAAAATGCGCATCGCATCCTCTTTTTCAATGATGGTCGCAGTGCGGACCCCTTTTATTNTTTTTATTCGATGGATCAACCCTACAGCTTCTTCATTGCTCACATCCTGTTTAAAGAAAACTTCGATCTTGTACTTGGATCGCAGATAGTGGAGAACCTTGTGCGTATTGTTGCCTGCTGTTGCCAAAAGNCCAACGATATACAGTGCAATAAACAGAGAGAAAATGGCAGTAAATGCGGTCATTTTATGGCGCCAGGTATTTTTGACACCTTCGGTTAGAAGATAGAGAAACTTATCCATTAACGAACTCGCAAAATCCCGTCTTTTAATTCATAAATAGGACGGCCCCTCCCTTTGATCAGATTATAATTGTGGGAAGCCATTAAAATGGTCGTACCCGTCTCATGGATCGTTTCCAGAAGGCGTACCAATTCAAAGGACGCTACAGGATCCAGGTTCCCAGTNGGTTCATCTGCCAGAATAATTTCCGGTTCCTTGATAATGGCTCGGGCGAGACATGCCCGCTGCTGTTCACCTCCCGAGAGTTCGTCAGGAAGATGCTGTTNTTTTCCATCAAGCCCCACCAGTTCAAGGGCTTCTTCAACCCTGCCGGGTATATCCCTGCCTTTAAAACCAAGAACATGCAGGGGCAGAGCCACATTTTCAAAAAGATTGCGGTCCCCCAGTAACTTATAATCCTGGAAAACCATTCCAATAGACTTCCGGGCTTTTGAAATAGATCGATCTGATAATTTATTGGATAAATANCCGTTAATCTTAACCAGNCCCGTNTCCGGTAAAAGGTCAAAATATATTAACCGCATGAGGGTAGTTTTCCCAGANCCTGTGGGNCCAATTAAGAAAGTGAATTCACCCTCCTCGATGGACATATTTAAATTATTGACNCCATAGCCCTTGTTGTAGGCATAGGATACATTTTGAAATTCAATCATGAAATATTCAGGTATGATTTAAGCTACTGAAAATAGTAAAAATACCTGCGCAATGAATGNATTTTCTTTCACAACACTTANGNAGCTGTTTNATTTTTTAATTATGAATTTCATTACCAATCTCTNTAGGANAATTTTGTATCTTATTNGCTCAAAATAATCGATATTCTTNTTAATGGANACCTATATTATTCTCGATTGNCTGATTGTTGTTATTTCCATNGCAATGCTCTGGAAAGGTGCGGACTGGNTGGTGGATTCCGCCGCAGAAATTGCACACAGCCTTAAAGTATCGGACCTGATTATTGGCCTTACCGTTGTTGCATTTGGCACATCTGCACCAGAATTTGCTGTTACCATAAGTGCAGCTTTCACTCAACAGACGNATATATCCATNGGCAATGTNATTGGTTCCAATATATTTAATCTCGGATTTATACTAGGGGGCACGGCCATGATCCGCCCTATTGAAACATCTGAAAAATTATTTAACCGGGATGGCTTATTTTTATTAATCACAACCGCATTGATCTTTCTACTGTTTTTTGGTTTTGATGGTTGGACTGTTGATGACGCCTATACTCAATACGAAGGTTTGCTTCTTTTTACACTGTTGATAGGGTATGTAGCCTTCTTATTCATTAAAAAAGATCCACCCGAAAAAGTACATCCCCATTCTGCTACCCTCATGTCCTATGGCTTGTTTCTGGTTGGATTAGTATTGATCGTTCTTGGGGGACATCTCATGGTNAAGCATGCATCCAGCGTAGCCCGGTATATGGGCATTTCAGATTGGGTCATCGCTGTGACCATTGTTGCAGCGGGAACATCCGCCCCTGAATTTGCGACTTCCGTTTCTGCAGCAATNAAAGGCCGGCATGGAATNGCTNTTGGTAATTTAATAGGCAGCGACCTGTTNAANTTNCTCGGNGTTCTGGGCCTGGCTGGTATGATAAACCCTTCANTCATTTCCCAGGATATTTTTAACAGTGTNTTCCTTCTCGTACTGATGGTTGGGCTNACNTTGCTTTTGATCCGNACCAANTGGAGAATCAGCCGTCTTGAAGGAACCCTGCTGGTTACCATTAACCTGGTCCGGTGGTATTTCGATTTCGCGAATTAAGAATATAAATTATGTTCATGNATGTACTCCCAGACCGGGAGAGTNACCATATAACGAATTGTTTTATTTTCCACCCAGCGATGACGAATATTAGTGGATGAAATCTCGAACCTGGGAATGTTTGCAAATTGAATGCGGTGCAGGATCCAGGCCGAAATATCACTGGGCCGAAATCCGGGACGGATAGCAACCACAACCTGACATTCATCCAGGATTTCTCTTGGGNCCTTCCAATTATGAAAGTCCATAAGACTATCGCTTCCTATTAAATAAAATATTTCATCATTTTCCGGGTCAATCTCTTCNTTGATCATTTTGACCGTATCAATAGTATAGGANACACCCCCCCGGCGTATCTCAACATCAGAAATTTCAAAATTGGGGTTNCCTTCCACTGCGATGTTTAACATCGCCAGTCGATCTTCCAGGGATGTATTAACCTTTTTATGGGGCGGTTTATTGGCTGGAATGAAAAGTATTTTATCAAAATGCTCTGCTTCGCAGACTGTCTGCGCAATCAACAAATGACCAATATGGGGTGGATCAAAGGNACCACCAAAAAGACAGATTCTCACTNTTGTTCCTTTGCAATGATCTTTTGGACATTCTGAATTGTTTCTTGAGCATCANCGTAAAGCCCCTCTCCCATTAAATCCATTTCATGATCATTTAACAAAGCAAGTGCCTCATCTATTTCGCGATTTTTGGCCAGGGCCTGCACCATTCCCTGGTGGGCCTGGTAAATAATTCCAGTATCATAATACAGGTCAATGACCCGCTGGAAAGTCATTTTTGCAGATTCGAATTCTTCCATTTTCATGTACAGGATTCCGGTTTCATATACTTTTTTCCCCAATTTTTCTCTCAGAATTTCAATAGATACAACCACCTCATCGATGAATGTTGAATTGGGAAAATCATCCAGGAATTCCTGGTATCGTTCCAGTGCCTTTTCTGTGTACTCCTGGTCATGATAATATTTAGGCGACTCGATCCTGTAGGCTTCACAGATTTTAAATCGTGCATCCTCAACAAAGGGGCTGAACCCCATCCTCCGAGTCAGTTTTTCATATTCCGCAACAGCTAATAAATACTCTTCATTCCTGTAATAGGCTTCTCCGAGATAATACTGGGCATCATCTCCCAGATCTGAACCGGTCCCCCGAATCACCACNTGTTTAAAATCTGATTGTGCNTGTAAGTATTTTTCATTCTCAAGATTCTCTAATCCGCTCATAAATGTGTCCTGCANGGTCACTTCGCCATNCGTTTTAGACCCAGCACAGGAAAGGATTAACAGACTTAACACTGCAAGTAGATTTGATGGAGATATCATATCAGAAATAAAGGGCAAATCTCAGTCCCCCTATTCCACCTGGATTCGAAGGATTGTACACTAAACTGAGTTTTGTATCAATCGAGGATNTCTTTTCTAGTTTTTGATCATCACTGGCCTTTCTCTGGTTGGTCCAGACAGATTCAATGCCACTTATAACATGGTTGAACATAAGCACAGTAATACTGTATTTTACTGCAGACAGCATCTGGTTTGACTCATATCTTTGATTGATATAATTTTCTTTTAATGGAGTTTTTATAATGATCTCAGTACTGTCTCCAACATCTTTTTCTTCCCAGTACCATGCATCCTTTGCATCGCTCCAGCCTCCTAAAAACTGGTCATATTTACCGATATTCTCATAGAAATGCCCGTCCCTGACAACCACGACATCCCCAGATTGAATCCATCCCGGATGTATGTCCAGACTATCGGATGAAACCTGGGTTAAATTCAATTCATTCGCAAGGTCACCGGAAATGATAAGGCTCAGATCATGGGTTCCTGTTAATTTTGTCAAGGCAGNAAAATTTGTCCAGGACATGGACTCATGCATTTGGGTGGGNGGTTCAAANCTGTTTGTGACCCAATCATTCAGAGTCCAATGCAGGTCTGCAAACGCCTTATAATCTTCTTTCAATCTTTGAGATTCCTTGAAAAAATAATTCCATGCAATAATGCTGCCTAATTCAACACCTAAAAATGATGCCGTTTTCCACATGGGTGATTTATTGTAGTATTGGCCTGCTCCAGGTAGAACCAGGGACATGATGAGAGGTTTACCCGGATAATTCACCTNCTCCTGCTCNATAAGNAGNACCGATGTGGAATCCTGAATACTTTCCTGCACTTCTACAACAGTNGTATCCTGAGCGAACAGAAATCCTAAATAAAGGAAGGATAGACTAAAAATCGAAAAGGACTTTAACATAAGCTCGCCCATTCTCACCATAAGATATTGTTGTTTCATTGATTTCTCGTTTAAATGTGTCCAGTGGTTGATGATATTCTACTTCAATTGCGGTTGGGAAATTATAAAAAGAAAACCCATTTATGCGCCATTGAATTCCAACGGATTTCTTAATTGAAACATCTTCTGTCCAGGCATCACCGGCCTGGATGACTGCTCCCAGTGTACTGTTTTGGAATATTATCCATTTTGCTTTATAATTCTTTTCCATAAAAATGGGCATTCTAAATGTGGCATCCAACAAAGCACTTTTGGTTCCCTGGATGGAATAAAAGGGATAGCCCCGCACTCCAGGAATCCCTCCGAGATAAAAATGGAAAAATGAATCAACATTTGGACTGCTGATCCACCCTGCTTGCCCTTTTAAGGAAAGGGTCCATCGCTTNTTCCATGGAATTCCATAATGATAGGATCCATTTACCTGGAGCCGGGTTAAATTATTTTCGTTNAACTCTTCANNNAGAGTACCGGATTCCGAAAGATTCAAACCCTCAATAAAATCATTTTTCTCCAGATCAATCCTAGCATCTAATGTAAACCCATTTGAAGGGTTGATCGATGCATCCAGGCTACGTTTGATCCGATTAAGGGACCAGTCTGCGCTTAAGGATAGCCCGCGGAAATAATCGTAGGCTGCACCCGCTTCTAATATACCATATTCATTGGTCATCACTTGTTCCTGAATGAATGCCCGGTACCATTGTTGAGTTCCTGAGACTTCCATTAAACTGCCAAAGATGGGTATTTTTAATCCGGATCGAAATTGAACAAGCCTGAATTTTATATCATCTGTAATATTATATATTTCTTGATATTTGGATTTATCGGTGGTATTTCGAGTTAAATAATAGGCTTCAAAAAACAGGGTTGGATAAAATCGTTTAAAATCAAAAATAAAGAACAGATCTATGTCACTGAGTTGATTTACGGATGCTCCCCCAAATATCGATAGTCTGTTTATTATTTCACTGGAAAAGAAATAGAATCCTGGTTTAATTGTCCCGTAGTCCAGCATCACCTTTGGCATAATAAACATATTTGGGAATTGGTCAACATAAGCAGATGATTCCGTTTTATCTGATTCAATGATCCGTGCCTTCAAATCAGAGCTATTCATATAATACTGATCTGAATATCCAACATAATCTTCATCGATATAGAATACATCGTCCAGAATAGAAATAGTATAAATTCCATTCTCGAAAAGTGAATAAATCACTTTCCCATCAGCTGATATATCCGGCATGAATGCACCGCCTGTCACATTNGTTATATATCCTTCAGTTGTATCGGTGGGATTACTCATATAGAGATTGAATATACCGCTTTTATCCTGAGAAAATATTTGCAAGCCAGCATTATTAGATGCCATATTTCTTTCGTCGTATAAATTGTGGTCCTGTTTCTTATTCAAGCTTCCATCCTCAATACCGTATTCATAGATATCACGAAAATGATGAGATGTGATATCAAAAAATAATGAATGTGATGATGGGCAATAGGTTAAATGGCTAATCATAGGGCGATCTCTAAAATCCGTTACTTTCTTCAACTCATTTGACTTTAAATCCAATATATAAATATTCTGCCCGCCGTCAAAGGTGGCTAGATAAGCGATTGAACTATCTATTTCAATAAAAACCGGGTTGAATGCCCTGGCATCAACCGTCAAACGGTCTTCCTTTTCAGTTTCAAAATCGTAGGAGTAAATATCATAATACCGTGAACCGTGTTTATTTGGGAATTTTGATTTCTTTGAATAATAAATCATTTTTCCATTTGAATGCCAGCTCGGAGCGGAGTGTACACTGCTTTTTATCTTTTTATCTTCATGCGTATCCAGGTCAAAATAAAAAAGGTCTGTTTGCCCAAAATAATCATTTTGTTTATTCGATAGATANGCAAACCCATTTTTCTTTGGATGCCATTTTGGGTAAAGATTCGCAGTACCATCCATTTGTACTGAATTACCTTTNACTGGTAAGACCTCTATAGGTACTACTAAGCGCTTATAGCGCGCTTCTACAGCCTGTTTAAAGTCCTGATAGATATCTTCTCCACTAATGCCCAATACATTCATAATGGCATTATTTACAGAAAACTGACGGGGTGANGACAATTCTTCCATAATACCCTTAAGGCTTTCGGGACCGTATTCGTTGGCAATGTACGTGGAAAGTGCAAAACCGGCGTTGTACGTGGATTCATTGCCAATTCCTTTTTTCCCAAAGGTATTCATTTCTGTAAATGTGAGCAGGTTATCATGAATAACCCGGTCCCGCATAATCATATCCCTGTGGGTATCCCAATGGTCCCAGTCTGCATTTTCATACATATATTGTGCAATGCCTTCAGCCAGCCATGGTGGAACGNCTGTCCCTGGAATTGGGTANCTGACCAGTGTATTGGGGTAGCCATACAGAACATCAGGCCGCTTCTCATCTTCATAATTCATTAATTGCAGGTACGCACCTGGGATTTTTGTGCCTGCTTTCATTGATTTTTGCAGTGAAACGATGTGGGCAAATTCATGAGTGATCACATTCTGGAGCCAGCGATGACTGCCCCGCAATTCAAAATCAAGCGGAGANGCCCAGATCATGATTTTATTATCATAATAATAGGCTGCTCCATTGGAGTAATCATCCGGATCGATCAGGATGAGATGGGTTTTTTCCTTAGGTTCNAATTCATAAAAACCTGTGATATGGGGATAAATCACTTCTGCTACAGTGGCTGCTTCCCGGGCNGTCATTTCTGTTTCATNGTGGAAATGGATTCTAAAATGATCTGTTTCGAAGGAATGCCAGTTTAATTCTGGATGGTTGTATTCGACTTCAGCAAAAATGAAGGAGCAGNCTAGAACAAGATAAACTGTTTTATTCATCAGTGAATCACTGCAACTTTAATGATACGGGTTTCAGTTCCCTGCTCACCACTTGCTACAACATGTGCAAAATACACACCCGGCTCTACACCCGTTACATCCCATACCCATTCTGAAAACTGGTGGCCTGTTTGAAAAAGGTCTGCATTAAAAGAACGAATATAAAATCCAGCTAAATCGTAGATAGTAATATTTACTTTTTTTGAACCAACTGTCTCAACACGTAACGTCCCCAACCCCTCTCGTATTGGATTGGGGTAACTGTAGCAACGGGTTAAAATACGGGAATGGCTCTCGTCAAACGTGTAATCAAGATCCAGAGCCCTGGTTCTGCCTGGATGTCCATGCTCAAAACTCCATTCATTGCCCTTTGTTTCCGATGCAGGTCCGAACTGGTAAATCGTAGACTGAGTAAGCACCGAGTTTTGCCCATTCAATTCACCTAAGGCGATTAAGGGATCGTTCTTATGCGTAGCAATACGATGCTGTATATTCCCCTGGCTGTCAAAAATATACATNGNGGATGAATCCACTGCTTTAGCCACGATTTCCGGATTTGCATCGTTAAACAGATTGCGGACCAGTACTGGTGCCTGAAGCTCAAATTTTATTGGAAATCCAGACATGAGGATCAGGTCAGAGTTGAATGCGTATAATACCCCATTTTCATCCAGAGCCAGTAAATCTGCACTGGCGTCAAGATCAAGATCAATCCCGGCAATATAATGAAAGGTAGTTGTGGTCCATTTTAATATTGGACTGCCAAAATCATCCACTGTAATGCCACTGGTGTTCAGATCGATACCAAAATTATTAGGAGATGCAAANACCCGTTTCGAATGNGTGTTCCACTGGGATTGGGATTTCCATTCTACGCTTGAGAAATCAGAATCGCCGACAGGAAATACCAATGAATCAATCCCTTCATGGTACAATAATGAACTCGAGTTTGACGGGCTGTAATANTCATANCGGTAATGATGAACAGAATCTTGAAAAAATTCAAAAATATCTATAAGCGTATGATCCTGCTGTATAATGAAACCCATACTAAAATCATTGCTGGATAAATTGTGAAAGTAGGTTCTAATTATGGTGCTGTCTACCAATCCGATAAANAGTGAATCTTTTCCACCCAAAATATCGTTATCCCCATCTCCATCAATATCGACAACCGTAACAAGGTGCAAAGAAGAGTCCGGGTATCCATCAAGAACGTAGGAATTTGATACTGTAAAAGACATGGTATCACTGGCTCGGCTTATATCTCCAATACGAATAAACGTGGATGACCCATCGTTGGCTGCTGTTGACGGGTGTGTAAAGGGTCCGAATTCAGGTGACATACNTGCCATGCCGGGATTTGCAAGTTCATATTGACTGTTCCCTTTAAACCACACATCACCAAAATACCCGGCAGTGGGATCATTAAACATAAAAATAGAAGGAAACCCTATATCCTGGGCACCATCCGCTTCTTCCAAGTCCACACCTAGACGGGAAAGGTTGCTGTTGACAGAATAGTCATTGAGCCCGGCATAGATAATAGTTTCATCAATGTGCCAGATCAACAGNCCCGACGCAGGAAGACCAATGTCGTAGTTTGGCACAGATATTACTACCCCATTTTCATTTTTTTCTANCCCTGTAGAATCCTGGAGAACTTCAATATAGGGNGGGTATNCATTGNCTCCAGAGTTTTCTCCCATTAAGTACCGTATGGAGTCCAAACTTATTCCATCCCGCACNGTATTGTCTCGATTTTCTATTAAAAAATATTCAGATTCATTGATCGAAATATGTACAAGTTGATTCTCATTTCTGGATGCCAACTTAATGGNTGTACCAAAATCTGCATAAGTCGGACTTTCCCATCCAGCATACATTCTCGTCCATGATGTGGGTGGGGAGGGTACAATCCCCCGTCCATTGTTAGATCCCTGGTCCATAAGCCCGAAAATACCTATACCGCTCTCTCCTGTTTCTATATTCCAAAGGGGCGGTAAACCAACAGCAAAACCAATCATTAAAGCAAACGTACCCGTAAGTCCATACTGGTATTCACAGGGTTCAGATACACCAGAAAACATGGATTGTGCAATATCAAATAAAAGGTGGTTCTGGGATTCTGGCAACAAAATCCCGTGTTCAATTTCGCTGCCATTAAAGGATATGGATGATACGCCTAAATGATCCTGGATCATTGCCTGATCGACATAGGTTGAAGGAATATCCTCCGGTGTTGGATCTAAAAAGGGTAATGAAAAATCNTGACCTATACCCGCATGAAATACAACAACCAGGTCATAGGAAGAAAAATTAATTTGATCCATAGTATATGCCTCAGTTACAGCATCTCTGAATAATTCTGTTAACCGCTTTTCCTGGATATCATATTCGTTATAGGGATTATAATAATTCATAGGTTGGGAAAGAGTATAACTTTCATTTACACCCGCAGGATAAACATGTGACCCTTCCAGATTGATCCCAAATTTCCCATAGGACACAGCATCGAAATACGAATGAACCGCTGCTAACTGGGATTCAAAATACCCACGATCGTGCGGTGGTGGATCCAAGGTATAGGTATCACAATCAATCCCATCTGATTCCAATAGGAACTTGCCATTTCCGGTTGTACTCGCAAAATCATCTTCTTGGAAAGCAACCCGAATNCCGCACACGCGGAGTGAATCATTCAGAGCGGCATTTGATAAGGCTGAGAGGCAGATCAAGAGTATTGATCTGCATAAAAAACAGGTCCGCATCATGACCAGCGGTTTTAAAATTCCATATTAAGGGAAAAACGCATGGTATTAGTCAGAGGATGTCCCTGGTCTCCATACGTATACCCGAAATCAAAACCGTATCCGGAAAATCTTAAACCGATGCCAAAGGTTGGATTGCTTATTTTCCCTGTTTTATCGTAATAGAATCCGGATCGAATGGCAAAATATTTTCCGTACCAGTACTCAATACCAATGTTATGAACCAGGCGATCCAGTTCATTGGAAATAGACCTGTCTTTAGCGTTGCCCACTTCCTTTATACCGTATTCATTGTATTCGCCCCAGCCTGCATCACCCGGTAAGCCGGATGTTGGCACCATTTCATTTTCACCTGGATCTACAGTCCCATTCGAATCAGGATCAAACCATTTCCCGCCATCAACTTTTCCATCATTGTCCGCATCGACCCAATCGTAACCACCGATTTGACCGTCACCATTTCCAGGGCTTGTTGTACCGTAATCAATGTCTCCCCCTAATAGCCAGTCGTTAAACCAGGCCGTAAATAGCGCCTTGTAGAGAGGATCTGTATGTGCAATTTCCATTTTCCCATCAGAATTATAATCATTTCCAGGGCTCAGGTTGCCATCTTCATCATAGCCGCCAATATACCCATCTCCATCCCAATCCATATCTGGATATGAGGAAACCAGAAGTTTATCAATATCGTATACGATATTGAGTCTATTGTATTCACTGTTCACCAGCGCATAATTAATACCAAGACTCAGATTTGTTGGCTGGGGATCAGCTTGGTCTGGATCAATAAAGGATACTTTAGGGCCCAGATTCGATAAATTCAGACCCAGAGTCAATTTTGGCAAAAGCCACTCTTTATGCATGTAACCAAGGTCAAATCCAAAATCTGTTGATGTACCTTTTCCTTTTTCACTTCCTGCACCAATTTCCACCAAGTGCTGATAGGAAACCTTTGTATTGATACCAAAGGATTGGTTAGGAGAAATTAGTGCACTGTAGGATAATGCAAACGCCGTCATATAGCTTGTAAAGGTGCCCAATTCATCCCCCGTTTCACTGGTTCGGATTTGTTCACCCAGNTTGAGGAAAATTAAATGGCCGCCTANGGTTCCNAGGGTAGGGTATTTTTTNCTGAAAGCNAAAAATTCATAATACAGGTCATCTGCAAGGCCTGGCAGCCAGTTCACATGCATTAATGCNAATTCCTGTCCATCAAGAAATCCTAAACCTGCAGGATTCCAATAACTGGCGTACGCATCATTGGCAACAGCAACCTGCGCTTCACCCATACCTCCTGCCCGGGCACCAGGCGCAATTAAGAGGAATATTGCTCCTGCTTCACTTTGGGCAATGACTGGATTAGTTAGGGCCATCACAAGTGACAGCACTATCCCCGAACGCTTCATTGAACGTCTCCTAAGTATTTTTAATAAATAATGCGTTCTCGTCGAACGAATTAATAGCGTTTAAGGTATAAAATTGCTCCAGTATTTTCGATTGGGAATATATCTTTTGAATTCTTTNAAAATCAAGTAATGATTCAGCGACAGAGATGTTCCCATTTACCGTAACANGCCCAATGTTANAATNGGAATATAGGTGATCAACCCCACAGCCAATAAACGAACTAAAAAGAAGGGCAACGTAGCTTTATAAATTTGCGGCATATCTTCATCAAACCGATATGCTGCCAGAAATAAATTCATCCCTACAGGNGGTGTAAAAAAACCTAATTCGAGATTTGCAATAAAGATGATGGCTAGGTGTACCGGTTCCACACCGAAATGGGTGCCTAAGGGAGCGATCAGGGGTACAATTACAATAATGGCAGAAAAAATGTCCATCAGGCAGCCAACCAGCAAAAGAAACACATTCAACATCAACAAAAACGTATATTTAGATGCAATAGCTTCCTTTGCCCATGATAAGATCAAAATAGGGATCTGGGCATCAACTAAGTAACTTGTTAANCCCATGGCAACTCCAAGGATGATTAAAACACCTCCGATCAATGTAGCACANTCGATAACTATTTTAGGTAATTTGGAAAGTGTGATATCTTTGTAGATATACACTTCAACAATGAAAACATACACAACTGTCAGGGCTGCAGTTTCAACAAGGGTTGTAAAACCGCCAAAAACGCCCAGCAGTATTAATATNGGTAAAGATAGTTCCCACTTTGTATTCCANCAAACATTCAAAGCGTTTTGAAAATCAAAGGGTGTGGAGCTGATTCTATCCTTTTTGCCCTGGTATACTGCCNATCCAGACATGAGTGCAACCAGCAACAGCCCAGGCAGTAAACCNGCGATAAATACGTCTTTCACTGATACCCCGGCAGTGATGCCGTAAATGATTGCGGGCAAACTGGGTGGGAATAATAATCCTAGAGATCCAGAAACTGTGATCAATCCCAAGGAAAATGAGCGACTGTATCCTTCCTTTAATAAAAGCGGCAATAACAGTCCGCCCAAGGCCAGGATTGTTACACCGGATCCTCCGGTTAATGCCGTAAAAAATCCGCATAGAAAAACAATGATAACAGGTGTTCCACCGGGAATCCAGCCAAATAATTCTCGAAATACATTCACCAACCGTTCTGAAGCCTTGCTTTCTGCGAGCAAATATCCGGCAAGGGTAAACAATGGGATTGTGGGTAATGTAGGTGAAACGACAATCCTATATGCTTCCGCTGGTATGGCAGATATGGGGGTAGAGTCAGCCCAGAAAAATAGAATTGCTGCCCCGCCAAGACCAACGAAGATGGGAGCACCATGTAATAGGGCAATAATAATAATTAAAATACCGATCGGGACAGCAGGTAATACATCAAAGATCATTTCTGGAATGGCACTGATAGAAAATATCAGGCCTATTATGATCAGGGTTACCCTTTGGATGGGTTTTACATAACTGTTGGAATAGACCTGAACAGCCATGAGCCCGAAACCCACAGGCATAATGAATTGTGCAAACCACCTAGGGATATTTGGTGCAATATCGATGGGATATTGTATTTCGACTTTTACCAATTCCCAACTTCCCCAGGACAGGGCCACAAGGACCAGGAAGGTGGTCACTTTTGCCATCCATTTTCCAAAATGAAACCCCTCTTCTTTCTTAAATAAGGGTTCCCGGGTAAGAGCTAATAACTTATTTTGTCTGGCCGCTAAAACTGCACCTAAAAATCCAATCCAAAGGGTACAATGCTGAACCAAGACCTGAGATGCAGGTATGCTACTTATATTTAAGACGCGTGTGATTGACGCTAGAAAAGGTAGCATGGTCATGACAAACAAGATTACAATGGCTAATGTATCTTCACCCCATCTCAGCCGCTTTACGACATGGTCCCATCTGGTGACTTTGCCCATCCAGCCCTTATTGTTTCTTGGTCAATTCGATCACGGTATCGTAAACACTTTCAGGTATAACATTACCACGCAGGTATGATTCTATTCTCACTACTTCGGACTGCCATAGTACTGTTTCTTGTTCATTTATAGTATGGATTGATAAGCCATATTTCTTCATGGCTTCTATCGCCTGCAGTTCTGCATTGCGAGTAGAATCTTGGTGTTTGGCTTGAATGGTTTTTGCGATCGAGATTATATCTTCATGATATTTATCAGGGATCCGATTCCAGGTTCTCATATCCACAACGATCCCGGCCATTAAAACTCCCCATTTTAGATCCAGCATGTGGTTAGCAATGCCAAATATTTGCTGTGCCAATGCATACAAAGGCATTGTAGAGAGTGTATTTATTAACCCAGTCTGAAAACCTGGTAAGATATCGGTCGAAGCTAAGGCAATTGGATTATACCCTGAATTTTTCCAAACTTGTTCCCATTTATAGTCGCCCGCCCAGGAAAATATTTTCATTTTCTTAAGATCATCAGGGGTTTTTATTTGTTTCGTTGAAAACCAGTAGGCCCATCCCATATTCCCAAGACAAAGCAGTTTAAACCCATTAGACTCTAACTTTTGTTCAAGATTTGGGAGCAGGGCTGCCATCACGGTATGAACATCTTCGGACGTTTGAAANGCCANNGGAACGAAAAANCCTGAAAAATCNGGTNCAATTTCTGAAAGACCTTCNGTNGTGATCCCTGCNGCATGGATCTGTCCTATNCTCATCTTACGNACCATATCCCGNTCATCTCCTAAGACCCCTCCNGGGTAGATCCTCAATTGAACNGTGCCTTTAGTTGTTTTTTTCCATTCCTGCCCCATNTCGATCAACATNCCATGCCAATCGGTGCCTTCCGGAGCAAGTGTGGCTAACTTCACAATGATCTTACGCCCAAAAACCAGCGAAGACAGAAGCANAATAGTTAATAAAATTCGTATCACTCTAAAAAGTATTCGTCTGTATTAGATAATAACCATTCTGCACGGTTTTTTGCAATGAGATTACTGAGTTCATATTTACTGTTGCGGATCACATCCATTTCGAGAACAAAATTTAACTTATCTTCAAATTCTTTTCTTTCCTGAAATGGCTTATGAATTGATTCTGCATAGGTTAGAAACGGACCCGCATCTAAACTGTCTGAATATTCTACTGCTTTCTGAAAATAAAAATCCACTGTATCCCGAAGAATTTCACCGCTTAGATCCAGCCTAGATGTAGTATAGCTCATCATGGCTGAGTGCAATGTACCATTGCCCCANGTGGGATCCAGTTGGATCGCTGTAGTGAGCAGCCTTTCCACATACGGTAAATGAATCAGCTCAAATGGGTTTCCCCTGCTGGATTTAATTGAACCACCAAAAGCAGCAGCAAGCCAGTACAGATCAAAAATATCTTCTCTATCAAATTGAATCTGGCTCTCATTTCGTAACCAGTTCTCAAAGTCAGGTTCTCTTTCTGTCAAAAGTGCTATGGCTGATTNTCTAGCTTCTGAAAAAATTAGATTTGCTTTTTTATATCCCGCCAATCCTGCTGTATAGTCCTTTTCAATTAAACGATCACTCTGTTCCATGATCACTCCAAAACCATACTCAACTTTTGTTTTAATGAGTTNNCGTTTATCATCTTTTATCGGATTAGGAATTGATTCAAGATTTTTTATTTTTCTATCAAAATACATGGAAACAAGTTTGGGCTGATCAAGAAGCAATGCCTTTGGAACACAGGAAGGAACAATAAACAACACAACCAAAATCAAATAAATATATTTCACCATGGCGCTGTACCGAACTATTAATGTTCGTAAATGGGAAAATTTGAACAAAGGTTATTCACATTTGAGTGTATATCAGANAATGTTTTTTCATTATCTGGATCATTTATCACCTGATCGATCCATTGAACTATTTGGCGCATTTCAGAGGCACCCATCCCGCGCGTTGTAATTGCCGGNGTACCCACACGGATTCCGCTGGTTACAAANGGGCTTTTTGTATCAAAGGGTACCATATTCTTATTTACGGTAATCCCAGCCTTTCCCAATACGAGTTCAGCATTTTTTCCAGTTATATTCTTTTTNGTAAGATCAANCANCAGAACATGAGTNTCCGTGCCACCNGAGACCAACTGATAGTCCAATTCNAGGAATGCATCAGCCATTGCTTTTGCATTCTTAACAATCTCCTTTGCATAGTATTTGAATTCAGGTTTTAAAGCTTCTCCAAAAGCGACTGCCTTAGCTGCGATAATATGCATTAATGGGCCACCCTGTATNCCCGGCATTACTGTGGAATCAATTAATTCTGATACACGTTTAACCCGGCCCGATTTTGGTGCAACTTTTCCCCACGGATTCTCAAAATCGCGACCCATCATAATGATACCTCCCCTAGGACCGCGGAGCGTTTTGTGAGTTGTACTGGTTACAACATCACAATGGATCATGGGGGAAGGATGTACACCGGCTGCGATCAATCCGCTGGGATGGGCGATATCTGCCATGAGAAACGCACCCACAGAATCTGAAATTTCCCGAAACTGCTCAAACTCGATAAACCGTGGGTAAGCGCTGCCGCCGCAAATAATAAGTTTTGGCTGGTGTTCTTCTGCCAATCGAGCTACTTCATCGAAATCAACACGCCCAGTCTCCTTGGAAACATGATAGGATATNAAATGATACAATTGACCTGAAAAGTTGACCGGACTGCCATGGGTTAAATGCCCTCCATGGGCCAGGTCCAATCCCAGTACAGTATCTCCCGGCTCAATAAATGTCATTAAGACAGCCATATTAGCCTGGGAACCGGAATGAGGCTGTACATTTGTGTACTCAGCATCAAATAATCTGCTTAGCCTATCCCGGGCCATGTTCTCAGCTTCATCAACAAATTCACAGCCGCCATAATACCGTTTCCCGGGATACCCTTCTGCATATTTATTGGTCATGACTCCCCCGGCCATTTCCATAACTGCCCTGCTGGTAAAATTTTCTGAAGCGATTAGCTCAAGNGTTGATTCTTCCCTGTGGATTTCCCTATTTAATATATCAAATAACTCAGAATCAGTTTGACCTAAGTAGGACATGCTACTTCCAGCCATCCTCCGCTTTCAAGGATTCTGTAACCCAGTCATATTCGGATGATGAAGTGGAAATACTGCGATTTCGTTTCACTTTATCTTCAGCCATAAACCATTGCGCCTTGCCATAGAGTAGATCCTTTGAATTCTCTTCCATCCAGGTACTTTTTGAAAAACCACGAAACCCTTTTTTCTCAGCTTTANTAAAATAATCAAAGGCCAGTTTCGCCACAATGCGGTCATCTGTGGTAAAAGGATTCTGACGAAAGGCATCCCATCCATAATAATAGACTTTACCCTTTTGGCCAAAACCGTCNCCACTGCTGTTATCAANGCTGGNAGCTTTATCGGCCCACCTTAATGCTTGTCGGTAATCGTTATTTTCCAAGTGAACGTCTGATATGTCGATAGCGATACGACTGTCTCGAGGGTCTATTTTAAATAACTCCTCATATGCATTAGCAGCNCCATCAAGATCATCAATAGCTTTACTGGTTTCTGCTAATTTTCGATATGCAAGTTTACTGCTGGGGTCTTGTCTGATAACGTTCTTAAGAATAGGTATGGCATCTTCAAAACGATCTACCTGATTTAANCGGTCAGAATAATCCAGGCCATAACTTAAGTTATCAGGATTATTTTCATACCGCTTTCTATAGATATCCAATGGATCTCTGCCGCTGCTTTCGAATGCCATGGCAAGTTCGCTNTGGGCTATCTCATTACTTTCGTCCAATTTGAGTATCTTTTCTAAAATAAAAATCTGGTCATCAAAGCGTTCATTTTCTTTATACAGCTTCGATAAGTCATTCATCACAGAAATATCATCTGGTACCATGTCTACAAGCCGCTCATACTCAATTATTTCCTGATCAAGTTCACCTTGTTTTTTATACGAATAAGCCAGTCGTTTTCTTAATGCTACATTTTTTGGTAATTTTTGTAATCCATCCAGTAACACGAACTCGGAGCTGTCAAATTTNCCCATTTGCTCATACGCGATGGCATAATACTGGTAGATTTCCTGAGGTGGGGCATAAACGGGATTCCATTCNTCGCAATCAAGAGTTGTTATTTCCTTATAAATTTTTACAGTCTGTTTCCAATCCCGGTTCCTGTAATATTCAGCAGCGCTGCTCATTAACCGAGGACAGCGTACTTTCCTTAGCGAATCCAGCTTTGCCCTGTCCTGCGAAAGGTTACTCCCACCCTTTTCAGGGGGCACACATACGATGATGAAGAACATTCCGACAGCGATGGAAATTATCTTTGTTTTAAACATAATTATTTTTGTCTCCTTTTAACAAACCAAAGATCAGCTAAGCTGATGCCAAGCTGGATCTGTTGTACTAATTCTGCGTCAGCTATATCTGGATATTCTCTAGTTCCTAAATAATAATTTATATCTATCTGATTTCCCACAGGTTTGAATATAAATCCTAGCCCTAAAGAACCTCCAACCTCTGTAATAGATGATGTTTGATCGTTCAGGATATGATTATAATACGTTAATCCAAATTTAAAAGATAATTTATCGTACAAATTTAAAGATAGGTCATTTGGATATCTAGAGAATGATATATGGGCAGTGTTTGTGCGAGTTATCCAGTTATCTAATGGTATATAGACCCGATCACTAATTTCAGCATCATCATTAATAACGCCAAATTCAAAAGCTATGGATGTGCGGGTATTTATAAATTGACTTAATCCTAAGTGATAACCAATGGGACTATGAAGATTTGCCAAGCGGACTTCAGGTTCTGCGGATACACTATCCGGAAAGGGGAAATCATAGTAAGGTGTATAGAAATCATGATACCCATTTCCATTTGCATCATCGAATAAATGTTTTTCTTCGTAAACACCTTCCAAGGGTTTCATGGAATAGGTGTAACTTGAAAATGCTTTTAAATTATCCCTTAAAGTGATAGAGATAAAAAATTCATTTAAGATTCCATAAAACCGCATTCGTGAACTTTGAACTACAGCACTTCCACCAAAATTCATGACTTCATTTTGTCTCGCTGATCCAAAAAGAATATTAAACGTCATACCAAGACTAAGCACATCGCTCAATAAATAAGATGATCCTACTTTAAAGGACATGATACCGCCTGACCTGTCGAAGGATCTAGCAACATTTAATGTATCATCAAAAGCATGGAATACTGCTGTATCCTGGTCTGTCACAGAAATTCTTTGATCGGAATAGGGTGCTAAACTAATTCCCAGGGATGATTTAGACTTAATGGGAACGATCCAGACCGCATTTGAAAGACTGGAATACCCATTTAATAATGTCGAGTTCGACATCGAATTATTATTCCCGCTGTACGACAAGGATAAATAAGTAAAATCAAGGTTGTGCCAGGTGGATGGATTGGACAGGGATACATTATCCTGGAAGGAAGGGGTAAGATTTGTAATACCATCAGCCGCATTTCTTATCCCCTGGTTATGATAGTAATGCCCTAATCCAAAAGCATTCATCCTACCCTGGGCTAACCCTATAGACAATAATAGAAATAAAGAAACTATTGTGTTAATCAGCCACATAGATGATTTCCACTCTAGGATGTACTGAGCTATGATGCAGATCAAACCAGATAGATTCAAATGGATCATTCTTTTCATTTGCAACGACCTTAAATCCAAGAATCGTCTCGTTCTCCAATGCAATGTTCTGTAAAATATTTTTTATTGAAACAATAAATAAGTCATGTCCCCATCCCAAGTTGGCAGATGTTGATCTCCAGTTTGATGAGTCTGATGAGACCCGATATGGATAGCCAATTCCATTGTATGGATCTTTTTCGTATACGGCAACACTATCGATTGCAGAACTATCTGTTTCAATAGGATCAAGTATTACAGTGTAGCTAGGCGAACTTAGGGTTGTATCAATCGGTAAAATTAAATCTGCACTGCGAATGATAGAACCTGCAGGCAATGAACTTGACAAAAATGAAATATTCATTACAGATCGAAGGCCCATCCCATTGCTTAGCCCCAACTTGGTTGAATCCAAGGCCATTACATTTGGTTCAATAATTGAAAGATCACCACTTGAATAGATCGTTGCTGATGTTGTATCGATAGTAGTGCTATCGCCTGTGATCACACTGCGGCGATAATACATTAGGACCTTTGGATCTTTTTCACCTGTGGTAGCCTCTTCACTGAATGCTTCAAAGTAATCTATCTGAGGATTATATATGGAAAAAGTGCGTTCACCTGTTGAGATAAGTGGAGTATTGTTATTATTATTTTTAGAAAAAGTTAGATTATCTATAATACTCATAATATCCCATACTAACTCAGTTGAAAGATAATTATCAGAAATAGTCATGATGGAATCATCAGAAGTAAAAACTGTATCTTTTACTGTATTTATTTTAATTCTTGGACTCCCAAGCTCTATCCAATCGGAAATTGTAAATCCTGAAAAATCAAGATATGTATTTTCAGATTCGTCAAAATGAAATCCTGATTTAAAATAGAGGAATGGTAGTAAAACTTCTTTCAAACCTAAAAGACTATCATTTGTATACAGTTTAAAATGCAGACTATCAATAGTAATAGTACTGTCATAATAATAATTCCAATAATTGGGACTGGGAGTTTCTATTTCTATAAATGAAACCGGTACATTTAATCCATTCTTGGTACCCAGGTATAATTTTTCATTAGAACCTAGATTGGGTGCAACCCAGTAGTTTGTACCTGATATTTCACGGATAGTTAACGTATCCAGATATATCGTTGAATGACTGAGATCACTCTGGATCGGATTTTCTGAACAGTGCCAGACCGTGAAAGTAAAAATCAATACACCAAGAAACTTAAGACTGGAATCGCGAATCTTCATAGGGGTGTAATTATATGAAAACTCAGTCAGAAAGTTTCTTTAATATTTTATCCATCTCATCTGCAATCGCTTGATAATCCGGCATCTCGTCATCGGACCAATTGATCACAGATACTTTTTTCTTATTTGCTTTAATTCCGGGTTGCTTTAATAGTGTTTTTGATATGGGAGCAGAGGGTTTATCAAAAATGATGATAGAATCAGCATCAAATGAAGCAACATCATAAACATTGAGCATCTTTCCTTTCAGTGAATCATGTATTGGGACTTCAGCTATTTCAAGGTCCTTCCTTGAGACTTCAGAGTATTCATTCAGGTCATGGATAACCATAACTGTCTGTATATTTTCATAAAACTCATTGGTTCCCTCAAAATGCCTTTTGAATATTCCAGGAACCATTGCACTCTGCCATCCATTACAAATAAAAATATCAGGTGACCAAAATAGATGGGGTAATGTACTCAGGACTGCTTTCGCAAAATACCCATAGCGCTCACCATTATCAGCCAGTACTCGACCGTTTTTAGATTTATAGACCAAGTTTGTTAAAGGTGTGAACCAGTGGTCGTCCTCAAGAAAATAGACCTGTACCCTGGTTTTGGGAATAAACGCACTCTTTGCACTGGCTACCTGTTCATGCCCATTAAATTGGAAAGGAATTTCCCTGAGTCTTATCACTTCCCGTAATATATACTTTCGTTCGCTTACATATCCATATTTTGGAATAATGGTTCGAATATCATGGCCTTTTTCCTGCAAGGACAGCGGTACTTTTGTAGAGAATTCTGCCAACGGCGTGACGTTGGCAAACGGAATGATCTCCGTTGTCAGATAATATAGTTTTTTTGACATTGAGGTTTTGTGAAGATGCTAATTAACAGATAATTGTTTCAAAGCTTCTTTAGCTTTTGGGTAATACTCACTTCCCGGGAAATAATCTATCATTCGTTGAAATTCTTCTCGCGCTTTTTCAACATTTCCTATACTCTGATAGGAAAGCCCGATCTTGAGTTGGGCGTCATCATCCTTATCCGTGCCAGCATAGGTAAATACCTTTTCAAATTCTGCAATTGCCCTTTTAAAGTCTTTTTGGGAATAATAGCACTCTGCAAGCCAGTATTGACTGTTATCTGCAAGATCATTGGTCGCATCGGATGAGACTAGGTCGTTAAATCCAGCTATAGCTTCAGGAAATTCTTGGTTTTGGAAATGTCCCAGGCTGGTCATATAGGTTTGTTTATACTGGGCTGAATTAAATTTTGGCTCAGATGAGATAGGCTCACCTGATTTTAATTTTGCCATCTCATTATAGCTATTCGTTAATGTGACAATCTTATTTTCCACTAGAACGAGTTTATGAAATATCTCTAATGCCGTACTGTCCATATACCGGGATTGGTTTTCTAAATTTGCTATTTTGTTACTTAGAGTATTAATTCTTTTTAAGATGACAAGTGTGATGGAATCCTGTTGTGCTTTACTCTTTACTGCTTGCCTGAATGCAGACATGAGTTCAGGCAACAATATTTGATTATCCAACTCAAGTGAATCCACCATAACCCTGACCCGGTCTATTTTTGCGTTGAGCCGTTTTAGTTCCCTAGCGGAATCCTTACTCTGGCCAAAAGAAAAAGAACCCATTAGAATGGATGCAAGTATGAGTGTAATGATATAATTGGATCGATTTGTCATCTGATAACCCTTTTTATTCGGCAAATCGGAGATGAATTTACCGTTTTCAATTCTTCCTTCAAATAAGTTTATCAGTCAGTATAATTCACACTCAGTTTTAGCACGAGTCCAACCATGATATAACTGGCAATCAAAAATGATCCGCCGGCTGATAGAAACGGGAATGGCAATCCTTTTACAGGAATAAGTCCAACTGTCATCGCCGTATTTACAAAAACATGAGCAAGTAGAATTGCTGCAATACCAATCAGGGCTAAACTGGAAAAACGATCTTTTGACAAAAATGAACGTTTAAGGATCTGCATAATCAAATATCCAATGACGATTAATATAGTCGAAATCATCATAAAGCCCATTTCTTCACCGATGACAGATAAAATAAAATCAGAGTCCTGAACCGGCAGGAATTTCAAATGAGTTTGGGTTCCTTCTCCCCATCCCTTTCCTAATAGCCCCCCGGATCCAATTGCAGTTTTACTTTGAATAATCTGGTAGGCAGCACCCAGTGGATCTTTTTCCGGGTTAATGAAAGTCAGTATTCTATTTTGCTGGTACAATGTGAGTGAATTCCAAGCATAAGGCGATAGAAGACCCAGGAAAATATTTCCAAAAAACAAGAAAAGAGACAGCACCAATTTAGGTCTTGCGGTGATAATGACAACCCCCAATACAATGGCCCACAGTGTGAATGCAGTCGTATGAAACGCAGTGACCATACTGAATATTGGAGCCAATACAAGAAACAGGTAAAATGGCCGTGCCCCAGACCAATAAAGCATGGGTAATATAGGAGTCATCATAACGATTGCTGTACCTAAATCAGGTTGGTTCATAACTATAAGTGTTGGCACCAACGCCAGGCCGATAGGTATTATAATCGAGGTAAAGTGTTTCATTTGCAGGGTATGGTCTGATAAATACCTTGCTAGGGCTAGTGTTGTAAACACTTTTGCAAATTCGCTGGGCTGGATTGCAAAAGGTAAACCAAGGTCAAACCAACGGTAGGTGCCAGCATGAGGATTTCCTGTGTATGGGAGCAAAACAAAGATAATTCCCAAAGCATACAATGTGTACGTATACTTATGAATGGTGTATCTGGGAATAAAGATTATAATGAAAGCGATTAAAACTGCAGGGAATAAAAACAAAAATTGCTTGGTAAATGGGGTATTAAAAAACCCTCCCTGATATTGCTGGGATATACTGTTTAACACAACCAGGCCTACTATAGAAAGAAAGGCAACAGACCAAATAATTCTAAGGGGCATTTCCTTATAGGGAATAGATTGGGATCCTATCATCTTGAAACCAATTGATTGACTTTAACGATATCTTTGAATACTTCTCGCGCAACAGGGGCGGCAACAACCCCGCCAGAGCCGGCATTTTCTAGCAACACCACAATTGAATAATTTTTTTCATGGTAGTTCATCCAGCCAATGAACCAGGCATGATCTTCTCCATGCGGATTCTCAGCCGTACCTGTTTTACCATAAACTTTCATTCCCGGGATCAATGGAAGGGCACGTTTCCCTGTACCATTTTTATGAGTGATAACTTGACCCATATCAAAAATGATCCTGTCCCAAGTTTCTGTATTCAAATTAGGTTTAATATTTTCCGAAATTTGATCCACATTTACAAAATGTGGCCTAAGAGCCTGTCCCCTAGTGGCCAATAAATTAACGTAATTAAAGACCTGCATTGGTGTTACCAAGATTTCACCCTGACCAATACAAAAATTCAACAGAGCCCCCTTACTCCAACCAAACCGACCATACCGGTTGTTCATATAGCTTGCGGTAGGGACCGTTCCTTTTAACTCCCCTACAATATCCACTCCAGTTGGTTGGCCAAAACCGAATAATCGAAAATACTGGGCCAGTTTAGCAAGTTCATAGTATTGTATTGTTTTATAAAAATAAATATCGCATGAATGTAATATTGATGAAGTGAGGTTTACACTACCATGTCCTGTTGTATACCAGCAGGCGAATACCCGATCCCCAAACTGGTAGACACCTTCACATATTTGCTCAGCATGAGGGTCAAAATCTGGATTATCCATCATGACCGATGCTGTTATCATTTTTACGATTGAACCGGGTGGGTACAATCCTTGGCTAAAACGATTGACAAGGGGTTTTTCGGGATGATATAATACTGAATTCCAGTCATTCTCCAAAATCAGTCCTGTAAATAGCTCCGGTTTATAATCCGGTGCGCTGACTGCCCCTAAAATCTCCCCAGTTTCTGGGAGCCCTACAATAATGACACCACGTCTTTCCTCCATTATATATTCAAGTTTCTTCTGAACATTAATATCAATGGTAGTAATAATATTTTGACCCGGTTCAGGATCGCGCGGCGGAAAATCAGCCACATGTCCCACCTCCCTGCCATATGCATCAACCTGGTAAAATTGTACGCCACGTTGACCTTTCAAAAAGTGTTCATAACTCCTTTCTAACCCAGTCCAACCTATAATATCACCCAGTTCGTACTCATTTGCATTGGTTGATGATTCTCTAATGCTGCGGTCGACTTCCCTAACATATCCCAGGATATGAGATGCTTTTACATCAGATGGAAAATAGCGCTCAGGAAATTGTTGATAATAGATACCCTCAAGATTTAGTCTATTTTCTTCCAGTTTAGATACTTGATAAAATGTAAGATCTTTGGCCAGCCGTGTTTGTATAAATCTTCCACGGTAATATTTTTTATAGTTTTTTAATACCGTATTGGAGTCCAGACCGATGATATCTGAGATCAAACCAAATGTTTTACCCTTCTGTGACAATTCACCGGGAACCGCCTTTAATATATAGGTTGGAAGGTTATCTACTAAGATTTGACCATTTCTATCAAGAATAAGGCCTCGGGGAGCCGATGTAGTAACTTTCCTGATTCTATTGGTATTTGCTTTTTGTGAATACTGGGCATAGCCAAGAATCTGGATTTGGAAAAATCTCAATATCAGGACTGTAATCAAGACCCATGTAATTCCAACAGCAAAATAATACTGACGTAGCGATGCAATGTTGTCCGCTTTTAACATCATGCTACCCTATGGAGTGGGTAAATAAACTGCAGGATACCTATAAAGGAGAGTGTGTATAGGGTAGTACCTAGCCATTTTCCAAAAAATAGATGCCAATTAATGAACCATAAATCCTGATATTGCACGCCGCAAAAAATTAAAAATTGAAATGCAAGTATGGTGATCCATGTGATTGAAAAATAAAACGGATTTATCTTGGAATAGGATCCTGCAAGATTTCCACCAAGATATCCTGTAACCGAATAAATTAATGGAGATAATCCAAAAAAAGTCGCAGTTCCGGAAAGATCAACTAAAAGACCCAACAGGAATCCAGAGACCGTACCTACGGCACGTCCATATTTTACAGACCAGTACAATATCAGTATAACTGGAAAGTCAGGGCGCACTGTTTCTATTGCGAGAAAATCTGAAAGAATCAATTGCATTAACCATACAAACAACCCGGGAATAATATAGTCAGTCCATTTCATTTGATTTCTCAATAATAACAAATACATATTGAAAGGCACTCATATCATTCGGCAAACTAACATTAACTACTTTTT
Source organism: Fidelibacterota bacterium (assembly GCA_002717915.1). Lineage (GTDB taxonomy): Bacteria > Fidelibacterota > Marinisomatia > Marinisomatales > UBA1611. Next base: position 11,639 of record PBCV01000029.1, on the reverse strand, counting down.
GGAAACTCCCGCGATCATCATACACTCCCGATACAGTCCCAACCGGCAAACCGGGTGGGTAAATATCGCTGAACCCGGATGTAATGACCTTGTTTCCTATATTAATCTCCACATTTTTTTGCACTTCCCGGATTTGTGCAGTACCACTTTTCAGCCGCCGTAAAATTCCCGTAGCACCACTGGGCAAAATCCGAACACTCAAGCGGAAATTTGCATCCGTAATCAATTGAACGATGGAGGCCGATTCCCCTGCTTCAACCGTTTTCCCAATTACGCCCTTGGGAGTCAGTACCGGTTGATTTTTATCAATACCGTCTTCTTTCCCGCCATCAATGACAATAGAGAGCAGGTTTGGCTGAATCCCCTTATTCACAACTCTTGCGGGTTTGATGAGTAATTTTGTTTGCCGCTTAAAATCGAGCATCCCCAGCAATTCTTCATTTTCCTTCTGTAGATTGAGCATCGACTCTATTTGGAGAGACAGGGCCAGGTTTTTTTCCCGAAGAAGTTGATTCTCTTCTTCAAGAAACATCAACGATTTCACCCATGTGAGAGGAGATGAAACAAAAGAAACCATCTCGGCAGCTTTGCCACGAATGATTCCCATTTGGGGATTAGAGTTATTTAAAAGTAAAAAACTTGAAAGGAATAAGGAAAGTGCGAAAAGAACATGATCTTTATGCTGGACAAGTGCCAGGTAAATGCCGTACATACACTCCTATAGCAACACTGCTTGGTATTTTTTAAGGTTTTCCATTACCATACCCGTGCCTCTTACCACGGATAGCAATGGGTCTTCAGAAACATTTACAGGTACATTGGTCCGTTCCCGGATAATCTGGTCAACTCCTTTAAGTAGGCTCCCGCCTCCAGCAAGGATAATACCCCGTTCCAATATATCTGCAGCGAGTTCAGGCGGTGTTTGCTCCAAGCACCGTTTCACAGCCTCTACGATCTGGTTGACTGGATCCTTTAACGCTTGGCGAATTTCATCCGATGACACCTCAATTGTTTTTGGAATTCCCGATACCAGGTCACGACCCTTTACTGCGATATCCGCTGATTTCATTTTCATAGCCGATCCGACGGATATTTTTATTTTTTCACTCATGCTAAGACCAATTTCAAGTTTGTGCTCATTCCTAAACCACTGCAAAACAGCTTCATCCATTTCGTCACCGGCGATCCTGATGGTTTCTTTGGTCACTACTCCATTGAGAGATATTACAGCAATCTCCGTCGTTCCTCCGCCAATATCCACAATGATGTTTCCAACGGGCTGGCTGATATCGAGCCCAATCCCAATTGCTGCGGCAACCGGTTCTTCAATTAAGTAAACTTCCCTTGCATTAGCCCGCTCTCCAGAATCTTTAACGGCTCTTCTTTCGACCTCAGTTACACCCGAGGGAACACATATTACCATGCGGGGGCGTGCGAGACGGTTTAAATTGATTTTACGTATAAACCCTTGAAGCATCCCGTCTGTCATTTTGAAATCGGCGATTACACCATCCTGCAACGGGCGAATGGTCTCCAATTCACGGTGTGTTTTCCCCAACATTGCCTTGGCTTCATCACCCACCGCTACAATGGTATCGTTGTGCACATTTCTCGTGACGATGGAGGGTTCATTTACGACAATTCCCCGTCCTTTAAGCCAGATTAGTGTGTTGGCGGTGCCTAGGTCAATGGCAACATCACCGGATATCCAATTAACGACGTTTGGGAATAATACAGAAGACATAGTTAGTAGTACTTAAGATGTAATAAGAGTATTGTTGCTAATTTACGTAGAATATATTGGAGAGTTAACCAGCCATTTCCATTATTTAAGAGTGTCGAGCCTGCTGCATTCCCATTTTGCTCAATTCGTCTGCCCGAATATTTTTTTCTCTCATTATATGAGTTATTGTCCAATGATTCAACCGATTCAGTTCTGAGATTACCCTGGAATGGAGCACCTTCATTCTGTCATTTTTTATTTTATAGTCCCCGTTAATTTGTTTCACGATTAATTCGCTATCGGAGTATATATCTATTTTAATTANCTTTAATTCAAGTGTTACTTGAACTCCTNTTAATANTGCCAGATATTCGGCTTCGTTATTTGTTTTTTCAAATAGNGGTTCAGAAAAAGAAAATACCTCATCTTGATTTATGTAAACTACACCNCCAATTCCGGCTGTTTTNGAATGAAGGTCTGCAGCACCGTCTACATAGAGTACAGCAGATGAATCCTTTCCNGAGTNTTCATTGAGCATGNTGGATAACACCCGTTTATGNATTTCATCTACATCATTGGACNGGAGTGCAGAACGGATTGCCTCGNTNTGGTCGTGAGTCAATGATTGCATCTTAAGCCTTTATGTNTGGNTTAGTACCAGATTNNGCTGGGCATTCCTCCCAATAATAACACCAGTTGCATAANATTGATTNTTTTGGGTGAAATTCNCCATTTTTATTGAATGTATCGCGTATTATATCAATTGTTTTTTTTGTTTCATCAATAACCTTGCGGAGCGCAGCCATTGTTCTTATTGATTCAACTCTAATCCCTTGCTGTATAAAATGCCATATCAACTTAATGGATTTAAACTCTTTTACTTCAGCCATCAAACCTATCTGGTATAGCGCCAGTTGATGATCTTTGTCTGCATCATTTTGAGACATGGCTCGCTTACCCGTTTTATAATCATGAATTTCCCAATTCCCGGTACCATCATGATCCAGTCTATCTACTATTCCTTTAATTTTATAACTTTCATCCTGATCAAGGAGAAAAACCATTTCATGCTCATTTGCAATTACATTGTCACCAAAGGGGTAGTTTAATCGATAGAAACGGGCAAGGCATTTTTCACCTAAATGAAAATAATCCCGCGCAGTTTTATCCCGGTATACAATTGCAACACGATCATGCCATTTTTCTTTCCAGAGGGATCTGTGAAGTTTGAATACTTCATCTGCTAAAGGTACCACACTAGATTTCACCTGCGTATATAAATATTCTATGGATTCGTGAACCCGTTTACCCAGGAACGCTTCTATTCCCTCATCTTTTTTATAAATTTGATTTATGTAGCGGTATTTAAATTGGGCAGGGCATTTTTTAAAAGACTGTATCCCACTATGGGAAAACCGTTCCAGGATCATAGTCCAGCGCCTAAAAAGGGTGTGTCTAAACGATAATCACCAAAACCATTCTGATCTCTAAAAACAAATTGTTTACTGATCTTGTAATAGCTCCAGACCTGGTAAAGAGAAGCGGTTGAAGTGGATGGATTGGTGCGTTGAATTTCATCCGGTGGACCAAATAATATATAGATCATTCCACGATCTGTTTCCCATCCGGGCTGCCAAGCATCAAAATGTTCATTAGTATACCACACCCGACCATAATATTCTTCCATTAATTCGTTGTATTCTGTTGTCGGGGTTGGATCCCTTTCTTTCCACAAGGTATAAAATATTTGTTCTTTATTTTTTTTTGATTGTCCCTTCAAGGAAACTCTTTCTTCATTTGTCATCACATATTTCATCTGTTTTAGTGCTAGATCAATATTATGGACAAAATTAGACACCCCTGGCTTATAGGTTATAAAGGAAACTTTTTTTTCATCCGTACTCTTTTTCTGATTTAAAACAATCCTAAAATCATTTTTCAATGAGCTAAACTTATTTGAGGGAATAAAAATAGTTTCATTGAAATAACCTTTTTCTCCGCTTCCTTTAAATCTTTGAATTAAAGAATCAACAGCTGTTCCATTCGTTAAAAATAAATCTACTTCAAAGGCTCCAGGGTTTACAAAACCTGAAATGTTCAAATCAACTCCCTGACCAATTTCTCTGACCCTATAACCCCGGGTTGGGATCTTCCCTTTTTTGAACCCCCACTCCCCAGCAAGTTCTAATAAAAAATTAGGCTTCATTAATGTCGGTCTTTTGGTGTAGTCTCTTAGATCAATTTTCTTTTTTAAGATACCCTTCTTTCGGGTATCGGAGTCCTGAAGTTCACCGACCACTTCATATTTTTTCCCCACCGGCATGTTGAAAATGGTGAAATGTTTACGATTCTTAACAACTGATTTAGAATCCGTATAGGAATTGACTTTGATGGAATCGGTCCAGACCTGATGGGCAAGGTCCTGGCCATGTTTATCCTTAATTCCGATTGATGCCTGATAGGATGCTGAAAATAACTCTCCTTTTTTTACAAATTGAAGTGTATAAAAAGGAATTTCAATGTAGGTAACAATTTTGATGGAATCGGAATCCATTGCTTCTGTGAATGGAACCAAGAGAAATTTTTCCACATTCGACTTTTGTTTTTTTGACCGACCATATCTCTGGGTAAACCCAATACTAGTCAGGATAAGTAATGTGACGATGTATATGATTGAGCGTTTTATAAGTCTCTTTTCCATTTGAATTTTACCAATCCGTTTGATGTTCCAAGCCAAAGAGTGTTTCCTTCCAGAACAATTTCATTTCCCTGTCCAAGAAAAGAGAAGGAATAATCTTTAACAAAGCCAGTTTTCTTATTCACCCTTACCAAACCATCTTCCGTGCCTAAAAACAGGTATCTTTTATTCACTGCCAAGGAATATACTGTTTTATCGTGGTATACACCTGAAGTAAAAATAAGATCCCACACTTTTTCTTCCAGGTCGAATTTAGCGATACCCATATCGCCAACAACATAGATTACTCTTTCAAATTCCTGAATGGCAGTGATCCGATGCATTTGTTCCGGAAAATCTTTTCTGCCCATATCATGCCCCTGCCTTAATTGCGGATTATCTTCCGAATATATAAATATACCCGATCTTGAACCAATCCATATTTTATCTTCGATGCCCTCAATATCATAAACCGGAACCTGGTTAAATAAATATTCTATGCCAATGGGGTCTTCACGCCGTGTAGACCGTTCAATACGCCGTAATCCCATGGATGACCCTGCCCAAACATGAACCGGATCTCCATAAAGGTCCCAAATTTTTCCTGGAGGTGCTCCTCTTTCTTCACCCAAGGTACGCCAGAAATCTTCTTTTCTGTCAAATACGAGTAAAATATTGTCACCTCCGGCCCACAATTCAGAATCAGTGGCATACAAAGAAAAAATAGGGGATGGAGTCATGTTGATCGTTTCTTCAAATGAGTAGACCTGGGATTCAATGGAGTGTGGATCCATCCAGGAAATACCTTTCGATGAAACAAAATCCTGGCTGCCCAGCCAAAGTGTATTTCCATCATCATAGATTGCTGTAACATCGGTATTTGAAATATCGGGAATTAAAGGTGAAAATGTCTCCATAGTAGTTGTACCATAGAAAACAGTTCCGTCCTCAGCACCGGCAAATACATTTCCATGTCGCCCAATAAATCCCGTTGTGATAGGGATTCTTCTGCCGAGTCTATCAATCAGGTCATCGCCATTTAAAATCCACCCATCCATGACACTATAATTCATAAAAATTTCATTAAGATCGCTTTGACCCGTATAGGGACCACTGCTCCATTGTATTGAAATCTCGTCCGGTGAAGGATAGATTCCTATCAGGGTACCCGATGAATGATCTAATTTTATAAAAGATGATCGTGCCTGAAGCCAGATGAAGTTTGATGATGAACCTATCCGCTTGATCCTGTCATATCTTGAAAGACCGATGGTTTGGAGATCGTTGGCATACCAGTCTCCTTCCCTTGAAAATGAATATTGGATATGGTCCGGTGAAGCCACCCAGATTAAACCGGTCTGCATATCAAAATGAGTTGCTGTAATATGATTATCTTTTAATCCTTGAGCCGTTGTGATCGGATCATCAAAATTATTTCCAAAAAGATTAAACCGTTTCAGTCCCCCTGATTCTGTACCAATATAGGCAAATGTGTATCCCTCTGTAATGGACGTAATCGAGCCTGCTCCTCGATACAATACCCAGTCAAAAGGACGAAAGCGGGAATCAGGTTGTCCACAGACCTGGGTAAGTACGATCAACAGGTAAATAAATATAAATAAACGGCCCATCATCCGATTGCAATTCAATCGCGATGGTGGTTTACTATTTCAACTAAGGTATTGGTATTCACAGGCACAACCCCGACTTCTTCGCATACACGGCCTGCAGCAATATTTGCCAGCCATGCTGATTCGGACGGTTCAACTCCACACAGATCACATAGGGTAAAGGTTGCAATAACCGTATCTCCTGCTCCAGATACATCGTGTACGGACCGAGCCTGAGTTGGAATCTTCTTCTTTTCTTTGTTATAAAAAAGGGCCATCCCATCAGATCCCAACGTGACTAAGAGAATCTCATATTGGTTATCTGATCTTAATGATTTCGCAGCCGATTCAAATGCGGAAGGGCTTTCCACATTTTTATAAAATTCTGATAGGTTAGGTTTAAATAAACGGGCACCTGAGTACGCTGAAAAATTAGTTTCTTTAGGATCGACATACACCGGTATTGAATTCTGTTTCGCCTCATCCATGATCCACTGGATAGTTTCTTTAGAAAATATACCTTTCTCATAATCCTGAAGAATAATGCCATCTACAGCCGTCATTGATTTGGTAATGGATGCTTTTAAGGACTCAGTAATCTCTGATGATGGATGATCTATAATTTCATCATCCATTCGCACCACTTGCTGACCCTGGGCCATGACCCGGGTTTTTACTGTTGTTTGATGATTGTCTTCAATGAGATATTGAAAAGAGTACCTATTGTCCTTTTTCAATATGGATTGTAAAGTTTCACCGTCTGGATCGTCACCTATAAGGCCAATGAGTGTGACTTCACCGCCTAATCCATGAATATTTTCTGCCACATTCGCAGCACCACCGGCATGATAATCTTTTTTTTCTACTTTTACCACCGGAACAGGTGCTTCCGGAGACATTCGATCCACACTACCCCAGACATATTTATCCAGCATTACATCACCGATAACAAGGATGTGTTTTTTGGAAAATTGAGATAATAAATGCTCTATATTGATATTCATGTTATGATTCAATCAGAATTTTAAATCCGGGGACATTAATGATATTCCAAAAACCATAAAACGATTTTTTACCTTCGGTTGCGGTTCTGCCTTTTCTTTTTGTTTCGATGATTATGGTGATGTTTCCTTTCAGATTTATTATTTCTGTTTGTTTTTCTTGATATACCTGGACGGATTTTTGAAATATGCCCATGATCCATATAAATCAGAACAGATGCGAAATGCTTCAGGTTTATATCAGATGGGGCACTTAATACTATGGTTGTACCTAAGGTCCGATTCATCTTTGTAATTTGATTACGGAAATCCTTTTCCATACCTCCATTGAAATACATACCGTAATCATCGATTAATAAAACACGGGGATCCACTTCACAGGCCAGGATCATTCCCAACCAGTGAAGTTCACCTCTGGAAATTTCTTTAATTTTACGATTCCATAAATTTTTAAAACTTCCTTCATTAAAATACCGATTTTCAATTACATTTTTTTTCTTGCCAAATTTTCCTGCAACGTAGGAGGACACAGTTTGACCCGAACCATGAATTTCTGGATGCCGTGAATAAAAAACTTCATCGTGCGCAACAATCCTGCCTAACCAGTTTCTTTCATAGGGTTGATCATCGTAAAGGACGACACCGGATGACTGCTGTTCAACACCAGAGAGTATATTTAATAAAGTGGATTTACCGCTTCCCACCGTCCCGATAACTCCATATATAGTTCCGGGGTGTATTTCGAGTTTATTGACCTTTAATGCTTTATAAGAGCCAAAGGACTTCTCCAAGTCCGTGACCTTAAAAATGAGTCTTTTTGTCTGTGCCATTTTCTTATCCTTTCAGGACCTTTGGTCCATTGGAAAAGGGAATGGTTCTTTAAGCGATTTGTAAAACTATTGTTCCAGCCACCGTTCAGCATCTAAGGCTGCCATACAGCCTGTTCCGGCAGCAGTTACAGCCTGGCGGTACACATGATCCTGTACGTCACCACAGGCAAACACCCCTTCAAGGCTAGTATGTGTAGAGTCTGATTGTGTGATGATGTATCCTTGATCATCCATATTAAGGCTGCCGTTGAATAATTGTGTATTCGGCAAATGCCCAATAGCCATAAACACCCCTTCACATGCCATCTCACGGACATCGCCCGTTTTGGTATCCTTAAGTAGAACAGCCGTTACACCCGATTCCATTGAACCCCGAATATCTTCAACTGTCGAATTGTACTCAACTGATATTTTGGGATTTGACAATGCACGGTCTACCATGATCTTGGATGCCCGGAATTCTTCCCGGCGGTGAACCAGCACAACTTCAGATGCAAACTTGGTTAAAAAAGTTGCTTCTTCCATGGCAGAATCACCACCACCAACCACGAGAACTTTTTTCTCTTTAAAAAAAAATCCATCGCAGGTGGCGCAGGCTGATACGCCGTGCCCCATTAACTCTGTTTCTGATTGTAGCCCAAGAAGACGTGCCGATGCACCGGTTGAAATAATAATCGCTTCTGCGGAATATTCTTCATCATTGACCCATACGGAGTAAGGCTGTTTAGAAAAATCAACTTTATCTACTGTTTTGAATATACATTCTGCACCAAAACGTTGTGCCTGTTTTCTAAACTCATCCATCATTTCAGGTCCCATGATGCCATCTGGAAAACCGGGATAATTTTCAACATCCGTTGTAATGGTAAGTTGACCACCTGGTTGGGAACCTTCAAATACAAGGGGTTCTAAATTTGCCCTTGCTGAATAAATTGCTGCAGTGAGTCCTGCAGGTCCTGAGCCAATGATAATGACCTTTCGCTTCATTTCCCTTTTCGTTTGTAATTAATTAAATAACTTCTTTCAAAATATCGGTAATGTTCCCTTTAGGAACTGCACCGACAATTTGATTAACAACTTCCCCATCTTTTATAACCAGTAAGGTGGGAATACTTCTCACGCCAAATTTCATGGCGGTATTCTGGTTTTGATCCACGTCAACTTTACCTACCTTAACTTGGCCCTCATACTCACCAGCTATTTCTTCAATAACGGGCGCAATTGCTTTACAGGGTCCGCACCATACGGCCCAAAAGTCAATCAGTACAGGCAGGTCAGATTGAGTGACATCGGTATCAAAATTTTCATCGGTAAATTCATGTACATTTAAAGACATATTAATAAATACTCCTAATTGTTAATAAATATAGACCATTAAGTTATGACAACTCCTTGAGTCCTTGGAATTAAAATATGCAATTTTGACCCAACTCAATCTATGGTAAGTGTATCAGACACTATGTCGGAGGGTAGTTTCAAATAATGTTCTGAAATAGTAAAGGTAGGGTCACCACCAAACGCTGATGCCAGTCCATCAGGAAAATATTCATGACCAATTAGGAAATAGGGTAAAACTTCATAGGCATTAACCGGAAGATCTAATGAATCGCTCAATATGTAATACGTCCAAGTCAGGGCCGTATCATGGGGGTAGTTGAGCGTATGTATTTCATCTTCAATTGTAATTCCAGATTCATTTGTTACTGAATATCGATAAGTATAAACAGTATCATCATCAAGAGCTCTAAAGATGACTCCTGAGTGGAAATCATTATGAGCCCAGGTGAATTTGTAGGCATCAATAGAAACAGAAGAATGAATATTCAAATGGAAGGACAACCGAACTGTGTCACGGAAACTTAATGAAGTGCCTCCAAAGTGGAGTTCAACCGTACCAGAAAATATCTTTTTTAATTCTATCGTATTTAATAGTTGCCCATCGGTCGAAAAATTGGTTTGATCACGAGAAAACACTCCATTTGTAAAATAAACCGTAGCTGAATCCATGCTGTAATTATGAATAAAAAAATAGAGTTTGACCGGGCCTGAAATGGTTCCAGAGTTTGATTGGGTGTTCGGAATTGGAATTGAAAAAACTCCGTCTGGTTCTGTGGTGGTATATAGATCAAGTGTTTCTACCCATATCGATACGGGAATACCCGTCTCATTATTCTCAGCATGCACAATTCCGGATAAAGTGAGTTCATTTTTTTTTGCATCTTCCCAGAACGGATTGGATGTACATGAAATGCTTACAAGAAAGAATGAAAGTGCGCCCAATCTCATCATTTGTATGCCAGTGTTAATTTGACCGTATAACGGCGGTCATAGATTGAAACGCCATCTAATTGCTGAGCAGTATTATTCAAATTTCTTCCCGATAAACTGAGTATTCCTTTAAGATGTCTATATTGTATATCCGTTGAAAGGTTTATGTCGTAATTGGTAATGGGTTCTAAAAAATTAGGTTTAATGGCTCCCGAACTCTTTACAGTAGTAATTTGACGGGAACTTTCGCCTCTGTGAATGAGATCCAGATTAAACCATTTATTATGTATTGAAATCGTATTCCTAATCATTCTTTCCGGCTGGAGTTGAAAGGCCATTGGATCAGAAAAATAATAATAGGAAAAAGTTGATGTGTAATGGATCCATTTTCTCCTGGGTTTGAATACTAAATGTGAATCAAAACCGGAAAGACGAGCTTCGCCAATGTTAAAAGGAAACTGGACTGGCGCTCCAGACAGCTGGAATTGTTTTATTTTATCTGTATAATGATATCGGAACCAGGAAATCGTCATTGAGTATGATCGTTCACTTTCCTGAACCACATTTTTCATCTTAAACCCCAATTCATAGGTTGATTTGTGCTCAGGTACTATATCAGATAAACCAGAAATCAATGTTTGTGTCTGGTTTGCAATGATTTCGCCCAAACTGGGTACACGGAATACATTACCCATGTTCGCATACATTAATATCCTTTTATCAGGTTGTTTATTTAAAACGGATGCTGTAAACAGGGAGTTTGTAAGGTTCCAGAAATTATGGGGCATATAGATACCGAATGAAGTATCAGGCACATCGGATACCCTATGCTTACTAAATACGACCTTTACGTCCTTTAGCTGAAATTTTTTATCTTCTTCAGGCTGGTAGATTTCAAATGATCCTGTAAAGGTAGAATTTTGCCTGCGGATAAAGACGGGTAATGTATCTACGTCCCAATCTGAAGCTGGGTAGGATGACTCATTTGTAATCCGGATAGTAGCATGTTTAATATCCTTCTCAAATTCAAAACCAAATCCCCGGTTGGTATCCTTTTTATTCCTTGAAGCAATAGTTGTAGCCTCATAGCCTCTATACTGTTGATATAACCCATAGAGAGTAATGGAACCGCCCAATGGATGGACGTGATTCAATTTAACTATGATATTTTCCATGCTTACATCAACAGAATCACTGGTTCGATTATTTTTAAAGGTTTTTAAATTTTGCAGACCCATGAACCGAATTTCCAAGTTCTTGCCATTTCTAAATCCAGTATTCACAAATATTCGCTGGTGATGTGTATGTATTTCCGGTGCAGATGTGTCACTATATACTTGAGAAAATTGGCCTTCTCCCATTCCTGAATTAAGGGTGGCGTATTTGAAACCGAGAGATCCAAATCCATTATAGCTACCATAGTTATAGGTGCCAAATTGCTGGTTAAATAGAGCACTGTTCCCATAGCTCATTTTTGGAATAAAGTTGATGGTTCCTGATGATGAAAGGGCTTTTTCATGCCCTCCCTTC
>PBCV01000028.1 GCA_002717915.1 Fidelibacterota bacterium | reverse complement strand
CAATGGGATGCTACTGGCTGACGATTGCAGCGCTGACCAAGTTCGGAATCAAACTATAAAATAGTCTCTACATCTTTCTATACCTGTATAAGTTTCCATTATGAATGAATCTATCACTACTATCCCTTTTACCTATTTGCTGGTAGTATTTATTCCAGTCTCCATCGTCATCGGAATTTTACATGCATGGTCACTGGAGTGGAAAAACACCATTTATGCTGTAATCCGAATGTTAGCCCAGCTTCTGCTCATTGGATATTTTCTCACTTACATTTTTGAGTCTGATAGTGCATCCATAACCGTTGGTGTTATGTCTATTATGGTTTTTGCTGCAAGTTGGATCGCTCTTCGAACCATTCCTGATAACCGATGGAATTTTTACCAATTTGCTCTGCTTTCAATTTTGGGCGGCGGCGGATTAACACTGGTTCTGGTAACACAATTCGTTTTGAAATTGAGTCCCTGGTTCATGCCCCGTTACATGATACCCCTGGCGGGAATGATCTTTGCCAGTTCAATGAACGGTGTCAGCCTGGCAGCAGAACGCCTGAAAGCGGAAATGGACAGGGATGTGGATTATTTCGAAGCAAGGGGCATTGCCTTAAGGGCAGCACTGATCCCAATCACAAATTCCCTGTTTGCAGTGGGATTGGTATCCCTGCCGGGGATGATGACAGGTCAAATTTTATCAGGAATTTCTCCTCTTATCGCTGTCCGGTACCAGATCATGGTAATGTGTATGATCTTTAGTGCTGTGGGACTTTCATCTTCATTCTTTTTAATTTTAATTAAGAAAAAAATGTTAAAATGGCATCTGGGTTAAAACCAGTCACACTCCTGTAAATCAACATCAACACCAAAGTGGACAATCCAATGTATGGGATTCAAATGGATTAAGTTCCAGTGTTTACTTTTATCAACTGAAACTGGATGGAAAGATTTTAGGAACTAAACGAACAATCTTGCTTAAATAATTATTATTCAGTTTTTTTTATCAGAATTCCCAGTTCATTTAACTGGTCTATGCCAACATTGCTGGGGCTTTGATCCATAATGGATGTTGCCGATGTGGTTTTCGGAAATGCAATCACATCCCGGATGTTATCAGTCCCGGCCAGGAGCATGACCAACCTGTCAAATCCAAAGGCGATACCGCCGTGGGGTGGTGCTCCGTAGGTCAGAGCTTCCACTAAAAAACCAAATTTTTCTACAGCTTCATCCTGGCTCAAACCTAACAAGGAAAATACCTTTTCCTGTATTTTTGGTGAGTGGATACGAATTGACCCGCCAGCAATTTCATTACCATTCATAGTCAGGTCGTAGCCGCGGCTCAGGGCATTGGACGGATCTGAATCTAATTTCTCAACGTCTTCATCTCTTGGAGCAGTGAAAGGATGGTGCATGGCTATGAACCGTTCTGTTTCATCATCATAATCAAACATTGGGAATTCTGTGATCCAGACTGGTATAAATTGATCATTACTGAACAATTTCTCCCTTCTGGCAATGTCAACTCGAAGGTGCCCCAAAGCATTCAAGGCAATTGAAGCATTATCACCGATCATAAATAAAATATCGCCATGATTCACACTCAGCTTTTCAAACATGGATTGTTGTAATTCATCGGAGAAAAACTTTGAGATGCCACCCATAAATACTCCATCTTCAGCCTTCATCCAGGCCAGCCCTTTTGCTTTGTATTTTTTCACATGGTTGGTTAATTCATCGATGATCTTCCTGGAATATTTTGCCCCGCCTTCAACCACAAGTCCTTTAACCACTGCAGCAGATTTGAAGGCATTGAATTCGGACACATCTGTGAATTCTTTCACATCCTTGAGCCTCATTTCATAACGAAGATCCGGTTTATCGGACCCATAGGTTTCCATGGCTTCAGCGTAGGTCAATCTCAGAAATGGATCGGGAAGGTCAATATTTTGCACAGATTTGAATATATGACGGGTCATGCCTTCCATATGAAAGAAAATTTCATTTTCATCCACAAACGACATTTCAATATCTATCTGGGTGAATTCGGGCTGTCGGTCTGCCCGGAGATCTTCATCACGGAAACATTTCACGATCTGGAAATAACGATCGTACCCTGAGATCATCAGGATCTGTTTATAGATCTGTGGAGACTGGGGAAGTGCATAGAATTTTCCATTGTGAATTCGGCTGGGTACCAAATAATCCCGGGCGCCTTCCGGTGTAGATTTCATAAGTACCGGTGTTTCCACTTCTACAAAATTATTATCGGACAAAAAACCGCGGGTTGCCTGATATGTTTTATGGCGCGTTAAAATATTATGCTGGAGTTCATCCATTCTGAGCTCGAGATACCGGTATTTTAACCGCAGATTTTCTTCAGCATTTTCACGGTCATTCAATACAAATGGCAGTGGCGACGCTTCATTTAGCATAATATATTCGGAAACTGCTACTTCAATTTCGCCTGTGTCGATGTTTGGATTGATGGCGGTTTCATCCCTGTCACTGATAGTACCCCGGATAGAAAGGACATCCTCCATGGATAATTTTTTCACGGCTTCAAAATCACCGGAAAAGGATTCAGTATCAAATACAACTTGTGTTTTCCCATAGCGGTCCCGCAGGTCCACAAAAACGACCTGCCCGTGCAGCCGCACTGTATTGACCCAACCGTTTAAGGATACGACTTCCCCCACATTGGATTTTCGAAGTTCTCCACAAGTATGTGTGCGCTTATACATGTTTAATTCAATACAGGCATAAAAAAACCGCTACGAAATTACGGGCGGTTTTTTTCGAATTCAGTTGGAATTGTTGTTTATCTTTTTGAAACCCGTAACCGGTTCAATGCCCGTGTAAGTGAAGCTTCTATTCTCACTTCATTTAATTCAGAATCCTGTTCTGATTTACGGGTTCTGGCACGATCTAATGATTTTTCAGCACGTTGCGCATCAATTTCGGAAGATTTTTCAACTGACTCTACAAGTAGTTTTACTGTATGCCCCATAATTTCTGCAAAGCCCCCTCCGGTTGCAAGAAATTCATCCTGCCCATCCCGTGTTAATTTGATTTCTCCTACAGTAAGGGCAAAGATTCCTTCTTGATGATTCGCCATTATACCAAAGGATCCATCCAGGCCAGGGCAGCGGACATAACCCACCTGACCTTTATCAAGGGCGCCGCGAATCGGAGTTACAATTTCAAGGTTGAACACATTCATCAGGCTGCAGTTTTCTTATGTTTTTCCAATACTTCATCAATAGTGCCAACATAAGCGAATGCATTTTCAGAAAGTTTATCCACTTCACCATTCAGGATGGCTTCAAAACCAGAGACTGTATCCTCAAGGCTGACATAACGTCCCGCCATACCTGTGAACTGCTCTGCTACAAAAAACGGCTGGGACATATATTTCTGGATCTTCCGAGCCCGGGCTACAGTCAACTTATCATCATCAGACAATTCATCCATACCAAGAATGGCAATAATGTCCTGTAGGTCTTTGTATTGCTGAAGCACCGACTGTACGTTCCGTGCTACCATATAATGTCGATCTCCAATAATTCTTGGATCTAAAATTCTTGATGTAGACGCTAAAGGATCTACGGCAGGATAAATACCCAACTCTGCAATTTTCCGTTCCAGAACGCTGGTTGCATCCAAGTGAGCAAAAGCGGTCGCTGGTGCTGGGTCTGTCAAGTCATCTGCAGGAACATATACTGCCTGTACCGATGTAATAGAACCTTTTTTGGTTGAAGTGATCCGTTCTTGTAGATCCCCCATCTCTGTAGAGAGGGTTGGCTGGTATCCTACTGCAGATGGCATACGCCCCAACAGAGCCGATACTTCAGATCCTGCCTGGGTAAAGCGGAAAATATTATCAATAAACAATAAAACATCACGACCGTCATCATCACGAAAAGATTCGGCCATGGCTAAGCCGCTTAAGGCAACGCGAAGACGGGCTCCAGGGGGTTCATTCATTTGTCCAAAAACCATGGTGGTTTTATCGATAACACCCGATTCAGTCATTTCGTTATAAAGGTCATTTCCTTCTCGAGTTCGTTCACCTACACCGGCAAATACAGAATATCCGCCATGTTCTGTAGCAATATTGCGGATTAATTCCTGAATCAAGACTGTTTTCCCCACACCGGCACCGCCAAATAGTCCAGTTTTACCACCACGGGTGTACGGTTCCATTAAATCAACAACTTTTATACCGGTCACCAAGACTTCTGTGGATGTGGTAAGATCTTCGTGTTTCGGGGCCGGACGGTGTATTGGATTTCTTTTTTCAGCATCACATTCACCTTTTTGATCGATAGTATTTCCAAGAACATCAAAAAGACGCCCCAATGTTTTTTCTCCTACAGGCACTGAAATAGGGATACCCGTATCTTGGACTGCATGCCCACGTATTAAACCATCTGTTGAATCCATAGCAACCGTCCGGACAACGGCGTCCCCTAAATGCTGGGCTACTTCAAGAACAAGCATTCCATCTTCCCCTCGGTCAACATTTAACGCATTATAAATATCAGGAATGTGGCCATCCTCGAAAACAACATCCACCACTGCTCCCATTACCTGTGATATTTTTCCAGTTTTTGACATAAAATGATGTCCTTTTTATTTACCTAAGGCTTCAGCACCGCCCACGATCTCAAGCATTTCTGTTGTAATCGCAGCTTGTCTAGCCTTATTGAATTGTAGGGTTAGGTCTTTGATCATATCCTGAGCATTGGATGTGGCATTTTCCATGGAAAGCATCCGTGCCGCCTGTTCACTGGCATAGGATTCAAGTAAATATTTCCACATCTGCACATTCAAATGACGCGGAATTAATGATGTTACTAATTCTTCTTTGGACGGTTCATACAGCCGATTATGGGAGACACCTTCAACACTTTCGTACACCAGTGGAAGAAGAGATTCAGATTTCACTTCCTGGTGAGCAATATTCAAAAAATAATTATAGGCGACATGAATCTCATCTACCTGACCACTGGTGAAATGGTCGATAATACTCCTGCCGATCATCATGGCATTTTCAAACTTCATTTCTGCCCAGAATTCCACATGACTTTCAATAATGTTATAATCGCGACGCTTGAAATGATCACGAGATTTTTTACCAATACAGAATAGATCTACATTTTCTTTGCCAAACTCATCAATCTCTTTCTGTGCAATTTTTAGTAAATTGGTATTGAATGCGCCAGCGAGTCCACGGTCGGCAGATACAACCACGTACGCTTTTCGCTTAACATCCCGGACATCTAATAATGGGAGCATTTCTCGGTCTACATCAGGCAATAAATGTTGGATGACCTCAGCTAGAGAATTACTATAGGGACGAGATTGTTCCATCCGTTCCTGTGCTCTACGCATCTTAGCCGCAGCTACCATTTTCATAGCTTTGGTTACCTTCTGGATACTTTTGACCGACTTGATCCGGTCACGAATGTCCTTCAGATTAGCCATCAGTGATTAGACAACAAATCCTGCTTTGTAGTCCACGATTGCCTTTTCAAGCATTTCTGCTGTTTTATCTGCGATTTTTCCATCGCTAACAATAGATGCGAGGGAGTCAGCTGCATTTGCATCAAGATATTCAAATAATCCTCGTTCAAAATCTGCTATCTGATCTACAGGGAGATCATCCAGATGTCCTTTGGAAGCAGCAAAAATAATAGCTACCTGTTTCTCCACATCCATGGGAACGTATTGATTCTGTTTTAAGATTTCAACCATCCGCTCTCCCCGGGTCAGCTGGACTAAGGTGGCTTTATCCAGATCAGAACCAAATTTTGCAAATGCTTCTAATTCACGATATTGAGCTAGATCTAATCGAAGAGTCCCCGCTACAGATTTCATAGCTTTGATCTGTGCATTACCGCCTACACGAGAGACGGATAAACCCACATCAATTGCTGGGCGAATCCCAGAATTAAATAAATTTGTCTCAAGATAGATCTGCCCATCTGTAATCGAGATCACATTGGTTGGGATAAAAGCAGCAACATCTCCTTCCTGCGTCTCAATGATGGGCAAAGCTGTTAAGGAACCACCACCTAAATCAGCAGAAAGTTTTGATGCCCGTTCAAGCAACCGGCTGTGGAGATAGAACACATCTCCAGGGAATGCTTCACGTCCTGGGGGCCGGCGCAGGACCAGTGACATTTGACGGTAGGCAACAGCCTGTTTAGAAAGATCGTCATAAATGATCAGGGCGTGTTTCCCGTCATCCCGAAAATATTCGCCCATGGCAGCGCCAGCATAGGGCGCAATATATTGCATGGGAGCCGGGTCTGATGCATTTGCCGCAACCACAGTTGTGTATTCCATGGCACCATTGGTTTCCAGTTCTTTCACCAGAGCAGCAACCGTGGATGCTTTTTGTCCGATCGCAACATAAATACAGTATACAGGGGTATCTGTCTTATGAGTGTATTGCTGATTAATAATGGTATCTATTGCAACAGCTGTTTTTCCTGTCTGTCGATCTCCAATAATCAATTCCCGTTGGCCACGACCAATGGGGATCATGCTGTCTATAGCTTTTATACCCGTTTGTAGTGGTTCTTTCACAGGCTGGCGAGCCATCACGCCTAATGCTTTTCGTTCAATGGGAAGGGAATGGGATGTATCGATTGGACCTTTTCCATCTATAGGCTGGCCCAGAGGATTAACCACCCGTCCCAACATTGCATCTCCTACAGGTGTTTCAACCAAACGACCTGTCCTTTTTGCAAGGTCACCTTCTTTTACCAGTCGAGTTTCGCCAAACAACACAAGACCTACATTATCTTCTTCCAGGTTCAATGCCATTCCAAAAACACCATTTGGAAGTTCAACCAGTTCAGAACTCATTACATTTTCAAGACCGGATGTACGGGCAACACCATCACCCACTTCAATAACTTCTCCGACCTCTGCTACATCAACCGAACCATCGAATTTTTCAATCTGTTCGCGAAGTAACTGGGTTAATTGATCAGTATGTATATCCATGATTTCCTAATATTTTATGATTGCAGCAACTCCTGTTTGAGTGTGTATAATTGGTTCTGCACAGTTGCATCCAAGAATGTATTTTCGATCCTAAGTCTTATTCCACCAACCAAAGATTCATCAACCTTAAGAGATAAATCTATGGTTTTATCAAGAGCGGAGCTCAATGAAGATTTTAAGGATACAATTTCAGATTCATCCAATTCACTGGCGACTGTTCCTTCAACAGATACAATATTTTTCCCTACTTTATAGCGGTGATTGAAGAGATTTGTCACATCTTGCAATTGGTGTAATGCTTGGCTCCCTTCGAAATGAGAAACCAATTCACCAACCAATGGCTGACCAAATTCGCCCAGAACAGTGTTTAAGATTTTTGTTTTGTCTTCACCTGTTATTCTTTTTGATTGAATGAAGGTACGAAACTGGCTATCTGTCCGAACCAATTCATTCAAGATTGTTAGAGCATTATACACAGCATCCAAAACATTGTTTGATTCTGAAACCGTGTACAGTGCTTCGGTAAGGTGCTTTGCGGTATGTTTACGCATCATAACCTTTCAGGTTCTTTAATGAGTCTTCAATAAGGTCTTGGTTATCTTCCTTAGACAGATTCTTCCTAATGACTTTTTCAGCTACGGTTATAGCCAAGCCTACAACTTCTTGACGAACCTCGCTGATCGCCTTATCTTTTTCAACCTGGATCTGTTTTTCAGTTTCATCCCGAACTTTTTTTGCATCTTCGCCAGCTTGAGCCATAATATCTGCCTTGATCTTTTCAGCAGCAGATTTCGCTTCTACACGAATAGATTGGGCTTCAGATCTCGCCTCAGAAATGATGGCTTCAGATTCAGTATTGAGACGTTCTAATTCCTGCTTGGCCTTTTCAGCGTCTTCCAAAGAAGATTTGATCGTGTTTTCCCGGGATTCCAATAGTGTTAGCAATGGTTTCCACGCGAATTTTGACAACACAAAGAAAAGGATCAGAAAAGTAAGGATCGTCCAGATGAACAGACCCGGATCCAATTGGACTAAAGGGTTTGGAACACCTGCCCCTCCTTGAGCTTCTGTGGACTCATAAAGGCCTTCGTCTCCGGGAATACCCCAGTATTGATCCATAATTCCTTAAGAATTCCTGTTTAAAGAATTAGCATTAAAAAAATGAACACTTCTGCCAGAATTGCAACACCTTCCAAAAGAAAGAGCGGCAGATTCACAGCAGCAGTGATCTTATCAGCAGCTTCTGGCTGGCGGGCAATACTCTCCGCTGCCGATGCTGCAAAACGACCTATCCCCAATCCAGCTCCAATTACCGTCAGACCTAATCCGACTGGTACAAATACAGTTGCTTCCATTATTTATATCCTTTTTTTATTTAATGATGAACATTGATTGCCATTCCAACAAACACAGCTGTTAGCAAAGTAAATACATATGCCTGCACCAGAACGACAATGATTTCAAGTGCCGAAATAGCCACAGCGATAGGGATTGCGACAAATGCCACACCCAGTCCTGCTGCTGTACTATGAAACATTTCGCCAAAAATAGCCATGAGAGATAAAAGTGCCAGTAGAGCAATGTGACCCCCAGTCATATTTGCAGCCAAACGCATGGTCAGTGCAAAAGGTTTTACAAAAAGTCCCATGATCTCAATAGGAATCAAGATAATATAAACGGGCCACGCTAATCCATGGGGAACCAGATTTTTCCAATGATTGATAAATCCATGGGCCAGGGCACCGGCAATTATGATAGAAAAAAATGTGATGGTGGCCAGCCCGGCAGTCACATTAAAATTTCCTGTGACTGTTACACCCCCGTGTAAAATTCCATTTACAACATTATGAGAATCAGATGCCGGAACACCTAAAAGAAATCGGTTGAACGCCCCCAAAACATCAAAAATAGGGATCATCCCAATCCCNTTTGCAAATAATATGAAGAAAAAGAAAGTCAAAACAAGCGGTGTCCAGGTCATAACCCATTTGGGACCTACATTGGGTTTAACGATAGAATCCCGAATAAATTGAACGATGGTTTCCAAAGCATTCATCCAGCCGGTTGGAACTGGACGACCACCGGCTAAAAACCGTCTAACGGGGATAATTACAGCAATTCCAATTAAGATGGTTACNAACCACAGCATGAATACATGTTTGGTGACGGAGAAATTGATTCCATACAGGGTGGGGAGATGAATAATTGGATGGGAAATATCTGAATTAGAAACATGGTGGATAATATTAGGTCCCACCTGTTCCATTACACTATTGGAGGTATGTCCGGCTTCAACTGCGCTCATTTTACTATTTTTTAGGCATTGGTTTTATATGATTGTGAAATGCGTTTTATAATGACCGCTTCAAGTACATGAAGTCCAAGAAAAAAGCCAGAAAAGCTACAAATGAATGGAATTGGTTCAAAAGAATAAAGTTTAAATAAGGTTAGAATGGCTGCACCATAATAGACCATTTTAAGAGCAAATCCCTTGGCAATTGTTTTTGTTACAAGAAACGGGTCTTTTTGTGCTGCGGAACCAATGAAGTACAGGGTAACGGTACCGGCTAAAACCGGTAAGATCCAGCCGAGAAACAGTTCTAAACCGTAGACTGGATATAGGCCGGCAGTTAATCCAAGAACCCCTAAAGACGCTAGTATCCCATAGATGAATAATCTCAAGGTTTATGAGTTCGAACTGTTTTTAACAAATGATAAAACCCTAATATTAGTCCAATGGCCAGGCCCGACAAAACTCCTATGGGAGAGGATCCATTATATGCGTCAATATACCAGCCCAGGAATGTAAAAATTAGAACGGATGCTAAAAGACCATAGGATGCAGAAGCTGCTGGTCCAGACTGTTGTAAAATTTTTTGAAAATAAGCGAAGGATTTCCCTAGATCAGACCCGGAGCGGTTTTCAGATTCTGTCATAATCAGGANGGGGATCCGGAATCATCATCTTCCCCAATAGCAATATCACATTTACCTTCAAATTGAGCACCATCTTCAATAAGNAGTTTCCTGTAAACAATATCACCNTTCAATANACATTGTTTTCCAAGAACCACCTGNCCATTAGAATGAATATTTCCAAGAACGGTTCCTCCAACCCGAATATCACTCCCGCTGATATTTCCATCCACTACAGCATTCTGAGCCACACGAACCGGTCCTTTTGTTTCTATATCACCATTAATCTTTCCATAGATGATGATTCCTTCATTGAGACAGACGGGGCCATCGATCCGGGCATCAGCACCAATCATGGTATGAACATTTTGAAAATTGATTTTACTCATTAAGCAAAGTTAAATCCGTTGCACGGTATTCGGGAAAATAGATCAGCGGATCCATGGCAACAAATTCCCGCCATACCTCGAAATGCAAATGGGGCCCTGAAGACATCCCTGTGTTGCCCACCAGTCCAATCACTTCACCCCTGGTAACCGTATCCAGTTGCTGTTTGAAATTCTGTTTATTATGTCCATAATGTGTAAAGTAATCATCACCGTGATACAGTATGATAAGGTTACCAAATTCATAGGTCCAGCTGGAAAAAACTACGACACCCGAGGCAGCGGCCATAATGGGNTCTCCTTCTTTAGCAACAATATCAATACCGTGATGTGTCTTTGTAATGAACAGACCCGCCTTCCCTGAACGCTGGCTTACAAAACCCTGGATGGGGGCAATAGAAGGTATATTTTCTATGAAAGAGATCTGTGTTTTCGGCGTTGAGACTATTCCTGTTAAAGAATCTGAAACCACTGGTCGTTCATCAATATCCAGCGTGGTGCCTAAAGAATGCCGGACCAGTTCATCCATTTGTTTNACNCGTTCCAGATTTCGAGTGAGTTCTAAAACATTCAGTCGTTCAGATGCGAATTGGTCGTGACGGTCTTTGATCTCAGCATAATCTGCCATTTTTGGTACAAAATAAACCAAGATTCCCAATCCGCATACAATCAGGATTCCCGCTGCTGAAAGCATCAACCGAATAGCAGTTTTTGAAATGTGATACGACCGGGTTCCGGTTTCATCATCCGGAATAAACATGACCGTATATTTTTCNGATTTCATATTGGAGTCAGGAAATAGAATTTATGAGATCAATAATACGCTCAAGATCATCATCAGAAAAATAGGAGATTTCAATGCTGCCACCCTTTTCGCCAGGCTTAAGTTTTACTTTTGTTCCNAGTACTTCAATAAGCTGGTTTTCCAGCGCTGCAACCTGAGGAGACACGGGAGTGACTTTTATTTTTTTCTTTTCGGGTGGCTGGTTGAATGCTTTCACCCATGCTTCAGCAGCGCGAACGCTTAAATCTTTATTCAAAATATATTTCCAGATTTTATCCATAGCTGGACCTGTTTTTGCCTGTAAAATAGCACGGGCATGTCCTGCTGAAATATGCCCTTTCCTTAAGCTTTTTCGAATATCTGATGGCAATTTGAGTAAGCGCAGTGAATTTGAAACTGTAACTCGTTTCTTTCCAACGGCTTTTGCAATGGCTTCATGGGACATGTCAAATTTGGAATTCAGCACAGCATACGCTTCAGACTCTTCCAGGGGATTCAAATCTTCTCTCTGGATATTCTCGATCAAGGCCATTTCCAACATTTCTGCATCGTCTTTAACGGCAATCACATAGGCNGGAATGGTTTTTTTTCTGGATTTTTTTGATGCTCTCCAGCGACGCTCACCTGCAACCAGTTCATAACCCGNGTCAACTTCCCGTACAGTGACCGGNGTAACTACACCTTTTTCTTTAATCGATGCTGCCAGTTCATCCAGAGCAAATTCATCAAAATCCCGACGGGGTTGATTTGGATTTGGCCGAATATCTTTTAAGGGGATTTCTGTTATACCTGGCTTTGCAGCAACAGGTTTTTTAAAGGGTTTTTTCTTCTGGTCTTTTTTGGGACGGATCAGTGCTTCTAATCCCTTGCCTAACCTGTTAACTGACACGCTGGAGTATCTCCTCTGTCAAACTCATATAATTTCTGGCTCCGGTGGAATTGGCATCATATAAAAGAGCAGGTTTCCCAAAACTCGGTGCCTCACTTAACCGAACATTACGATGGATGAATGTTTTAAACAATTTTTCCTTAAAAAAGCTATCTACTTCTTCCACGACCTGTTTCGATAAATTCAATCGGCTGTCATACATNGTCATTAGGATCCCGGTGATTTCTAATTTTTTATTTAAGTGCCGCTGCACCAGTCGAACCGTATTCAACAGCTGACCTAACCCTTCAAGGGCATAATATTCGCACTGAATGGGAATCACAAGTGCATCAGAAGCAGTAAGAGCATTAATGGTCAGCAGTCCCAGGGATGGTGGGCAATCAATAATAATTATATCATACTTTTTTTTGATGGGTCTTATTGCCTTCTGCAGCTGATATTCCCGGGCCATAACACTTACCAGTTCGATTTCCGCACCTACCAAGTCATGNGTGGAAGAAATAATGTCCAGGTGCGAAAATGATGTATGTGTGATGGCTTCTTTGATACCATCACCCCGCAGGAGGACATCATAAATAGAACCGTTTGTTTCTTCAAACAAATCNGCCAATCCCGTGGTTGCATTAGACTGGGGGTCCAGATCAATGAGTAGGGTACTCACTTCTGTTACAGCCATACTCAAAGCAACATTGACTGCTGATGTGGTTTTTCCCACACCTCCTTTTTGATTCGTGAATGCTAAAACAATAGCCATGGATAGTTTAAAACTAAAAAATCGGGGGCAAAATTTAGGATACCTTTTTCTATTGCCTGAAGTAAAAGATAAAGAAATTAAAACCAATTCAAATTGCATTAACTTTAGGTCATAAATCTTTGCAAATATTTTATTCAAATAAATGAAGGCACTTGTAAAAAAATCTCCAGAGCACGGAATCTGGATGGAAGATGTTCCCGAACCNCAATGCGGCACCAATGATGTAAAAATAAAGGTCACACATACAGGCATATGTGGAACGGATCTTCATATTTATACATGGAACGAATGGGCCCAGAGAACGTTGGATCTACCTCTGATCACAGGACATGAATTTTGCGGAATAGTAGAAGAGATTGGTCCAGGCATAACCCATTATAAACCAGGGGATCACGTATCCGGTGAGGCCCATATCACCTGCGGATATTGTCGGAATTGCCGTGCGGGCAAACGACACCTTTGCCATAAAACGATTGGTGTCGGCATTCAGCGTGATGGCGCGTTTGCAGAATATTTAGTCATACCGGAATCCAATGTTTGGCCCATCCATAAAGACATTCCTTCAGAGATTGCTGCCTTTTTTGACCCCTNTGGAAATGCAGCTCACACCGCCCTTTCATTTGAAATGGTTGCAGAAGACGTTCTTATCACCGGAGCGGGGCCCATTGGAATCATGGCAGTTTCTATATGCAATTTTGTTGGAGCNAGGCATGTGGTAATTACCGANGTGAATGATTATCGATTGGATCTTGCGAGAAAAATGGGAGCATCCAGAGCCATCAATGTTTCCCATGAAAGGATTTCAGATGTTTTTGAAGAACTNAATATGTCAAATGGATTTGACGTTGGGTTGGAAATGTCCGGTAACCCGGATGCATTTAAGGATATGTTAGAAAATATGTATCATGGTGGAAAAATAGCATTGCTTGGTCTGCTCCCTAAAGCCACCCAAATTAATTGGGATGACATTATTTTTAAAGGGCTCCATGTGAAAGGGATCTATGGCCGGGAAATGTATGAAACATGGTACAAGATGACCCAGATGCTCAGAAGCGGATTAGATATTTCCCCTGTCCTGACCCACAAACTGCCGATTGATGATTTCCAGGAAGGTTTTGATATTATGGAATCGGGNAACTGCGGAAAAGTGGTTCTTGAATGGTAAATGGATAATACCAAAAAACATTTCTTAGATATCCTTTCCCAGATCGAAGCGGAAGGACTTTATAAAAGAGAACGAACTATCACCACCCCGCAAGGTGTGGATATTTCCACGGTTGAAGGCGGAGAAGTTCTCAATTTCTGCGCCAATAATTATCTCGGNCTTGCCAATCATCCNNANNTCATTNAAGCAGNCAAGNCCGCNATGGANGANCANGGCTTTGGCATGGCNTCGGTNCGGTTNATTTGCGGAACNCANGATCTCCATAAAGAATTGGAATCCANNATCTCNAGNNTTTTTNNNTACNGATGATACNATCCTTTANACNTCCTGTTTTGATGCNAACGGCGGNNTATTNGAAACNATTCTTGGNCCGGAAGANGCCNTNATNTCNGATTCNNTNAANCANGCTTCCATCATTGANGGNNTNCGNCTNTGCAAAGCGCANNGNTNCCGNTANNCCAACAGCGANATGNNTGATNTGGAANANAAACTNAANGAAGCNCAAGNNGCTCGNTTANGAATGATNGCNACNGATGGTGTNTTTTCCATGGACGGNTANATTGCCAANNTGGANAAGNTCACCNCNTTGGCNGAAAAATATGNNGCCNTNGTCATGGTNGATGANNNCCANGCCACNGGGTTTGTCGGGAAAACTGGTCGTGGCTCGGCGGAGCATTGCGGCGTCATGGAAAAGATCGACGTCTGGACATCCACATTAGGAAAAGCATTGGGCGGTGCCTCGGGAGGGTTTACCACAGGCAGGCAGGAGATCATTGATCTTTTGCGGCAGAGATCCCGCCCCTATCTTTTCTCCAATACTGTGGCACCAGCAATCGTTGCGGCGGGCTCCAAAGTATTCGATATGCTTTCCGCCACCACGGAACTCCGGGACAAACTGGAAGAGAACACCCATTATTTTCGTACCAAAATGGCAGCGACCGGGTTTGATATATTAGACGGAATTCATCCCATTGTGCCTATTATGCTGCATGATGCTGTTCTGGCTCAGACCATGGCGGCTGAGATGCTAAAAGAGGGAATATATGTGGTTGGATTTTATTTCCCCGTTGTTCCAAAAGGGCAAGCCCGAATTCGCGTACAAATCTCCGCTGCTATGGAAAAAGAACACCTTGATAAGGCCATAAATGCTTTTGCAAAGGTCGGGAAAAATATGGGGCTAATTACCGAATAATTTTAATACCTGTTCCCTTGCCACCCAGAGAAGCCCAAGGGTATATTCACCGGCTTTTTTAAAGCTGATATTTCAATTTTAACATGCAACACAATCTAACGCCCAGATATCTGATTATCAGTGTCATCCTTGCATGGGCTGTCTATGCCCTGTTGCCCACGTGGCAATACCAGAATATGACCGAAGATAAGAAAGAAGAACTGCGTACTGCAGGAGAATTGGAACGGGTAGACTCTCGTATTATTCGCCAGGGCTTAGATCTGAAAGGCGGCATGTACATTGTACTTGAAGCAGATATCCCTGCCCTTATGGGCAACCTTGCTTCTTTAAAGGATGATCGTCTTGAAACTATCATCGAGGGTGCCCAAAAGAAATCTACCAATCCGGATGTAGATTTTTTCACTGCATTTGAAGAAGACGTAAAAACAGACGGCATCAAACTTTCCCGTTATTATCATGAATATGGTGCATCCCTGGATGACATTATAACAGCGCTGAAAGATGAAGCGGATGATGCTATTAACCGTGTACTGGAAATTCTCCAGAATCGGGTGGATCAGTTTGGCGTCTCTGAACCTACCATTCAAAAACAGGGTAAGCATCGTATTGTAGTGGAATTAGCTGGGATACAAGATTCAGAAAGAGCACGAGCCCTTCTGCAAAGCACAGCACTTCTTGAATTTTACCTGGTAAAAAATATTGCTGTCACCAATGAAATAATCGCCCAGCTGGACGATGTATTAAGAGAAAAAACAGATTCATCTGAACAGCCTGAGCCTGAAGAGAAACCGGCAAAAAAAGATGAAAAAGACGATGAATCAACAACAGTCTCTGAACTTTTTGGAGATTCAGAACCTGTAACCGGTGATACATCCCAGGGAACCATTGATGATATATTTGCAGACGCCCCCTTTTCAGGTCTTCTTACAGCCCTTCCAGGTGATATGGGGATCGAAGAAAAAAATGTATATGCCTTAAAAAAATTATTGACCAGGCCTGAAGCTCAGTCAAAACTAGCCAATGCAAACGGGCAATTCCTTTTCAGTCAGGAGGCTCAGTCTACAACAAATGTAAATGACCCGGAAAAATATTACAGGCTCTATTACCTGGAGAACAGACCAGAACTGACAGGCGGAATTGTAGATGAAGCCCGCGCAGACCTGGGTACCCTTGGCGGTGGTTCGGCGGGACAGCCGGTCGTATCCCTCGCTATGAATAGCGAAGGGTCTAGAACCTGGTCCCGGGTTACAGGTGCAAATGTGGGGGAAAGGATTGCCATCGTGTTGGATAAAAAAGTTCATATGGCACCTTCCATCCGTGAAAAAATTCCTGGCGGCAGAACACAGATTGAAGGGTTTGCTGATATCAACGAAGCAAAAGATATTGCCATTATTCTACGGGCTGGTGCTCTGCCTGCACCCGTCAATATAATTGAAGAGCGCATTGTAGGACCCAGTCTGGGTGCAGACTCGATCGCACAGGGTACACAGGCCGTACTTATTGGGCTTGCACTGGTCCTGATCTTTATGCTTGTCTATTATAAACTGGCGGGAACCCTGGCAGATTTTGCTTTGATCTGGAATATACTCTTAGTTCTAGCAGTGCTGGCTTCGCTGCAGGCTACCCTTACGCTTCCCGGTATCGCTGGTCTGATCCTGACTGTAGGTATGTCTATTGATGCCAACGTAATCATTTTTGAACGGATTCGGGAGGAACTTCGTAAAGGAAAAACACCCAAGACTGCCATTGATTCCGGCTACGATCGAGCACTCACCGCCATTATTGATGCTAATGTGACAACCCTGATCGCATCCCTGGTGCTTTATCAGTTTGGAACAGGACCTATAAAGGGATTTGCAACTGTACTGTTTTGGGGAATCCTAATCAGTATGTTCACGGCAGTATTCATCACACGAACCATTTTTAGTGCCTATGTATCTCGAAAAACCCTGACTAGTTTGAGTATATAAGATGAGAATTATAAAAGAGACGCATATTGATTTCATGAGCAAAACCGGTCTGGCCGGGCTCTTCTCTGCTGCATTGATCTTAGCCGGCATCGTGTCTATGGTCGTGAATGGAGGGCCAAAATTGAGTATTGACTTTAAAGGCGGAACCATGGTGGCTGTGAATTTCACTGACTCCGTGGATATCAATGAAATTCGGTCTGCAATAGCAAATGTATCTATCGATGGGCAGACTTTCGATTTCAGTAAAGCAGAGATCAAGCATTTTGGAGATGAATCCAATGTAGCAGTTCGCCTTGCAAGTATGGATAATGAACCGGAACAGTTTTCCCAGAAATTTGTAGATAAAATGGCAAAAGTATATCCCGAACTCGTTCCTGAGAACTGGACAGATTTCATTCTTTCGATTGAAAAGGTTGGACCCAAGATTGGAGCGGAGTTGAGTAGTGATGCTATCATGGCCATCCTCAGTGCCCTGGGATTGATCTTAGTTTATATATCAATTCGATTTGAGTTCAAATACGCTGTAGGTGCCATTGCAGCCCTGACCCATGACGTGGTTATCACCCTGGGAATTTTTTCCTTACTGGGATATGAAGTATCCCTGGCTGTGGTTGCAGCATTTTTAACTATTGTGGGATATTCCCTGAATGATACCATTGTAATCTTTGACCGTGTTCGGGAAAACGTAAAAGCATTGAAAAGTGCAACTCTGGGATCTGTAATTAACCAGAGTATCAATGAGTCCCTGAGCCGGACGATCATCACATCGTTGACTACTTTTTTTGTTGTATTGATCCTCTTTCTTGTAGGGGGTGAAGTAATACATAGCTTTGCTTTCGCCATGATTGTTGGCGTCATTATCGGTACCTATTCCAGTATCTTTGTTGCCAGCCCAGTTGTAATCAGAATGGGGGCAAATAACTAATAAACAGATTTTAAATGTTCTGATCATTAAAATCGCCCCTTACTGCGGGGCGATTTTTTTATGAAACCTAGAGTACTTTTAAATTACGCAATTCTCTGTTTGATCTGGGGAACAACCTGGATTGTACTGAAAAAAAGCCTAATGGATGGGACCCCGCCCCTTTTTGGTTCCGGCATCCGTTTTTTTGTTGCAGGGTTGATTCTCTGGGCTGTTATTTTTTATAAAAAGGACCTGCCGCCCTTTACAAGTCAAGCAATGCGGATCTATTTCCAGTTTGGAATAATGAACCTGACCATCAGTTATGGCCTCACCTATTGGGCTACCCAATTCATTTACTCCAGTTTGTCATCTATAATCTGGTCGGGATTTCCCCTGTGTGTAGCCGTTTTCTCTTATTTCATGCTGCCGGATGAAATTCTGACAAAAAAGAAAATATTGAGCCTGATACTTGGAACGTCAGGAGCCCTGCTTATTTTGAAGGAAGGTATGAATTTTGCAGAGAATCAAGTTCTATTTGGGATTATCATGGTCATGATCGCAGTAATCATTGCTTCCTATCCCAGCGTTTATTTGAAACGATACAGCAATGTGGTTTCTCCCCTTCATCTGAATGCCATGAGCCAGCTTATGGCAGGGATACTGTTACTCTCTGTTTCGTTTATTTTTGAATCGAACCAGCAGATGAACTGGAGCCGATACAACATCTTTGCTCTTGTATATCTTACGGGTCCCGGCTCTCTGGTTGCCTGGTTCATATATATCTGGCTCTATTCCCATATCTCCATGGCGCAGATCTCTTATATTGCTTTTTTCCCGCCTGTATTGGCATCAATCCTGGGGTGGATTATCCTGGATGAAACATTAACCGTTCTCGCTATATTTGGGGGCGGGCTGGTCATTCTAGGCGCAGTGCTTGTCAACCTCAATGAATGAAATTTCAAGAATAAAAACTCCCATTGGAATCCTGGAAGTCCGTACCAATAAAAAAGGTGTTTATCAGGTCCGTCTTACCCCGGATATGGAAGCATGGGAACAGGAAACACCGCCTGGAAAACGATCTATTGTTATGAATCAGGTTTTGAAAGAGCTCCAGGAGTATTTTGCGGGTAATAGAAGGTGCTTTACTGTACCTCTGGATCTTGATATGCCCCCCTTTTATAAAAAGGCACTGTTAGAAGTATCCAAAGTTCCCTTTGGCAAAACCAGTTCCTACCAGGAAATTGCCAGACGGGCGGGAAATGCAAAAGCCGCTCGAGCAGCAGGGACAGCAAATGCGAATAACCCCATTGCAATCATTATCCCCTGTCACAGAATTGTATCATCCGATGGTACATTAGGAGGGTATGGTGGAGGTTTAGATAAAAAAATGATACTTTTAGAACATGAAGGAGTAAACGTCACACTTTAATGACTCGCTTTTATTCACTTGCAGGACGATTTAATTTTACTGCCTTATGAATTCGATCACACAGAACTTTAGATCGAAATTATTTGCAGGGGTTGCAACTCTTCTGCCCCTATACCTGACATTTTTTGTAATAAAATTTCTATTTGTGACTCTGGAAGAGATGTCAGACCCCCTCTTAAAAAGATTTAACCTGGATATTCCCGGACTTGGTATTATTCTTACAGTTCTTTTAATTTATATTCTTGGGTTTCTCGTTACCAATTTTCTGGGCCGTAAAATTTTTAATCTCGGTGAACGGATTGTTAAAAAAGTCCCCATCGTCAATATGATCTATACCACGCTGAAACAAATCACAGATACCTTTACAAAAGGGTCCACCGACGCATTTGAAGGCGCAGTATACATTCAATACCCGCGCCAGGGATTGTGGACTATGGCATTCATTAGCGGTGAATCCAAAACCAAGGATGGTGTTCCTTACTACCATCTATTTGTACCGACGACACCGAACCCTACCTCTGGATTCTTTCTCATGATTCCCCAAGCAGATACAGTGGCCACAGGTATGTCAGTTGAAGATGGTCTGAAAACAATCATTTCTGGAGGACTGCTAGCACCGGAGGAAAATCCCTTACCCTAGTGACCGGATGAAAATAGGGTATATAGACGGGATATAATTCTCACCAGAATAACCTCATTGGATAATACGTCTCTCACTTTAATTCTGGTCCTTTTTGCCAGCTATATGATGGGTTCATTTCCCACCAGTATGCTTATTGGGAAATTGATCCGCGGGATCGATATTCGAGAGCAAGGGAGCGGGAATGCTGGCGGTTTTAATGTACTTCGGGTTTTAGGATGGAAACCAGCCCTGGTCCTTGTTGTATTTGATATATTTAAAGGATGGCTGCCAGCATTTTATTTAGCACCTGTTTTTTTTAAAGGAACAAATCTACCAGATTTGGGTGTCTTTCAGGTCCTATGCGGGTTTTGTGCTGTTTTAGGTCATACTTACCCTGTATTTGCTGAATTTAAAGGTGGAAAAGGCGTGGCTACCCTGGCAGGAATGATGATCGCTTTGTTTCCCCAAGCAGTCCCCATCTGCATGGGCATATTCACAGTTACGGTGATCCTGACCGGGTATACTTCCGTTGGGTCAATTATAGCCAGCGCATTTTTACCTGTAATTTTGCTGATATTCCCCCTCTTTGGCTTTGAACCGGCAGAATTATCATTATTGATCTTTAGCTTGTTGGTACCTTTTTTTATGATTTTTACTCATCGATCCAATATAAGCAGGCTTCGGATGGGTGAAGAAAACCGGTTCGAAAAAGCAATGATCTTTAATAAAAGAGCTTAGAATTTCTGTCCAATTCCCCAGTGGAGTGCTCCTGAGTTCCACTGACCATTACGATACCCCCAGCCATAATCAATACGGAATACATCAACCATGGGAAACGGTATGCGAATCCCAAGACCCGTTCCGTACATTGACAATTGATCATTAAGGGTATTCCAGTTATCCGCAATTACTCCTGCATCAGCGAATGCCACAAGTACCAATCCTAATTCAGCTCCAAGAGATGTTGCATATTTTGGAATGATCTCCTGCCTTAATTCCATGGAAGCATGGACAGATTCATGCCCGAAACGAAACGCTTCTTCTTCTGAATAATAGAGCCTGGAATCCGGTAAAGGCCAACCCCGCACAGTCAATGAACTGCCAAAATAATTGAGCCAGAATATTTCTTTTTGACCCCATTTTCTGTTCACAGTGCCATTTAATGCAAGTACAAGTTTTTTATCATCATTATTTAATGTGAGAAACAATGAATAAGATTGCTTCCAGAATGTAGTCCATAGACTTTTGGGATCAATCCCTGCTGTATGATGAATAAAATGAGAAAATAAAACACCTTTACCTGGATTCCAGTAAATATCCCGGGTATCATATTTGAGAGAAGTTTGGGGTGCAACATAAAAGTATTCAGATGAGTCCTTCTCATTGGTATACAGTTTTGATTCAAGTTCAAACCCCACTGATGTTTTGATATGGTCTCCAAACCATTTTCCAAAATTGATTTGGAACCAGCTATCATCAATATCCCGGTCTAAAAATTTATGCTTGAACAGGGAACGTCCCAGACCAAATGAAAAAGACACATGATTTCCGAATATCCACGGGTCACTGAAAAATATCCCATACGTATCAATACCCCCAAAACTCCCGTTAAATCCCAGAGATTGATTTCGGCCACGGAAATTGGTAATAACCCAACCCCCTGCTAGGGACCAGCCTGTGTCTTCTCCATATATTGGTAAAGCCCCGGGTGGTGTTTTCTGAATGGATTCTGTGATCGTAAACGTTAAAATGGCTGTTCCATCTTCCAGGGGAACCGCCCGCCAGGCCACTTCACTGAAAATACCCAGGTTCTCCAAACGATTTCGATCTTCATCGGCCCGGATGCTATCCAAAGGTGCATACAGGGGATGCTGGATCTCACGCTTAATAATATAATCCAACGTTTTAGTATTTCCCTGGAATTCAATGGCTGAAATCTTTGGAGTATACCCCTTTTCTGAAAAAAGGGCAGATAGGAGCAGGGGAAATAAAAAAAGGCCTTTAAAAGGCCTTTTTTTAAGTTTGAATGTAAACACAGGTTAAATATCGATCCCCTGTACCATTAGGCGTTTCTTGTATTCGATCCCCTGCTTAGAATAGGTATCATCAATGGCTTTTTCCAGTTTATCCACCACTTTAAAACTTTTCGTTTCCACTTTTATATTGCGCTCATCCAGTTCACGAACCTTATACGATGAATTCACATCTTCATAAATGTGCCATACACCGTCGAATTCCTTAGGTGTGCCATATTCCATGAGCACTTTATGCTTTATGATATCCGATGATGTAAGTTGGGGAAACCCCGTATCCTTCAGTTTAACTTTCTTCGTGATTCCTTCCAGGATAAAATGTGAATCATTATTATTCGTTGTACTGTAGATAAAGTCAACATTCACAAATTCCAGCATTATGAGCTCATGTGTCAGCCGGGATGTGTACTGGAATTCCACGGATGCCCGTTTGATTGGCAGAACAAACCCTTCCCGTGTGGTACGATTATCATCATGATATACCACTTCCACCGTAGTATCCGGAATGATAGACAGCACTGCCGGCAGATTGGATTCCCAGGGTGCCAGAAGTTCATCCCGGAAGACCCAGCCACTGGGAATTCGCTTGACCGGGATCACAGATTCAATATTTTTTCGGGTCGCAACCTCTGTGGTTGAGAAATCTTCTGTCATATCATCTCTCTGGCTGCTTGCTTTCTGTTCGCTTTTCTTTTCTTTGTCAGAAGTTTTCTTAGAACCAAACAATTGCAGTCCATCTCCCCTCAAAGGCATGAGGATTGCAAATGCTAAACTGTATATAATTATCTTTTTCATAATTTTTTCTTTTAATGGAGTGACATTACCTCGGAATTTTTGGTACAATCAACCATTAGAATTTATGGAACTTAATACATTGTCCTATAAAAAAAAAGGCCCTCTAAAAAGAGAGCCTTTTCAGAATAAATAGGTAATGGATCTATTTACGTCCCCTAGCCATAGGTGAACGGGCAACATCTCCATCTTTATTAATGTAATAGAGATATCCTGCTTCACGGGTTACTCCTGCTGCGGCAACTTTTGTTGCAGTGTTTTTTGCACCTTTTCCTGCTCGAGCCATTTTTGAACGGGAAACATCTCCATCCTTATCTAGATAATATAAATACCCTTTATCTTTTGTCACACCCGTTGCTTTGACTACTTCTTGCTGTTTAGCCATTTAAGACCTCCATTTTAGTGTTTGATTTGTTCTTTGGTAGTGGATAGAGAGTAAACTCTACCTCTCTCGTCGGTAATTGTACAACTTCTCGTCGGTAACTGTCAAGACTTTTCTCGTCGAGCGCTCGACGAGAAAATTTCAGTGATTTTTGGTGATTTTTTCAATGACTGTGTTTTTGTTCTCAGTAACTTAAATTATCTCATTGAAAGAGAATTTATGGTATATGCCCCGGTAGCTCAGCTGGATAGAGCAACAG
>PBCV01000027.1 GCA_002717915.1 Fidelibacterota bacterium | reverse complement strand
GGCCTGGTCATATTGATCGGTATTTGAACTGAATTGTTGAACGGATTAGGGTAAGCATGTCCAACGCGGATATCCACAGGTAGATAGTTACCATCTACTGAGGCCGTTGAAGTAAAATTCATTGTTCCTATGTTGAAACCACCCGTGATGGCCTGTAGTCTGAGAGAATGTGTTCCTTCTGGAATATATATCCCATCAACAAACAGGGGTTCCCATTCTTTCCAGCCCCCCGTGTTCGACACACTAATGACACTGGTCAGGTCTGTACCGTTCAGCTCCAGTCGAAACTGTCCTCCCCCGGTCGCGCTTGCCACACGACACTCTATAGAGTACCACCCTGGGTCTGTGCTCTGTACAGTATAGTGAAGCCACTCTCCGGTGGATATCCACCCCACGCTGAACTCGTGACCTAATGGGTCACCACTATATTCAATGTCCACACCATCGTTCCGATAGAGCCAACCTTGGTTATAAGAACCGTCCCCAACGTTCCAATAATCCTCATCCTGGTAAGCGTTTCCAATGGGACCGATATCATAGTGTACAGCAGGAACGACACCCGGAATGTTAAGTTCGGCATAGGGTTCCAGCATGGTGTCATAGTTCGGATACAATAGTGCCGGCACCACACCAGGGCGCAGCTCGCACTGGCCCAGGGAAAGTGACTGGGCCATGGCCAATAGGGCAGCCTGGGAAAAAACAGCGCTTGGCTGGGAACCAGAACCATTCCAATAGTCCAGCACCTGCTGGTATTGAACAGGAATGACCGCGGAAAAAGGGCAGGATATCTTCTCCAGTTTTTTGTGTGTCCACCAGTTCCACCCAATATTATTATCCTCCAGTATACTCACAACCTCATGAAACCAGACATTAGAATTCTCGCCCGCCTCTCCCATCCACAGGGGTCGGTTGTTGGTGTTGCGCATGTTTATATATCCCTGGATCGAGCCAACGGTTGCCGGGCTCCAATATTTGTGGAAAGAGTATACCATGTTCGGGTCGAAGGGTGGAGTAAGCTGGTTGAAATCAGTTCCATACCAGTTTCCTTCTATGAATACAATATGGTTCGGGTCCACTTCCCGGATCGCTTCTGTAATATCTATGTACAGTTGGCGCAGCTCCGTTGCAGATACTCCCCCAGGTAGTACCGGCTCATTGATAAGATCGTACCCACCTATCAGAGTATTTTCTGAGTATGTCTCAGCTATAGACCTCCATATCTCTATTGTATGTTCCTTGTATCCATCCTCTAACCAGAGACGGGCCGTACCATCGCTATCACTGATGCCCCCGTCGTTCTGTCCTCCCGGGGCACAGTGCATGTCAAGTATGATGAAAATGTTGTGAGGTGCACACCAGGACAATAGAGAATCAACGATATCATACCCGAACGAGTTCGTTTCTCCGGGCGATGGTGAGAACTGATTGTAGTGGAAGGGAAGCCTGACCGAGTTGATACCCCATTCGGCCAACTGGTCAATGTCTTCCCGGTTCACATAGTTTTCATAATATAACTGATAGAACTCGTTAGCGCCGGACTCTCCTACAAGCTCAACTATCATCTCACGTATTACAGTGGGGGACCCAAACCCGGGAATATTAAGCATGTATCCCTCTGGGACCAACCATCCTCCCAAACCAAAACCACGTAAGAGAACAGGTTCTCCGGTTCCGTCAACGATATCATGATTGTTGACATGAAGAAACCCCTGGGGGCGTAAAACGCCACAGATAAGGGAAATAAAAAGGATCAGTCGCAATCTGTACATTTTCCAAAGCATATAACCGGGAAAGTGGTATCACTCTCTGTTACAAAGAATTGACGATTGTTATAACTGTCCACTCCGCACTCATCTGGCACCGTTTCCCATCCTCCAGACCAGGTGTCCGGGTAGTGCCCGTTCCTAAATTTGAAGGTATAGTTAGAGCTTGGCGGTAATATCAGATGGGTCTCCCATATGGTCGTTCCATCGACAAGTTTCATCTGGAGCCCGCCAGGCTGACCTGAGCTTATATTGCCGCCAGAGACCCACACACCTGTTCCACTTATGGTCTCATGTTTCATGTCAACTCCCAGTGTGATATTAATATTCTTTGAGTGTTCACTCTTTTTGAATGCTTGTACGAAATCCACTTCCATTTCCATGGGAAAGGCAGAGTTATCAATTCCCTGAGCGCCACCCCAGTCGCCGCCTATGGCCAGGTTAAGTATCATGTAATGGGGGCTGTCAAATGGCCACCTGTTCTCGTTTCCGTTGCTGTCATTGTAGATAAAGAAATATGGGTCATTGTTGACCAGATAACGAATATAGGTACTGTCCCACTCCAAAGAATAAACATGAAAGGAATCTGTGGCGGTCTGTACAGTTACCTGGCCTGATCTTTGGGTGCCGACCATATGATTATAGTCCGTTGTATGAATGGAGGCGTGGATATTCCCATCATCATATCCTACGTGTTCCATGATGTCGATCTCTCCACAGTGTGGCCACCCTGCCGTAGATATATTGGCACCAAGCATCCAGATAGCGGGCCATGACCCCCTGCCCTTGGGGAGCTTTGCCCGTATATCGAACCTGCCATAGGTCCAGGTTGACAGCCCAGCTGTGTTCATTCTTCCAGATGTAAAGTCAGCGCTATAGTCAGTTCCGGCATGATCCGTCCCAGTGTAACCAGGCTCGATTAGACCGCGAATGACCAGCCTACCATCTCTAATAAAAAGATTCGTGTCCCTGTCTGTGTACGCCTGGAGCTCATTATTTACCCATCCTGGCCTCCAGAGCAGCTTGTTCCATTTTTGGTCATCAATAGCATCGCCGTCAAACTCATCAATCCAGACCAAGTCCCAGCGTCCCATTTCTTGTTCGTTGTCCTGCAAATCTTGTTTAGGGTTCACGTTCTTTTCACAAACAGTAAAAAACATAAGAAGAACCGCCAGTGATAACATGGTCAACGTTTTGTGTGTCATTTTAGTAGAATTATTTTTTCTGCCTCGACCATACTACCACCCTCAAGTATTGCAAAGTAGACACCAGACGGCATCTCTTTTCCATTATAGTTTGTCCCATCCCAAGAGAGTGTGTGTTCACCCGAGTAGGCTCCCCCACTTACGATCTTTTTAACCCTTTGTCCCAACATGTTTACAATGGCCAGTCTCACCGAACCAAGGATTTGGGTCTTGATCTGAATAATGGTACGCTTGTTGAACGGATTTGGATAGACATGGAGAGCGGTATGATTGACCGGGGGTATATCAATGTTTGTTGAAAGCTCGGAATAAAATAGGCCAAGGTCGTCAAAATAGACCGAGCCCCCAGCATTATTCATTTGTTTGAATATCATAGCAACATTAAAGGAGACAACGCCATTGGGCGCTGTACCAGATACGGTCAGGGGAAGCCACTGGTCAGCGGGTGATGAACTCGTGATCGATGAAGAAACGGGTTGGTCACCCAAGACGCCCCAGTTACCATCGAAAAAGGTCAGCTCAAGGAATGCTGTGTTATCTCCAGAGATGGGGTCATCTGATGCTGAATGCACAGACCCCGAAAACGTGAACTCCTCTCCCGGGGAAGGGTTGAACGTTTGATAGACCGCAATACTGTTTGTTGTTCCTGTGTTTTGTCCAAACAATTTTAGAGAGTGATCACCATGTAACACGGGTTCGGTCACCACGGAATAATTCGTAAGATTCTCAGGCCAAACCGACCAGTTCGTAAAGCCTGATTCAAAACCAGGATTGAGTAAAACATGCTCCGGGTCCTCGTTCCCATATCCCGTATTGTCTGGAGTGGTCATACAAAGGATCATATAGCCATCATGAAAAACCACATTTTCTTCAATGAAATCAACATTATTATTATCAAAGGTGTGTGTTGCTTTTTCCCACCGGTCAGTATCCCAGTAATCAAAATCATCCTCCCAAAGTTGGATGAAATCATTACCGGTTCCTGTGTTCCCGGTACCAGGAACATAAGCATAATATTTTACCCAATCATAGAAAGCATAGACCGGAAGAATATCCTCATCAAACTCCCCCACCCACTCTATATATGTCGGCTGCCATATGTTCATCATGATTTTCTGATAATGATAAAGGGAATCAATATGATATCCATCCTCATAGCGAACCAGATCATCATCAATAAAAAAAGCAAGATATTCCGGAGTCCACTCGAATGCATAAACGTGAAAATCTTCGTGCGGGTTGAAACCAACAGTGATCAACTGTTCATGGTTCCACTCACCCTGGGTGATATAATTGGTCTGTGCTTTGTCGCCATGCACGCCAAGATATTCCCAGTCGATCTCGTTCCAGTTCTCAGAACCGGTTAGTCCCTCAGACCAAAAGTCACGGTAGGTGAAAAACGAACTAAGCACACCACTTCCTGGGGCCGACCTCATGCTAACCTCAAATCTTCCGTAACGGTACGATTCATAGGTTCTAAGCTCTCCGCCACGAAAGGGTTTTCCCTCAACAACCGGGACCATGAACAGAAAGAATAGAAGCTGGACCCAGTATTTATTGCCGATGTTAATATTTTTCATTTTATTATCAGGACCCGTTTGGTTTTGATGGAAGAATTGTGGATCAGCCTGGCGATATACAGCCCACTGGAAAAATGATCACCAGCGGACCACTCTACCTGGTGATCACCTATTGTACTATAACCAGAGAAGACCCGTAAGACCCACTGCCCCCTAACGGCGTATAAATTTAATTCACTTTTCCCAGGCTTAGAGACCGAAAAACGGAATGTCGTTGAAGGATTGAATGGATTAGGATAGTTTTGAAACAAATTTATTTGATCTTCGCGGGGCAACAGGTCTTGAGGTGTCTCTAGTTCAAACGTTGAGTCCTGTGCCACCACCATGGCACTGAGAAAAGGCCCTGCATATTCATAGCCACTTCCATAATCGATCGCAGAGAAATAAAGATCCAAAACCCCATCGTTTACTATGATTCCATTAAGTGTGGTATCAAATGCATTAAACTGCCCAGCGAGGGCAAAAACATCTAACTCCGAGATCCATATCGAATCCTCAATAAAAATATCGAAAGTGCGTTGGTTTGGTTCAAGATAATGGTTTTCAGAAAATTTTAAAGTAACAGAACACACCCCATTTGGAACCCTCACTTTATACGAGACAACACGGTTAAGAGATGAGCGGTACAGGTCTTCATGATCAGTGTTGTCTATTTCTTGATCGGTGACCTGATAGTTCCCGTTCATGTGCCCGTACTCCACACCAGAGGACCACAGCTGGTCAGAAAGATATTCATTGTATGCACTGCCGGCGCTATTGACCATCAAAGGAAAAGACAGAGGTTGGGGCATATCGACAGGCAACCATTGACCCATTTGTGTGTTGGGTGGTTGTGAATCGTCATTAATACCAAGTACAGTGAGATTATAAGAATTGTCCATTTCCATTCCAGACGTCATTAGCCCCACAGTTCGTTGGTCAGGCTTGAGGGTTGCTGAAAGAACCATTGCGTCAGTGATCACAAAGTTATTTTCATTTTGTGATGAGACCGGGTCCAACTCTTCACTGAACCGAACTGTGGTCGAATCTCCCTTGGTCCGCGCCCATAATACATATGGTATCGTTTGATCTTGATATCCAATATGTTCATTATCGGTTAAGCAAAGAATGAGATGACCATCTTCGATCACAGCATTTTCTTTGATGAAGGTAGATTGGTTACCATTCCAGGTATGATCATCACTTTTTTCCCATCGAGTGGTGTCAAACTCCACAAACTCATCCTGCCACTGATGCGTAAAATCATTGTTGGTTCCCGTGTCCCCGCTGCCTGGAGTGTAGGAAGCGTAACGCACCCAGTCATAGTATGCAAACCGCGGCAGNACACGCTCATCCCAAAATCCAACCCAGTCATCAAAAACAGGGTTCCAGATATTCATCATAATTTTTACTGGATGGTTTAAATCTGCNACATGGTCAGCTGTTTGCCTGTATACTTCTTCACCATTGATGAACCAGGCCACGTAGTCAGGTGTCCACTCAAAACCATACTCGAAAAAGTCCANATGGGTATTAAAAGGTACATAGTGTGTTCTTAAATGAGAACCGGGTGTCATGGCATTCATATCCACTACCTGTTTAAACCGTCCNAGAAGTTCAACATCAATCTCTACCCAAGGCGTATTGGGATAGTCATCATTATAAACAAAAAAGCTAGAGACCAAACCTTCCCCTTGGGCTGGTTTATACCGTGCTTCAAATTTCCCATATAATAATGAATCAAGCGTGCGAAGCTCTGCTCCACGTTCTGCTCCCATCATCCAGGGAGATAATAATAAGTAAAATATTATTGGANNTTTAATGATATCANTCACTTTTTGAACCATAGTCNAAACGGTTNTCTGTTGTAATGATCGGGAATAATGGTACCATAATAGGGTAGGGTACACCTTTCTGGGTAACAACCATATCGGTAGCCGTGAGTTCAATATCTTCAAAGGCGTCCATATTGATCACGATTTTATCAGAATATACTCCCTGTAGCGAATCTATGACTGGATTAAAAAAATCCAATAGTTCTTTTTCCGATTCAACACCATCCCTATCTGGTTTTTTCACATCAATGTACCGTTTACTGGCGTAGGCATCATGCCATAAATCTACATTGGACGCAATGGTCCAATTACGGTCGATACCGGCTTCATAACACTCCTGAGTTATTTCGAAATCCATGAGTACATCGGCCACAGCCAGCCTGAGCTGAAAAGGAAATTCGCCCTTATTCATTTTTCTTTTTCGAAAAACAAGGGGACGTGACTTCAATAGATCATTAAATGCCTGGATGGTCCAGGTTTCGCCGTTATAGGTAAACAGGGTTGCTGTTAAATCAAGCTCAGGGTTTACCTTAAAGTTCTTGACGTCTGGCTGTTCAATCTGATCCCATATCGCCTGGTTCAGGGCATCTTTTTTTTCATCATCATCCTTGATATAATAGTCGGCTGCCAGGGTTGCATAGGTGTCAAACACGTCTGGATTAAGCTCCATTTTGTTACCCGCCATCAAGTTTTCTACATATTCCATGTAATGTGACCTGGCCGTTTTTTCCGTAAGCCTTTCCCGTACATCATTCCACCGAAGTTTCTGGTCTTTGCCTGTAAGTGCAGGCCGATCGATCCAACCATCCACTTCCATAATCAGATAGGTATTGTCTTCTGTTTTAAAGGGCCCCACCAGCTGACCTTTTTTTAATTCCTTTTGAAATAATTGAGCATGAATGACTTCCGGTTCCCGGTCAAACCATCGTATTTCCCTGGTTGGTACATCGCCTTCCCAAAGACTCTTGAATATAGAATCCAGGGATACATTATCCTGGGAAAGTTCTAGAATCTTTTGAATTATTTTAATATCCGGCAGGTTCAGATAGTTGACTTGAATGGTCCTACCTGCCATAGCGAAATGGTCTTGAACTTCTTTATCAGAAATTGTCACAGCATCGTAGAATTCATCGTGATAGAATACCTGCCGCATGGCCTGCTCTTTCCTGCCTTTCAAGAATGATTTGAAATGGGAGCTGGCCAACAGTTCATCTTCATTCTTTTTCATTTCCAAAGCAGCCAGTTTTTCTGCGATGAGTGAATTCAAAACGATTTTTTTATGCACATAGTTTGACTGGCGGCAATAGACAGGGCGTATTGAATATTCAGCCCTGCGGATAAAATCCTGAATGGTAATGGTTTTATCTCCAACATGGGCCAGGACAAGGTTTTTTGGTATGGGTTGGGGTTTGGTACAGCTGAAAGCACTAAAGGAAACTATTATGACGCAGGACAGAGCCCGTATCATAAAAAATTAAAAGGAGATGCCCACGGTATATACATGAATATCTCCAAGGATTCCTATGGTCTTATAGGCATAATCTATGGATAGGGATCGGTTCCCCAGATAGTACATTTTAATTCCCAGGCCGCCTGTAAAACCGTACTGGGAACTATCCATGTATAAAGCTTTCACACCGCCCCTCAGGCTGAACACGCCAAAACCAGGGATTGTATTATCCATGGAACAGCCCAGGTTAATGGATTCAGAATTATTGTTCGGATGCAGTGCATCAGCGGCAATCGTTACATTTGTGAAATTTGAGGCAATCGGTTTTAAGGCAATCCCGATCCGGAATATAAGAGGCAGTTCCCACTCTGAAGGTCTGAACTGGCCAGCCACATCTCCATAGTTCCCTTCTTCATACTCTGACACATCTATTGGTTGATATACATCAATGCCGTCAAACTTCATTCGGGTACCATAGTTGGAGATACTCATCCCAATGTTCATTCCATCCTTCTCCTGACCGTTAAAGGAAAAGAACTTTGTGTTGACCAAAACACCCAGGTCCAGGGCAAAAGCGCTGGCTGAGCTGTGCCAGATATTGGATCGTATATATTTCATTGATGAGCCGAATGAAAACCAGGAGACGATCTTGCGGGAAAAGGTCAGGGAAGCTGCCAGGTCGGTCGCTGTGAATTTTTCACCGGTTCCATCCTGATATTCCAG
The DNA here is from genome assembly GCA_002717915.1 of Fidelibacterota bacterium. GTDB lineage: Bacteria > Fidelibacterota > Marinisomatia > Marinisomatales > UBA1611. The sequence goes on along the minus strand of PBCV01000027.1, from coordinate 15,344 downwards.
CGTGGTTACATCCATCTCACCGTAGTCCATCTGGGTAATGCCAAACCCAATATTCCCAACCCTGGGAATAACCACTGCGCCGCCTGTAAAGAGCATATTAATATCCACAAGCCAGGGCTGAAGCATAAAGGATACGGAAGGCGCGTCAAGATTTGCCAGGCCCGCGGGATTCCAGTAGATCGATGAAATATCATTGGCAACGGCAACATAGGCTTCTCCCATGGCATTGGCGTCACTCCCTACACCGATTTCAAGAAAATTAGCGGTTGTGGTGCCGTACCGGTTTATCATCTGCCCATNNANGGCAACAGAGNACAGGACCATGAATAATACTATGATTTTAGATTTATTTATCATTTGATCACNGCAAATTTCCCAAGNTTTGAATGGCCNTTATCTGATTCAATATGGTAAAGATACATACCGGCGGCGATCTCNANGTCTTCCCGGGTAAGCATATCCCAGTGAATAATGCCATTATCCGGTTCATTGCTGACCATAATTTCATCGACAAGAATACCGCTTATTGTAAAAATTTGAATAGTGCAGTTGGCAGGTATATGGGTGAACATTAGGCGGCGGCGTTGATTTAAAAAGGGGTTTGAGACTTGCGATTCCATCATATTGGTCATGACATAAGGGTTGGGGACTACCTTAATCTTTTNCATGTCGCTTTTTAATGAATCCAGNTTTATTTCATTTGCNGTATTGACAGAAAACCGGATGGTGTCNGTCTCAAAAAATGGACGCTTCCAATCCACCTGGTATACATCTCCTGCTTTGGGAAAGGTGGTTTCAGTTGCGAGCTGAAAATCAATCACGAATGCAGTCCCTCTCCAGCGGGTTCCTACTGTAGCGCCNACAAATATTCTATCTTCAAAAAGGTCCAAAATGTCGTTACCATTTACGTCATGGACAATTACATCCATGATCCCATAGTTGCCTGCTGTATCCACAAAAGACGTATTCTGNATATAAAAACTAACTGCTGGTTTTGTGATTTTGTCTGAGCCAATAGATGTTCCGGTTTCATCCCGTACCGTCCCGGAAGTGGCAATCCCCACGTAGGCTGAATCATTATCAGTAAAAACGATCTGGTATTTCCAGGGCATTTTAATTCCTTCTGATTCAGATGGGGTAATCCGCATAATTCCATTCCCGGTTATCCAGCCTGAATTATCATAACTATATTCCGGAATTTCAACACCCGCGTTAATCTCTACCTGCAGCCCATCAAAAATATCAGTTGAGATCACCCCGTTTGGATTCAGTGTCCAATAATCCAGGGTATCCCGGTACAGCAAATTATTCCCAACGTATTTAACCGCATCTTCCTTGTAGACTAGAAAAGTGCTATCGGTTTCATCGTAAATATGAATTTCATTGGTCACATATTGAAACCCGTGTTCATAGCCGCTGATAGTTGCAACTGTATCTACGCCAAAGGTAAGAAAGTANTCATGNNCNGTTTGTAAGCTTCCCTGAGCCCTGATCGTNGGAGTGACATCTCCTGAACCNANNANNTCAGTNTCCTGTGTTTCTATGTAAGGCGAAATATATCCTGCAGCAGGCTGGTGCGGAACCACAACAGCTACATTTTTCCCAATGGATCGAACTTCCTCTGCTTCATCCAATTCTATGACCGTATTATTCTCCGACGGGGAAATACCGGGGCCAATTTCTGGTGCACCATAGTCATAGGCTACAATAGCATANTAATAGGTGCGTCCGTTCTGAACAGTATTATCCACAAANATATGAGTAATTCCCGTATCTTCNCCAAGATTGTACCCCATACCATTTACCAGCCCAAAATCGGTGAAACCTCGGCATTGATGTGTCATTCCATTGATTGGATTNGGATTGTGTGGACTCCGGTCTGTTAAATCACATTGGTAGATCGGTTTTTTAAATAGCGGTGTACCATAGCCATCCGTAATGATCTCCGGGTCAGACATATACTTGTCTGATGAACGGTAGACCTTATACCCTTCAAAATCATTCACATTTCCAACAAATGGGTCACGCGTTTTTGTATCGGCCATATCATCCCAGGTCAGAATCACTTCATTGTCGCCGGCTGTTGCAGTGAGGGTTGGCATTTTTGGCGGCTGGGCAAAGCGATAATCTTTNTCNTAGATGACCTGGACTATCCGCTTCAATTCATACAATGCAGGGGCAGTATGAGCATCAGAATTCAGTCCAGCCAGTGGATCATAGGAATGCAGTTCTGCCATAGAAATTCGTTCTACCCGTCCCTGAAAAAGAGGAAANGGCCCGGAAGCAAATACTTCCACCAGATTAGAAATATTTTCTGTGTATTCTTCCAGAGAATCAGTGCCAACCAGGTCCCACATGGCTTGATCATTTTTAAACCAATGGGTTTCATTGGAAGGGGCGTGACTGGGGATTGGAAACATGCGAAATGCAGTTAAACCCACCATGTCCGATTCGGAAACATCTGTTGTATTAAAATTGGGCTCGCAGCCAACCCCTTCCTGAAAATCGGGTCGGTGATTGCATTCAGAACCATCCAGATCAGGTCCGTCATAGTTCAGTTCGCCAGGCCCCACTCCATCGATCCCAATATCATCCCCATAATATTCTGATAACTGGTACATACCATCCCCATTCAAATCTTCACCGTCTTCCCAATCCTGGTCTTCATCTGCATCCCAGTGCTCTCTAAGNTCCTCAGCATTAAGTTTATAAAACTCAAGGAANGCATCCAGATCTGTAATGCCGTCTGTTGGACCAATGATTCCTGTGGGTTCGTTATCTCTTTTTTCATCGGTTAAACCATCACCGTCATTATCCTGGTAGTCGTATGCCAGCCCCGGGCTTTCCAGGTAGGCAAACCCCATGACACCGGTAGGAAGTCCGCCAGCCCCAATCCCGTTAATATCCCAGGAATAAGCCATATCCACATCTTTATTAAANAATCCCAGATCATCGTCACCGTCTCCGCCAATAGAATTGTCNAACCAGTAACCAAAGGCAACATCCCGCAGGTCATAATCAGAAATATTGGCAACGGAATATTCCCAAAAAATTGCATCCCTGGCCTGGGGATTATTCCACTGAAATCCCCGGACAGCAACACGNACTCCNATCCCGCCCCAGGGTACACCTGACTGAATCGTTACATCAGGTTTAAGATCCCCCACATAATGANCAGGCCTGGGGAAATATTTTACATCATCCTCTCCACCCAGGTTTTCCTGGTCCTGGGCATCATTAACCACGTAATAGCATTCCTGATCTGCATAAATCACACCCCGGCCAAACCGACCATTCCATTCGCCGGGCCATTTGGTCTCAAACCCTGTGGATGGCCAGCCGCCAATNGGCCAGGAATTTTCAATGTTNGACAATGCCGGGTATTCTCCCGTCTCATTGAAATACCCAAATACAGGATAAAAACCCCACTCTACCGTTCCTGTTGGATCTCTATCCATTTCNTCCCGNTAGCTGGTCTGCAAATAATAAAGTGTGTGGTGGTCCTTAGTATAAATATCCGAAAGCTCCGTCAGAGGGATTGTATCCAACGTGGCTGCATTGCCATCATCTTCAATGAAGACCTTGGCGCTCACCAGCAGTCCGATCCCATCTGTCATTTTTAAACCGTTGGGATTGTTGGGCCACTTGGAAACATTAACCCTGGGCCAATCAGAAAGCTCNGTCGTATTTCGAAAATATAGATACACCCGGTTTCCAATCATGTAGCCTTCTTTTTCAGCGGCAATATCTCCCGCAGAATCCTCGGGACCTTCATACTCCTTGCCCTGGCCCCAGAGCAGACTCAAAAAGATCAGCATTATGGGAAATTTTATTATTAGACGATTCATTGGTCTAGAAATTGATACCAACCGCCAGCTTNATCATCCGGGGTGCGGAATACATGGATGGGTTATGGATACGATCTTCATACTCATTGAAATCACTGCGGTGACCAGCCANATCCGTATCTTTTATAACAGCTGTGTATGCNCNTCCNGTCTGTCCATCCACCCAGTTCTCGTTCAGGCGGTCCAGAAGATTGTAAATGGTTAAATCAACCTTGCCATGATATCGGCCCTTTAATTTGAAATTATAATACAGTGTAGCATCTGTACTTGTTGTGGATGGTTTATAGGCATTGTTGGGATAAAGGTTAATCCTCGATAGGACACTCTCGCTCTGTGGAGAAAAAGTATAGGGAGAACCGGAGTTATAATAGGCCGTTACGGTAGCTCCATAGTTTTTTCCAAAGTACATTACTGTGCCATTCAGCGTATGCCTCTGGTCCCAGCTCATAGGAATAAACCGGTTTACCGGGTCCATGTTTGCCCCATCCCGTGTGAATGTTTGCGTAGGGCTGTCCGCATTGCCCCTGGTATACTGAAGTGTATAATTCACCAAACCCTTTACAGCACCTAAACCCATATCCAGTTTCACTTCCAAACCCCTGGCATTACCATAATCTTTGTTACTATATAGGCCGTACTCTATCTGGTTATAGGTAGAAAATACCTGGGCGCTCAGTAGATTATAAATATCCCTGTAGAAAAGAGCAACATCTAAGCTTAAACCGCGGGTCAGCTCCTGCCAGAGACCGATTTCATAGGTGATTGTTTTTTCAGGCTCAAGGCGAACATTCCCCATGGTGGTACCGTGGTCATTCGGTGGAATCAAATAACTGTGATTCTGGTACATAGCATAGAGGGGCGGCATCTGGAAAAAATGACCATAGCTGAAATGGAGAACAGCCTGGTTTCCCAGCTGGTAGGCAAATCCGATTCTGGGGCTGACCTGTTCAATGATGTCTGCTTCAGGGTATGTAGACATGAGTGAATCTATCAGAACGCCGGAAGTATCTTTATAGAGCAATTGATTGGATGGATTCCTGCGATTTGATGGATAAACACTGACAGGGTCAAAAACATCATACCGTAGACCCACATTAATTACCATTTCATCAAATTCCATTTTATCCTGGAGATAGGCAGCACCCTCCTGCGGTGCTACTTTGTATAAATCGGCGTAGACGGTTGTATCCCCAAATATTTCAGGCTTGTAAATATCCGCCAGACTTGCTTCGCCATCATATTTGTTTCGTATGGCATGCCACTGCTGGTCCACGTCATGAGAAATNCCCAGNAGACCCAGCTTGATATTGTGGCTGTAATTGGCCTGCCAGTTCAAATCAAACTTGANTGTTTTATCAATCATGGAAAGTATGCTGTGGTTCTTCTGCTGTCCACCTGTGAAAAAACCTGAGCCATAATTTTCAAGGTACTTATCATGAACATATGAATAAACAGTGTCACCAATTTCATGCAAATTCCCATCATGATACATCCCGGNAGTGTCAGCAATAATGTGATCAAAAGGATCTTTANAGAGATAATTCCCCGTATAATTATCCAGATAGGATACCTTTAGCTCATAGAATAGTTTGGGGCTAATCATATGATTTAGCTGGAAAGACGTATAGTTTGTTTCTTTATAGGAACCGGCTCTGCCATCAGGATTATATTTAAACCCATGGTCGTATCCAAACCAGCTGTCATCACTTTTAGAGTGTAATAAGGAAAACCTGATGCCATCAAACAGGTTGAAACTCAGTTTAAAAAGTGCTGATAAATTTTCACCCGTGTTCATGGGCACATAAGAACTATCGCCAGACTTTGATGAAATCCATTCTGATGGGTTATCGGAATAAAAATTGCTCATGTCCACTACTGAAAAAATACGATAGCCATTCAGGTGTCCCCGATTGTCCTGGACTCGAACATTAGTAAAAAATGTGATTTTATCCCCTAACAAAGGTCCACCCAGGCTGAATTTGAAATCCTGACCCCTATTCAGTTCTGGAGACAATCCAATAAAAATATCTGTATTAGCTGTTTGAAAAAAAGACAGTCCAGCTGATGCAAATCCTTCAAANTTGGGCCCGCCGTTCCGGGTAACCACATTCACAACCCCGCTCATTGCCCTGCCGTATTCCGCATTAAAGGTTCCTGTGATCACTTCCAGATCCTGTACCGCTTCCGGCTGTATCTCCACAGCAGCACTATTCCCGCCGAACGTTTCATCCACCTGGACTCCATCGATCATATAGGTTACTTCTGTGTTTCTGCCTCCGCGAAAATGGCCATTGACCACGCCTGCCTGCATATTGATCACGGAGCCGATGCTCTCTACTGGGAGAGCATTGATCTCATCCCCGGAAATATTTTTTATCGTGCCGGTCTGGTCTTTTTTCTGTGCCACCCGTGCAACTTCAACAGTAACAACTTCTCCCTCCAAAACTGTTTGATCCATTTCAATATCCAATGAAAGTGTTCGATTCACAGAGATATTTACAGCTTCCAAACGAACCGATTTATAACCGATCATATCTACCTTAAGCGTGTATTTACCAGGAGGAATATTGATTATAGTAAAACGACCATTCACATCTGATGCTGTTCCATAAGATGTCTGTTCTAGGTAAATATTCGTGCCAGGAAGCGACTCAGAAGTTATTTTATCCGTAACTGTACCAGAAATTTTTCCAGTAGTCTGGCCAAAAAGACATCCAAGTAAAGCAATGATAGAAGAAAATTTTCTAATGGGCATGAATATTCTGCTTTTAAAATTGAAATTTAAATATTTCTAATTAATCGCATTAGTGAATAATAAAAAAAAGGGGCAGAAAATAATTTTCTGCCCNCNTTTTTTGAGGTGCTATTTCATCAAAAGCATTTTTTGNNTGATAGTCTTTCCTCCTGAAGACAACTTAGAAAGATAGACACCNGATGCCATATTTTCCGCATGCCAGTTTATGGCGTGGTAGCCTGCAGGCAGTTCCTTGTTNACCAAGGTAACTACTTGCTGTCCAACCAGGTTATANACTGATAGGGTAACCTNTTGGGCATCGGGAAGTGAGAATCCAATCGTTGTCACTGGATTGAAAGGATTCGGATAATTAGGGAACAAGGCAAACTGGTTCGCGATTATATCCTCGTCCATATCTAAACTGGGTGTTGATTGATCACCAATCCAGGTATTGGACCATACTTCGCATGTCTGGTGCGCATTATCGTCATTTGTTGGAGATAATACCATAATTGCCTCCAACCCATCTCCNTCATTATCATAGACCATTGGTTCAAANGGCGTGCGCGTACCATTTCCCGGGATTAATCTGACGTCATCATCAATCAGTATATCATCAAGTGATATTCTGAATTCGAAAACATAGTCTGGATTAAATACTTCATGAAAATAATTTCCATCACCATGCTCAGCTAACACCCCTGCACCATTGTCTGAGTTAGCACCAGTCGGCGTGAAATACATCTTATAATCCGGCTCTGCTCCTCTTTGCATACCTACATGTTTTGGACCGCGTTGATCATAAAATCCAAAACATAATTGTACAACATCAGCAGTCCACCATCCTGAACTGGCATCATCGTTCACTACATTATCCAAGATTTCTGCAGCTACATAAAAGTAATCATCATCGACAGCCGTGTAAATAGTACCATACAGGTCATCATCATCATCCACTTCACCAAAGCCTAAATGAGGTGTTCCATAGGAATTATCTGTGGCACCAAGTTCAAACGGTACAATTCCGCTGTCATACCATTCTTGCAAATCACCGTCTGCGGCGAATGCTGCGGGCGGAGTCAACGAAATCGTTGGAACTCCNTTTGCTGTATTGGTAATAGAANCATNAGACGAGCCNGGNTCACCNACATTATTAGACGCATCCTTACAGGCNACGGCGTAGTAGTANGTTACTTCTGTATCTTCCAAAGGATAATGCAGGTAATGCACTGCAGCCTGAGACCCTTCCAAAACACCCNTAGCCACAACATCCACTGTTGGGGAAGATANATCAGTGATTGGCTCTGTACTGGCGTANACATTATACGTCTCNCCNTCTTCACCATCATTATCGGACCAGGTGACCAGGTTGTAATAGGAAGCAGGTACNGCTCCNACATTTTGAACAGGATCTGGAGGTATAANGTCCAGCACTCCCANGCTCATGAGGAACATGTCATCAAAAACATAGTCGCATTCTGAACCATCCCAGCGCGAAGCCACTATAACAGCCGTAACTTGCGTTGCTCCCTCTGGCATGACAAACTCGAGTGAATGCAAACCCCACTCATCTGTGATTGGCAAAAACACATCGCCAGTCGTTCCCAGAACAGTACCATCGGCATCTTTAGCTTCGAGTTTGAAAGCACCAAAATCTCCATCAACNCCGGAAATGCTTTTNNCATANCCGCTAAAGCGCCAGGTNTCANNNANNNNGGCGGGAANAACACCTTCTGTATAACCGACTGCCCAGTTATCAGTAACACCTATATGAAAATAGTTGTCNCCACTATGAGCCATTGATGCGTCAGTGACNATTTCGGCATGTCCACCGCCTATAGCAATACCCCAGCCAAAATCATCATCCTGTTCNTCAGCAAGCTCGAAACCGGGGTTGGTTAGTACATTTTGTGAACCGGTCAGTGTAAAATCATCCAGGATGATTGTACCGTAATTATAAGAACCATCTCCACCGCCATCGATGGAAAATTCAAGGTGGAACCCGGCAATAGCATCTTTGTCTAACTCACCATTACCAGCATCACCAGCCCAGCCGGTAAGGTTGAATCCACCGCCGCCCCAGTCATCGTTCCGAAGCAGAGGCATCGTAATGGTATTCCATCCTGGATCATTATCCAGGATGTAATGAAAAGAGTAATAATACTCTCCAAGGCCAGTGTAACCAGGGTCAGTGTCCCCATAATCAGAAAGGTTCAACCTCAAATGAACTGTTTGGCTACCAGTTCCTGTCTGTGCAACCGAATTGTAGTATGAGAATGAAATACTATCATAGCTCGACCAATTCCAAACTTCGCCAGTATCAGGGTGCATATGGTAGATTTTTGCATAGCCACCCCACGCTTCAATATTGTGCGCACTATAATCCAGCTGCATCGCGCCTGTACCTTCAGTGACCGGATCTGTTACATAGCTGATATTCACATAGCTCAATGTAGGATCAGCATTGGCAGATATTTCATGGACCCAGTAACCTGCTTCTGGTTCAGCATCAAAATTGTCTATCATTTGCCCAAATAATAATATGGGAAACAGTAATAGAATTGGACTTGTTATCTTGTTTTTCATTGTGTTTTCTCCTTTTTTTGTTGTTTTACAACTTACTTATGATGCTGCCCAAGTTAGACATAGATAAATACCTACTGTGGTTGCCATAATCGCATAGGATGCGTTCTTAGCATGTTCCCAGGGTGTCATATCCACTGGTGCTGGGTCCAGCTGATCACTGACTGCAATTTCTTCTGCAGATTTTGGTTTCAAATGACCGATGACGAGCATAACTCCAACCGACAGAATAAAACTGATGAAATAACCATGAAGCCAGTGCAGGTCTCCATCACCATTGGCAAAGAAAGTGGGGACACCTTTTATATTAACAAAAGTGAAAAATGCATAGGCTGCCATCCCAACAATCATCCCAATTTTTGCTGCAATTGCTGGGACATGCTTGGTGGCAATCCCCAGTATAAAAATTCCAATGATAGGTACACTGTACAGACCATTTACTTTTTGCAGGTAAGTAAAGATAGATTCCATCTGCGCCAGCAGAGGTGCAATGCAAATGGATGCTATTGCCAGACCCATGCCAAATTTCTTGCCCGTTACCACGATCTGTTCATCTGTGGCTGTCTGGTTTATATAGCCTTTATAAAACTGCAGGGAGAACAGGGTAGATGCACTGTTAAGGGCACTGTTAAACGAACTTAGGATGGAACCCATTAGGACCGCTGCAAATAAGCCAATTGACCAATCAGGCAGCACATGACGAACAACGGCACCATAGACCTGGTCTTGTTTTGAAATATCCAGTACATCTGTCATATGTAGAGCAATGATACCCGGCAAACAGAGCATGACAGGGCCTACAAGCTTCATGGCCGATGCAAACAAAACACCTTTCTGCCCTTCTGCCAGACTCTTTGCCGCCATTGCCCGCTGGACAATTACCTGGTTTGTGGACCAGTAAAAAACCTGAATAAACATCATCCCCGTAAACAGTGTGGGCCAGGGAACGGTTACAACCTTTTCATCTACATTGGTCTGAGTTAAAACTGCAAGGTATTCAGGATTGGTATTAAATAATGTAGAGAGACCGGAAAAGAATGAACCATCTCCCAGTTTAACCAAGGCTAGAGCAGGGATAGCTAAACCGCCAATCAGTAGTCCAACCCCATTTAAGGTATCACTGACTGCTACGGATTTCAATCCGCCAAAAATAGCATAAGAACTCCCCAGGATTCCAATAGTAGCAATGATCATCCAAAGGGGAAAATTCAGATCAAACATACCTTTTAAAGCCAGGGATCCGGTGTATAATACCACAGGAAGGAGTACAGTTACATAGCCAAATAAGAACAACCCGGACACCATAGACCTTGTTGTTTTATCAAATCGTTTTTCCAAAAAAGCAGGTGTTGTGGTAAATCCGCTAGCCAGATATTTTGGTAAAAAGATCAGTGCCGTAGCGATCATGGCAAAGGCTGCCAGTGCTTCCCAGGCAACTCCAACCAGTGCCTTATCCCCAAATACATCGCCATTTAATCCCACTAATTGTTCGGTAGATAAATTTGTAAGTAACAGTGATCCGGCTACTACAGGCCAACTCAGCGCACGGCCGCCTGTGAAATATTCTTCTGTTGCATTATCGGATTTTTTCATCCGCTGCACAATATGATAAGTGAAATAAGCAACTGCGCCAGTTGCCATTACAAANGAAATTAATGAAAAATTTATCATTTATTGATTATCAATCCTTTAAAACTGGTTCGTCAATATTGAAATTCCTATGATAAGGTTGGCAACTAAGACTTTAGAGTAATTTTCAGGAAATATTTTTACTGCTATAAAACCCATTTCTGTTTCAATTATTTAATAAAATCGTATTTTTTTAAGGGTAGCAAAACTAATTATATAAAATAAATAATGCAAAATATTTTTAAATATCTTAAATTATTTTGCATATGAAGGTGAAACTTGAAGATATTGCTGTTAAAACGGGCTATTCAATTGCCACTGTTTCCAGGGTTTTATCCGGAAAAGCAGTTGGGCATTCATCAAGTGTCGAAAAAATTCTAATTGCTGCCAGGGAACTGGGGTATTACGCCAACCGACCCGTTTACCAATTAGATAATCTCCCTCTGGAAATGGCATTAGTGACCCAACACGATGCTGAGGAATTTTATTCCTGCCTATACGAAAGCTTTGACAGGGTGTGTTCTTTGTCAAATATTCAACTAAGTATCCATTCACTTAAATATTCGANAAATATAGTGAGTGAATTGATTCTCCTATCACGATTCCATGATGGTATTATCCTAATGACACCTACCTTGGATAGTGAACAATACACAAAAATTGAAAAAGGAATAAAAGCCTTTCCAGTGGTATCTATCGCACCAGTTGATGAAAATGTGATACAAACCATTACGTTTGATTCTTACCAGGGTGGCTGGCTGGCAGCAAAATTNCTAGTTGAATCCGGTTATAAGCACTTTGGTATTATCACCGGTCCCTTAATTAAGTGGGAAGCGAATCTGCGGCGAAACGGTTACATCGATTATTTACGAAAAAAAGAGTTTCAAATTGAGTGGGAGTACCATGGTGATTATTCATTTCGAGCCGGGNGAAAAGCTTTTGACAATATTATAAAACAAAAAAAACTTGGTATCTTTTCTTCCAATGATCAGATGGCCCTTGGTTTTCTCCATGCCGCCCTTGAAAACGGAGCAACTATTCCAGGAGATTATGGCATTGTAGGCTACGATAATATGCCCTACAGCAGAGTATTCTATCCAAATTTATCCACGGTAAATACCAATTTGGATGAGCTGGCAGAAAACACGCTCGATTACCTTGTTAACATTATTAAAAACAATAAACCTAAAAAGGTAAAATCTTCTACTACCCTACTGCCTGTGGAGATTATAAAAAGAAGGACACATACATATGACTGACTGTAAACTATTGAATAGGGGGATTCAGAGAACTGGACGACTTTATATAGATGCAGCAAATAAACGACTTACGAACACGNTGATATTGATATTATTTATATCTGGATGTGGTAATAGTGACCAAGAAAAACATAATTTTGTGCAGGACCTAGTCCAGCAAATGACATTGGATGAAAAAGTCGGACAAATGACCCAGGTTGACAAAAGGATGTTAGACAGTGAAAAAGATATTGCTGATTATTTCCTAGGATCTATTCTTAGTGGAGGCGGATCGGTGCCAGATGATAATACTCCAAGAGGTTGGATAAACATGGTGAATAGTTATCAAAAACAGGCACTATCCACCCGTTTAAAAATTCCACTGATCTATGGGATTGATGCTGTTCATGGTCACAGCAATGTGGTTGGAGCAACTATTTTTCCTCAAAATATAGGACTGGGATGTACCAACAGCCCTGAAGTCATTGAACAGGTTAATCATGCAACAGCTGTAGAAGTTGCAGCAACAGGCTTGCATTGGACATTCTCTCCCTGCGTTACTGTTCCTCAGGATGATCGTTGGGGCAGACAGTACGAAGGATTCAGCGAATCAACTGACCTTGTGAGCAGGCTAACACCGGCTGCAATTAAGGGATATGAAAACGCGCTGTCTGTTTTCAATGGCCGCANAATTGCTGCTTGTGCAAAACACTTCATCGGTGATGGCGGAACAACATGGGAAACTGGATCACTGAATGAAGGCATACATACCTACAAGATTGATCGCGGGGATACCCGCCTATCTGAACAGGAGTTGAGAAAAGTTCACCTCCCACCCTATCAGGAAGCAATCAAGGCTGGGGTAAAGACCATTATGATCAGCTTTAACAGCTGGAACGGTGTTAAATGCCACGGCAGCAAATTTTTAATTAACGACCTTTTAAAAGAAGAATTGGGTTTCAAGGGACTCGTGGTAACCGATTGGGCAGGTATAGATGAAATTCCCGGAGATTATAAATCTGATATCATAATATCCATCAATGCAGGTATTGATCTGGTTATGGTCCCTGGTTCACTTTATGGTCAAAACCATTACAAGACGTTCATCAAATTATTAAAAGAATCGGTTCAAGAAGGATCTATCCAAATGGCGAGAATCGATGATGCTGTAGGTAGGATTCTTGGTGTTAAATATGACCTGGGTTTGTTTGACGATCCCTATGGAAAAGTTGAATATGCTAGTTATGTAGGTTTGAAGGAACACCGACAGGTTGCAAGGGACGCAGTTAGGAAAAGTATGGTTTTATTGAAAAACAATTCTAAAGTGCTACCTGTTGCGAAAGATGAAACTATTTATGTGGTAGGCTCCGGGGCAAACAATCTTGGTATGCAAAACGGTGGATGGACTGTAGAGTGGCAGGGCAAAATGAGGCCTGATTTTGTTATCCTCGACGAAAATAGTGACGGACAAGTCAGATTGGCTGAATTAACANGTTTCTACCAAAGTATCTATGACTCGAAGTATAATGCGGGTGGCGCTGAAGGAAACTTCAAATCCATAGATAAGGATTCCAATGGTACCCTGACTCTGGATGAATTCAACCAGTTTAAAGTATCTGCACCTTTTCAACCCGCCGGGACCAGTGTTCTGGACGCCATAAAAGAAGCAATAGGCAATACCGGTTCTGTTATTTATGCTCCGCGAGCAAAAAACCTGGGGTCAAACAGTCTAGTACTGGCAGTAGTAGGCGAATATCCTTACGCAGAAGGCTATGGTGATAATCCTGATATTGGTTTAAACTCATTTGATACCGCTGTGTTGGAACGATGCTATCAATCGGATAATAAAATCGTCGTTATTATATTTTCGGGCCGTCCATTGATTATTAAGGATCATATTGATAAATGGGATGCTTTGGTTGCTGCATGGCTGCCTGGCATGGCTGGCGAAGGAATTGCTGATGTATTATTTGGAGATTATGCCCCAACTGGTAAACTTAGCTTTTCCTGGCCAAAAGATATATTACAACTTCCGCTTAATTTTGGAGAATCTAACTACGATCCACTTTTTCCCTTTGGATTTGGTTTAACTTATTAATATCCTTAAGTATTGATACTATAATTCCCCGTTTTATTGATACAGTATCTCAGACAAATAGTTAATGCAACGAATCTTAACAGTCTTTTTATTATTATCCATTAATGCTTATGGGCAAACTGTTCAATTAAATGAAATTGTTTCAAGCAATGCTTCTGTCCTGTATGACGAAGACGGTGATACTCCAGACTGGATAGAACTTCATAATCNTTCCAATCAGACTGTAAACCTTGATGGTTTCGGGATCACTGATGATCCTGGTGATTTNTCTATGTGGATCTTTCCATCTATAGTTATTGAGCCAAATGGTTTTCTTGTTATCTTTGCTTCTGATAAAGATAGGAAAGACCTGGTGGCACAATGGGACGCAGTAATTAACTGGGGAGACTCCTGGTCCTATTGGCCGGGTACAAGTGCACCTGTTTCAAATTGGGATGATCCAGGAACAGATATAAGCGATTGGTCTACGGGACCAAGCGGTTTCGGATATGGGGATAATGATGATAATACCAATTTGGGTCAAATCATTTCTGTATTTGCCCGCAAGACCTTTCAAATAGATAATCCCACGATAATTACAAAAGCTCTTTTTCACATTGACTATGATGACGGCTACATTGCCTATTTAAACGGAGTGGAGTTCAGCCGTAGGAATATGGGAGCACCAAATACCGAGGTTTATTATAATGAAACTACAACGGGACTTCACGAGGCAGAGATTTATGCAGGCGGTTTTCCGGAAGAAATATCAATTGATCTGAATGAGTTTCCTATTGTTTCCGGTGATAACACCTTGGCTGTTGAAGTTCATAATTATAATACTTCATCATCCGATCTGAGCTGTATTCCTTTTCTGACTTTGGGTTATAATTCAGAAATAGATAATGCAACAGAGCCTCATCAATTAATGGTATTACCTAGATCCTACCTTCATACAAATTTTAGATTGAGTTCAAATGGCGAAGATCTAATATTATCCGATCAGGATGAGAATATCCTCGATTCTGTTTTTACGGGCACGATGGAGACAGATATGTCTTTTGGCCGATATTTGGAAAGTGATTCCTGGGTTTTGTTCGCTGTACCTACACCCGGTTCTTCAAACTCAACATCATCCTATTCCGGTGCACTATCGCCTATTGAGTTTTCTATGGCATCAGGTTTTTATAACCAGGGTCAAATCTCGGTTGAATTAAGTAACCCTGATGAGACCG
>PBCV01000026.1 GCA_002717915.1 Fidelibacterota bacterium | reverse complement strand
ATTTTTATCAATTATCAACCCAATCAAACTTTACCAGCAACAAAATGATTTTGATGAAATAGTGATTTAACGCACGGCTATTTCAAACAAAGTTCCATTATTAGTCATGTCCATTGTATATTTACTGTGTGCTGCGGTGCAAACATGGCTAAGATAAAACTCACTCATTACTCACTAGTAACGATATTGTTTATGGCGTCGTGCCTCAATGGTCAGGGTCTTGTAAACTTTTTGGGTCATTGGACTGGTATCGAAGAGCTTGATTCACCTTCCTTATCTTACGATAACCGGAATATTTCAATCCAGGTTATGGAAGGCGGTGAAAGGGATGGGTTTTATATCTATTCATCTTCATCTGATTTTCTTTACAATGAAACTCTGAGCTGGGCCTATCATTACTTTGGATTTGATAAAGAAACTACTCAAATCATTTTTCTAAGGAGATTTATTACCCCTCTTGGAGTGCTAGGCTACGAAGAAATGCTCTATGATTTAACAGAGTGGACTACAGAATCCTTTGTCGCCGATTACACGTCAGATGATGGTGCATCGTATCACCAGATAAGGCTGGACCTGAACCTGTTACATTTATTTGAAATCACTCCAGAAAGAGTCAATCTCAGTCAAAATTATCCAAATCCGTTTAACCCATTAACTGCAATAGATGTTTTCATGGAAGAGAATTCCCAAGGAAGTCTTATAATATATAATGTAAATGGACAGGAAGTTCAGACCCTGCACAAGGGAGAATTTAGTTCAGGTATTACACAATTCCTGTGGAATGGGCGTGACAATTTAGGTCGCCCCGTAAGTGGAGGGACCTATATCTATCGTTTAATGGTTGGTGGATCTGCTGGTCAATCCCAAAAAATGATTCTGCTCAAATAAGCGCTAATCACCATAAACAAATCCTACAACTTTTCCCAGATGATAGATATTAGAATCTGCATCTTTTTTGTTATATTTATATCNAACCTGANTGCGACCTGGTTTGAAGATATTCCANGNACNCTTGTNCAGCCAAACGGGNAGANNTTNGAATGTTTTATAACGGGAGACCAGTATGGCAGGAGGCTCCATGATATCAATNATTTCACAATTATTCTNAATCAGGAAGANGGATATTATTATTATGCNGATCAAAGTTCCANCCGGNNANTTAATACCNTCNAATTTNNTGGCAGGGCTNGGTGACCCNCGAAGTATAGGATTAGANNCGGGGTACGCAATAAGTATNGAGTTGTACAACAGAAATAAGGAATTNTACCTTAATGGAGCGGCAGGTCCAGATACGAGAGATGCTCCCACTTCTGGTGAAATAGCACAGATCAATGTATTTATTCGTTTTGCCGATGACCCTGATTTTCCTTTTCCAAGNTCCCATTATGATGCCGTATTCCAGACGGATGAAGATGAACCATCCCTTAGACATTATTTTTGGGAAATTTCTTATGATACGCTGATGGTGAATACATTTCACTATCCGGGCACTTTTGATGGTTCAAATACTGCATACGTTGATGAGTATAACAGGAGCTACTATGAACCATATTCAAACGCAAATCCAGATGGGTACCAAAGTGANACTGAGCGNGCAACAAGAGAACACACTCTCCTTGCAAATGCNGTNAACGCCATTTCTCCCAGCGTTTCTGCATTAATTGATATTGATGCTGATGATGACGGATTTGTAGATGCAGTTTCATTTGTTATTTATGGGACCCCGGGTGACTGGTCTGATTTANTGTGGCCGCATCGGTGGGCACTATACGGCCAAACTGTCTATATCAATGATGCCCAGGTTTATGATTACCTGTTCATGCTCTCNGAATCCTGGTACTTTAACGTGGGTGTGCTGTGTCATGAGTTTGGTCATGTATTGGGTGCGCCAGACTACTATCATTACGATGGAGGAGGTGCTCCTACTCCTGTAGGTGGATGGGATGTGATGGCGTCCAATGGTAATCCACCTCAGTTCCCCAGTGCATTTACAAAATGGAAATATTTTGACTGGCTGGAGCTTACAGAACTAACAGAAAGCGGCACCTATACACTTAATCCACTGCAGGAGCAGGAAAATACAATCTATAAAATTCCTTCNCCANACTCTGAANCGGAGTANTTTNTTGTNGAATACCGCAAGCAGGAAGGCATGTATGATGAAAATGCACCNGGNCCACGTTCCGGATTGGTGGCTTACAGAATCAATACAGAAGCTGGGAATGGCAATGCTCAGGGGCCTCCGGATGAAATATATGTTTACAGACCAGGGGGAGATCTTAATAATAACGGAAATTTTGATCAGGCGCCGTATAGCATTGATTATAATCACACACAATTAAATGATGACACAAATCCATCTTCTTTNCTNTATAATGGTGGGAGTGGAGCTGAAGGAGGATTGAATTTGTATGGCGTTACTGAAGCAGGTGAAACAATTTCTTTTACTGTTTCATTCGGGATGCCAATAATCTCCGTAGATCCTATTTCATTAACGTTTAATCTGGACGCAGGAGAATACGATGTTCAGATGGTTACGATNTCTAATGTTGGTGAGCCAGAAACTGTTTTGGANTATCAGGCTATTNTAACAACCGAAGANACTTATCTNAACCCNCAGGGCGGNCCCGATGGTGGAAATTATTATTGGACCACATCCGAAGACGAGCCAGATTTGAATTATGAATGGATCGATATAGAAAATGNAGCTACACAATTAAATTTTCCTGGNAATGACGAATTTTCATCAGAGCAGATATCTCTTCCATTTGATTTCTACTATTTTGNGGAATCTTATAATTATCTGGATGTAAATGCCAACGGATGGGTTGGCTGGAATAGTTCAAATGAAACGGTTTGGGAAAATGGTGACATCCCATCTTCATCAATGCCGCGACCAGNAATTTTTGGTTTTTTTGATGATTTAAACCCTGCAAATGATAACAGCAATTCATCTGCATCGGGGGATATATATTACCAGGTTAATGAAGATCGTGCTGTTATATGGTTTGANGATGTAGTTCGTTGGGAAGGTGAAGCAGGCGCCGGTACATATGATTTTCAAATTGTTTTATACTCTGATGGAAAATTTAAATGCAACTACAGGGAAATGACAGGCACCACAAATCAGGCTACTATTGGGTGGCAAAACGGTTTGGGTACAGAAGGAACTCAACTTTCAACNGTTGGTGAAAGTTTTGTNTCAAATAATTTTACATGGGAAGCAAAAACTTNTTCTANANCGAGTATTACATGGCTTACTNTAACATCAGATGATGGCAGTCTAAATGGTTCCTTAGCTGGGAATGAATCAGCTAATATTTATGCTCAGGTATTAACATCAGATCTAGAACAGGGTGATTATACAGCTGCGATTAACATAACATCTCCTGATACCGATCCTGTAGCCGTNCCTGTTACTTTAACTGTCACTGGAGAAAATTCTACACCTACACTCCCCTTTATCGATATCTCTGAATCAGAGAATGGGATTGTTGNATTGCCNGATGATGTAGATCCATTGTTTTCTGCGGTTGCAGACAGATATACACATATTNTTGCGCCCAATGGTGACCCGATACAGTTTTTGATCCAGGATGATTATACGGATNCCCAGATTCTTCATGCGCGCCGTGTGCTTGAATCCTATTTGACAGATATTCCNGANAGTGANTGGGGCAGTAATAAAGCATGGGTTAGCAATGCAATCGCTGCNAGTAATGCGATCCTTTTTTTATTGAATGATGAAGATGAGTATGAAAACCCNGATNTATGGGCTTTAATNGATGCAGGAGTGAATGGACAGGACCTTCTTGCNANAGAAGTNTTTCNTGAAGGNAGCGCACCCTACATGAACAGTTCAGAACGGGATGCTACCTATGAAGAGATTCTTCATTTTGTCCATGGGTTTGGTATCCAGTTAGCCTTACCCGGAATGCAAATNGCCATTGAAAGTGCCATGGACGCTGCCATTGAGAATGATTATTACAATCCCTTATTNGATCTTCCCGAAGAAGATTATGACGAAGAATACCTTGCCATGGGGATGGANTGTTATTTTGGTCTCTGGTCTCACGATCCCAGCGGNGATGGGTACTGTGGTGACCATGAGTATGCATTCATTACGCGGGAAGANATGGCCGAAGGAGATTCGGCTCTTTTTGCNATNATAAAGGGTTTTGTAGGTGATACNTGGGAGTACACTGCTTTTCTNCCTGANACGTTTAATACTGACTTTTATATACACTACCAGACTAACCTGGACTACACCCACAGATCTCAGTANCTGAAANATATCGTTCTTGCNGGTGAAGGNNNTGTATCCGTNTTTGGAAACCNNNACCTGAATAGTTTCCNAGGAAACAGTGGAGATAACCATTTTCAGGGCTTNTTNGGGGATGATGTTATCTGGGGTNAAGAAGGTCTNGACAGGGCNATTTTTGAAGGTAACNNGGAAGAATATGTGATNATTCCNNCCTATGCTACAGATGATTCATCATACCAGGTNATTGATATTTCGCCGGATCGNGACGGGACTGACCATTTNTTCAGTGTTGAAGAGATTGAATTTAATGGTGTGGTCTATACTCTTTCTGAGCTNTTGGGGGTGTCTCAATCTCAGTTACCTGAAGAATTTNCNTTATATATGCCNTATCCAAATCCGTTCAATCCNACAACCCAGATCAAGGTTGATGTTGCAGAATCNGGTCCGGTTCAGCTTATGGTTTATGATATAAACGGCCGGTTGGTAACAACCCTTAAAGATGCAACTTTAGAGCCTGGAAACTATGTGATAGATTGGGATGCAAGGGATNGGAANGGGCATATGATNTCAACCGGTATCTATTTTATACAGTTTACNGCTGNATCTTANCGTAATACAAAGAAGGTTCTGNTNCTNAAATAATNATAGGAAAGTGTGAGTAAAATCACACTTTTTTCCGTTTTCAATTTGAGTNGNGGGATGNCTGCGGTCTGTCCTGATCAAAANAAATTTTATCAACTTATTAATAATATTGAAATAAGGAGACGATTAGTTATGAATCTCAAACGGAAAACACAGCCCGGTTTTACCATGATCGAGATCATGGTTGTGGTTGTTATTGTTGCGATCCTGGCTGTTATAGCATTGCCGACCTATCTAGACTATGTGAGAAGTGGCTATGCATCGGAAGCCCGTACCGTTATGTCAAACATCAATAATGCATCAAAAATGTATTATCAGACACGCGGTGAATGGCCTACTGAGATAGATGAGNTGGAAAGGGCGGGTCAATTGGATGTCAGCCGATCTACCAAACTAAAATGGACGTTCGATATTCAGTTAAGTGATCAAGGCGGACGAATTACGGCTGCAAGTACTGAAGAAATGTCTGGNGGNGCTGGTCACCAGGTTATTTATGATGCTGATCTGGGAAAATTCACNGGTTATGGCTCACCTGAAGGTGAATAACTTTCTATGGATCTGAATAAACTACTGGCTTATTCTGTAGACAGCGGNGCATCNGATNTACATCTGAGCGTTGGNTCCATACCCATGGTTCGCATCAATGGTACCATGCAACCGCTCAATATGGATCCAATAAAGCAGGAAGATATGGAAGCAATTCTGCCCCAGGTCCTGGATGAAGACCAGCTAAAGTTTTTTGAAGAGCGCAAGGAGATTGATTTCTCAGCAAGTCTGGATGGTAAAGGCCGTTTTCGGGTCAACTTTTTTAACCAGATAAAAGGCTTGGCAGGTGTATTCCGTACTATTCCCGAAGTGGTGAAAGATTTTGATGACCTTGGCATACCGCCTGTTTTAAAGGCTCTTGCTCTGTTAGACCGCGGACTGGTGCTTCTTACCGGCCCGACCGGTTCTGGAAAAAGCACTACCCTTGCTGCCATGGTAGATCATATTAATACACAGCGAAAATGCCATATCATTACGATTGAAGATCCTGTTGAGTATTACCATGAGACCAAGGAATGTTTAATCAATCAGCGTGAACTGGGTGCAAACACTAACAGTTTTTCCAATGCCATGCGCTCAGCTCTCCGGGAAGATCCTGATGTTATTCTTGTTGGCGAGATGCGGGATCTGGAAACTATTTCATTGGCATTGACTGCAGCAGAAACGGGTCACTTGGTTCTGTCCACGCTGCACACATCCAGTGCGGTAAAAACCATTGACCGTATTATTGACATTTTCCCATCGGGTCAAAAAGGACAGATAAGGTCTATGCTGTCTGAAAGTCTGGAAGCAGTTATTGCCCAAAAACTGCTTAAAACTAAAGATGGAAAGGGCAGGGTCCCGGCCTGCGAAGTGATGATCGCAAACACAGCGATACGAAATCTTATTCGTGAAGATCGGATATACCAGATCCCGTCCATAATACAGTCGGGCGGTGTGGATGGAATGCAATCCTTGGATCAGGACCTGCAAAGGCTGGTGTCAAAGGGGAGCATTGAAAGAAAAATGGCCCAGAGTATTGCTGAAAATCCAAAGCTTTTTGCTCAAAACGTATTATAATGAATTTTAAACGTACCACTGCAGGTGTTGGTTTTATTGAGGTCATGACCGCCACTGTGATCATATCCATTTCCTGTATCGGGCTTTTGATGGGTGTTGTGCATGCCAGGAGCGAATTGCATGCCTTGGAAGTGAAAGAGCGTGCTACAGAAGAATTACTTAACTACATGGAATACTGGAAAGGCAGAGTAGCTGATGGAAATCTTTCTCCTGCAGAGCGTGCAGGTGATCCGGATGGAGATGAGATATATCTTGTGGGCTCCTTAGGACAGCGATATACAATAAAAGCAAGGCTCTATTATGATCTGGAAAAGCTGGACAGATTTACTGATTATGGAACGACCGATTTTACCCGGTATGAGCTGGAGTGCTGGATCAAGTGGAGTGATTATTTTGCCACGCCGCCAAGCCGCTACGCGGGACGAGTTGGAAAGGAAAGAAGATTATCAACGGTTATGTCCGTTTTTGAGATCTGATGGTTAAGGTTTTAAAACATACATCAAAAGGAATGACACTCCTTGAACTGTCTGCCATGATTGTTGTTGTCAGTATTATAGCAATCGGAATGACCACGGGTGCCCAGGCGGTAATGCTCCATTACCAGACCGATACTGTAAGACAGGACCTGCGCCAGTACGGGAATAATATCATGCGGGAGATCACCCGGGAGCTAAACCTGGCACAAAAAATTGAGATTGACGGGCAGAACGGATTCTCAAGGATTAAACTGTATGAGAATTTCACAGATATTTCGCCAGACCTGACCATTTCCTGCCACAGGAGGAANGGGATACTGTTTAANAGNGATATACCNGTTAATGGNGTGCTGGAATTNCCCAGCAAAGGNGTGTTTAGAGACAATGGNCAGCGGACNCTTTATGTGGATGACTTTGTNGTNCANTATGAAACCGNTGGAANCCCTGGTTTANCCNTCTTTAAAAACTCCTTTATNCATNTNACCNTGAGCCTGGCCATGGAATCGGATGTGATGGATGAAGTTTTGNANGAGATCAAGGAAGAGCATACCTACCACAGGACCGTGTTTTTGGGAACCGCCTATATCCAGACAAAGGTNACAAACGCTATGAGTGCAGATAATGTTTAATCAAAAATATACCGGCAGTGTGGCACCATTAGCATTNCTNTTTACTCTTGTCAGTATGTCATTTACAGTTGCTTACTTAAAGAATTCATTTAGCCAGTCTGCTATGGAAAAATACCGCTATGCAGAGTGGCGGGCGCTTTATTCCGCTGAAGCAGGATTGAACGATGTNGGTATCATNGTTTTACCNCNGATCACTTCNGATACATTNCTCATCCCAAATGGTTTTAATTATGGTAAGGATGAGAATGAGCAACCCATCGGTTTATACAAGGATATTGCCTGTTCTACACGCCTCCAGCTCAATTCAACTCGTAAAGAATATGTAGCGTATGCAACTGGAGTTGCAGAATACACCACTCCAAGCGGCACAGATGTTTCCATAGAGAGACGAGTGTACACGACCATGGTTCCCCAGGGCTTTGAAGAGTTTATGTACTTCACAGATGTTGAAGCGCCTATAGGTCCCGGAAACACGGGGGTGGTNAATTTTGGCGCTGGGGATCAGCTGGAAGGTAAAGTTCATACCAACGGTGATATGATGTTCAGCAACTATGGATGCCCAGAGTTCACAGGTGAAGTGAATATCACGTTTGAAGCGGTAGAGAATGGAGGCGGAATCGGCAGCTGGGGTGCCTGCAGTGATGATATTTTTGAAGATGATGACGGTAATACNATCCTGGACACCGTATCCACTATCATATTTCCCCCGGACAACTCTGCTGAAAATGCNCGCCAGCACGCTACACGTACCTTTTCTGCTGATGATAAATTATTTCGCACAGGTAAAAAAGATACCATGATCATGACAGAGATCAATTTTGTTGAAGGGGGTTACTGGGTGGCTCAGTGGTGGTATAATATTCCTCCGGTAGGAAGCCCGCCAGCAGAATATGATTTCCTGTATGANAGTACTTCAAGTGATCTGACCTGCGACCCAGGGACGTTGCACCTTTTTCCAAACAATTTTGATGGTGCAACAAATACTTACAACGGAAATTTTCTGGTGATGAGCGGCACAGATCTTTCCGGAGATAATGTAATGGATGAGATCGTAAATCTTGTTGAAGATGGTGATATTATCAGAATTGAGAATGCAGATGGTTCGAAGTTTATGTCGTTTACAGCTACGGCAGCGGCAACGCTTGGTACTGATAGAGTAAGAGTATCATATATCCAAGAATCACTTNTCTATTCTGGTCCCGCGGGTGAAGGTTTTAATCATTTAGAAGCGGCTACGTTTATTAATACGAGCGCCACCACAGGTCTTGCTGACAATGTAGAATGGAATACCTATCACTATTATCATGATCATGTTGATAATGGTACGTCCTACTGTGAAGCAGGACGGATCCAGCACTTTGATTTTGATTACTGGACAGCGGGGGGAACATCCTGTGATATTTTTAGCTGCCCTGAAACAATCTACAATAGTGAATATGTTTACATGAGCCGCAGTTTCTTCGCAAAGGGCAATTCACCGCAGGTACTCTATGTGAAAGGCGGGCAGATCCTGGTCAGGGGAATCGTGGATGGGATGTATACGATTGTCACGGATGATTACACTGAATATCGGCGCCATGATGACAACGATATCATTGATCGTGTTTGGGGGAATATCTGGCTCATTGACGATNTAGTCTATTCAGATTCTTATGGTAATGGTATGATAATCCACCCAACAGATGGTGGAACTGAACACGTGCTGGGCCTTATAGCGGGAGGAAGCGTCATCATTGCAAATACCCGTCCCAATGGTGCCCGGGGACAGCAGTACGGCTCTGATATCAAGATAAATGCCGCCCTATTAGCCATGAACGGCGGTTTCCTGTCTCACTACTGGCAAAACAGTTTATTGGACTATCANAACTGGAATGATGGCCTTGGTTTTGGAATTATAGCAGATGGGCGCGGTGGGCATAGAAATCATTATCGTTCGGATGAACAATCCGGGATCTATACGGGNACCGATGATCACAGGGGTATTGTGCATCTATGGGGCTCCATCGTTCAGTTTAAACGGGGCTACATGAATAGAAATTTTCCAGGACCATACAATGTGTCGCCCGGCGTAGGGTACACCAAAGATTATCATTATGACTGGAATCTCCAGCTNAGNCCGCCGCCTTATTTTCCGGATCTTCAGAGCAACGATAATTCTGTGATCTTAAAAATGGCTTCTTACGGTGAAGCAAAATCCCATGAATAGTTTTAGAGGAAAACAATGTACTTAGGACTGGATATCGGGAGACAGTACGTGAAAATGGTCTCCACGGAAAAAACTAAGGATGGGTTCAAGGTTCTTGATGCAGGTTCCCGCCTGGTACCGGAGCCGAATACTGCCTTTGACCCTGAGAAGATTGCTCGGCCTCACTGGGTCATGGCTGTAAAAGAATTGTTGAGGCAACAGGGCTTAAACCCTAAACGGGTGAAAGGCCTGGTCACCGGTATTAACGGTTCATCTGCAAGCATCAAGCAAATTACAACCATGGAAATGCCTACGGATGAGCTGGAGTCTGCTATGACCTTTGAAGCCCGGAAGCATATTCCTATGGATGGGACAGATGCTGTTATAGATTACCAGATCCTNGGTTCGAACCAGAAAGAAGTAGATAAGATAGATGTGGGGCTCGTGGCCTGTACAAAGGGAGTTCTTACGCACCATATGGATCTGATAAAAGAGTGTGGTTTAAAACCAGGAGTGGTTGATGTAAATCCCATTGCAATGAGCAATGCGTTCTCTTTTATCAAGGATATGCCTGAAGATGGTCTTGTAGTCATGTTGGATATCGGAGCTGTATCATCCAGTCTGGTGGTTTATGGAAAAGGCCAACAGTTTTTTACCAGAGACCTTCCTGTAGGTGGCCACCACTTTGTAAAAGAATTATCTGAAAAAAAAGAGATCGGTTACATTGAAGCACAAGATCNATTATATAAAGAAGGTTTAGCCGCATCTGTAAGCAATGCCACTACTGACCCGACAGCAGCGGTAGGTGTTGCCGATAGAACTGTGTTTGATAACCTGGTAGAAGATCTCCGCCGTTCCCTCAGGTTCTATGCCAAACAAACCGGTCAAAGTTTTTTTCTGAAGATCTTTTTNACAGGTGGGGCAGCAGCCACTCCAGGATTACCTGCGTTTGTAACAAGTAAGCTGAATATCGAGTGTGCGATCTTTAATCCCTTTGATAATGTTGCTGGAGCCGAAAACGTTTCTGTGACCAATCCCAGTCAATTTACTACGGCTCTGGGTCTGGGAATCCGGGGAGGGATGACCCATGAGTAAACACTATATCGTTATCAATCTAAATAAGGNCGAGAGCGCCGAAACCCGCCTTGCAAGGATCAGGGAGCAGGTTCGCTGGGGTATTTTTGGGGTCCTGATGCTGTTATTGGTTAGTGTCAATTTCCAGGTATGGATGATTAGCAATGGATATAATGATATCATCTCACAAAAGAAGGAAGAAATTGAGCGTCTCAAAGATGAGATCGATAAGCTTCAATCTGAAGGAAAAAATTTATCCAAGGGTGATATCCTTTCTTTTGCTGATCTTGAACAGGACCGCTTTCTCTGGGCTCAGATCCTGGAGAAAATGGGCCGAGTGACTCCGGATGATATTGCGATCACGGGTCTGCGCTTTAAAAGAGAAAAACTGATCATCAGGGGTATCGCACTCACCTTTGAAGATCGAAAAGATTTTGAGATCATTGATGAGTATGTTCAGACCCTGAGGAAAAATAAAGAATTCTCAAATAATTTCAACCGTATCAAGTATGTTGGGCACAATAAGGTCAATGTAAGGGGGCAGGATATTGTGCGTTTTGAGATTGAAGCAAAAGTGAAGAAAACTGGACGTAAATCCTTTTCATAGAACCTGTTATGGCTGAAAAAAGAAATATTATTTTATTTGGAGCGCTTGTTTTACTTACCCTTTCATACTGGGTAAGCGCATCGGTGCTGATCGGTGAAAAACCATTTGAGATCAGGGTCTTGGAAGAAGAACAGCAAGAACTGAATGAAAACCTGATCAGTGCTCAGATATTAGCAAGCCAGCTGGATCGTGTTTTTACACTGTTCCAGGAAAACCTGGCACTTTCAAAATCAGATTCACTGGCAGATGATGCGAACCTGCCATTCCTTAATAATCTTACGGATATGCTGGATGAGTTAGAAATAAAGTTATTGGGTATTAAACCAAAACCCCGTGTGGATAAGATTACGTATTTCAAGGCACCATACCTTATTACCCTTGAATGCACCTTCGATCAGTTTGGTAAATTTCTTTCTGAAGTGGAACGGTCGCCCAGGTTGATAACTCTAGATGAATTTGAAGTTAAGAATGGCATTGAACGTATTAAAGCCAATACGGAAGAAGAGAAGCTTATGGAGCAGGAATTCGTGGTGAATTTGTCGACCATTACCCTAGTCAAATCAAAATCAAAGGTATCATCATGAGCGATCGCTCAGTCACCATTTGGAACCTCCTCGTGGGATTTACGATTGTATCACTGGTTGCCACCAGTTTTAAGCTTTTTCCTATGAATAAGAAATACAATCGTGTCAAGGTGCGTTCATCCAATCTACAGTTTGGTACTGATAAGGAACTGGAGGATATTATTTCATATCTGGAAGGACGGTTAGAACTGCGCAGCGAATTTCAGTTTGTTACTGAGAACACACCGATGATGCTGACAAATGTTCTGGCTTTAGCTGATGGATCGGGTCGCCGGATCAAACGAAATAGGAACGCTGTACGGGTAGCACTGGTATACCAGAGAGATGAATATTTTCAAGCTCAGATCGATTATCGCGGTCAAGCGTTCACGGTCTCTGTGGGTGACACTATTCCAAACGTAGGGACTGTTGACATGATTGATGGATCCCAGGTCGTTATCAAAACTGACGACGGGTTAAAGACATATCCGGCCCCAGGGTACAAATCAGTCAGTTTTAATGAAAATATGGGAAACATCCATTTAACCAGTAAAATGCAGAAATGGTTCAATAATAAGGATTCTCATTTTCTTTTCAGTGAAAATAAAAGAAAAACCCATACCGGGTATAGCTAAAAAGATTTAGGAAGGAAACATACACCATGAATTTTCGAAAACAGGCACTGGTTTTAACCATGATTGGAACTTTGATATTTCCAAGTTTTGCTCAAACCAATGCCGGTGAACAGAAAGAAAACAATACACTTATTACTGTACACGCTGAAGATGCGTTTTTACCAAGTATTCTTGCGATCCTTGCCAATGAAAGCGGGTATAATATTGTCACAGGCCCCAATGTGAATAAGCAGGATAAGGTCTCAATCCATCTGGATGAAGTTCCTATTGAGCAGGCTATTAACCTGGTGGTCCGTGCAGTTGGGTTAAGCTATGAAGTGGTTGGCAATTCCTTTCTTGTAGCGGATCCAAAGAAATTAAAAGAAGAAGTGGGTATTACATCTTATGTCATTACGTTGAAATATGCGGCTGCGGAAGATGTGAAAAATTTATTGCAGGACATCTCAGATCAGGTACAGGTAGATATCCCTGGTAATAAACTTCTTGTAAACGCGTCCCCGAAAAAGATAGCAGACATTATCCAGGTGGTTGAGAGTATCGATGTGCCTGCCATCCAGATCATGCTTGAGACTCGGCTCATTGAAGTAGCAGCCGATGTTGAAGAGCAGCTCGGAATAGATTGGTCAAAAATAGCCAGCTATAAAACAATCCTGGCTGAAGGTGGAGTACCCATCACCGATGGGGGTGGATCCGTTATCCCGGATGATCAAACCTTTGGTGAAGTGCCTGTTACCATGCCGTTTAACAGGCTGAGTGGGATTTTTAAAAAAGATAAGACAACTATTATCCCAAAATATTTCAGCAGACAGCTTACAGTGTTTGATCTTACACTGGATATGCTCCAAAAAAATAACCAGGCAGAAGTTCTTGCAGACTCAAGACTGACAACGATCAATGGGCGTGAAGCAAGCATCAAACTGGTAGATATTGTACCCTATATTTTAAGCTCTGGCGGTGTGGGTGGACAGGTACAGGTACAGAGGGAAGAAGTTGGAATTAAGCTGAAGATACTGCCAACGGTCAATACAGATGGTTACATCACGGTCAAGGTTGAGCCGGAAGTGTCTACAATTTTTGAGTTTATTGGTCCAGACAAGAATATTCCAAGAGTGAAGAGCAGGACATCATCCACAACAATACGGGTGAAGGATGGTGAGTCGATTGTCATTGGCGGGCTCCTTAGCAATGATAGGAAACAAACCACCTATCAAATGCCTGTTCTGCACAAGATCCCATGGCTGGGAAAAAAATTATTCACATCACATGGTGTTGTGGAACGTAAAACAGATCTCATTATCCAGATCACACCAAAGATCGTTGTTGATGAATACACAGGAATCACAAAATCAGATGACATGCAGAAGTATGAAGATTATGTGATTCATGGTATATCCAGTAATACATCAGATAGGGATGAAACTGATGATGAACCAGATTTAAATGAATCGGACAATGAATCTGATTCTGAAGAAGGAGAATAGTATGAAATATTCTAAGCATTTGATCATAAATATTCTTATCTGCTCATTATTCATGAACTGGTCCTGCGATGACCGTGTACCCGATTCAGCGAGCAGTACGAACTCGACCCTGGAGATCACAGCGATGCAGGCAATAGCTGATGGGGGGGGAGAAAGTGTAGGAGAAGTAGTCTCTGGCTATTCTTCCATGAGAATTGTTGCAACTATGAAAAATGAGAGCGGACAACCGTTAAAGGATAAAGAGATTGATTTCAGTCATAATGGTTCAGGTGGAGGATTCTCGAATGGAACCACTGAGACAACTGATGAAAACGGTCAGGTTGTCAATATATTTGAACCAAATTCTTCTGAAGAAAAAGTGGATGCATCAACCACTCCTGCGTTTGAAGGATTGATCGTTACTGTAACATATTCCACAAGCCTGACAGCAAAGGCCCAGTTTAACGTTTATCAGGAAGAAGAAGATGTCTGGCCTTACACCATGTACGTCTCATCCGATGTGGACAATATTAAGCTGGATAATGGTGTTACGACTGCCCAGATTACTGCACAGTTATTTAATAAAACCAACACACCGCTGCAAAATGTAATTCTTTCATTCATATCGGATAAAGGATACATAGAGAGTGAAGGGACCACGGACAGCACGGGTTCTGTTACGTTAACGTTCCAGGATAATGGTACCCAGGATGATATAGGATTAGCAAATATTGTGTGTAGTTATAATCACCCCAGTTTTGGAGATGTAAGTGATTCTGCACAGGTAACAATCGGAACTGACAACGGCCTGGCTCTCCAGATTTTACCTGTAACCTATGATGCAACAAACAGCACGGTGGTTGTTGGGGAAGATATTACAGGCAATATTTCATACACAAGATTGATTGCAACCGTCACAGATACGTCCGGTAACGCAATCTCGGGTGTTCCTGTTGCGTTTTCTGCAACATCAAGCAATGAGTCTGTGGGTACGATCACCTATGTTAACGAAGTATCCAATACAGATGGTCAGGTCATAGCTGAGTTTGATGATGGAGGGAATGTTTACAAGGATAACCCTGGAACTCCCAACTACGAAGGTGTTACCATCATTGCCACGTTTGGTGATAAAACCACAGACCCGGAAAATTTTAATGTTTACGCTGCTGACGATGTGTGGCCTTATAATTTATTTGCTACCACTGATACGGATGTGATCTCACTGGATGGCGGAGAAACAACTGCAAATATCGCATCCAGGCTTTTGAATAAACTTGGGAATCCTGTTAGCAATGCACAGATCAATTATACAGCAACCTTAGGCTTTATATCAGCTACAGGCTTTACAGATTCACTTGGTGTGGACTCTGTATCCTTTACAGATTTGGGTAACCCGGAAGATGTGGGTGTTTCGGATATAATGTCTACATTTTCCCATCCGGGTTTTGATGGAGTGCTCATCCAGGATTCACTCCAGATCTATATTGAAGATCCTTCATTCCAGTCCTGCGCTTTCATGGAAATTCCATTTTCCAACCCTGGGCACATTGTTGTACGGGATGGAGGTGGGATTGAATCGACCTTGATCCGGGCTCACATATACGATGACAACGGAAACCTAATTAATACTCCTACACCGGTTGTGTTTACTATGGAACCCCTGTTGGGCGACGCCTACTTAGAGACTCCTGGTCAAACAACAGCAACCGTTTATACGGTCAATGGTGTTGCTTCCGTTTCTATTAACAGCGGTACCGATCCTGGCCCGGTACGAATCGTTGCTACCTGTGATTGCGACCAGGATGGGGAAATAGATCTTACGAGCATAGATGTCCCTGTGATCATAGCATCCGGAGCTCCCTATCACATAGAAGCCGAGTATGACCCCAATGCTACGGAACCGATCGGTGGTGGTTTTTACCAGACCGAGTGTGCAGCGATAGTTTCAGATATATGGTATAATCCTGTAGAAGATTCAACATTTGTTTACTGGTCGATAGACCCATTGCCACCGGATACAATCATTGATGCATTTGTTGAAGGTGTCAGCTTTACCAATAATGAAGGTGTATTAAGCGGAAATGCTACCTCGGGAGTTGCCCGGTCAACTATTGTGTATTCCACAGATGCAATTGGTGCTATTGGTCGGGTGCGAGCATTAACGTTTGGCGCAAATGGTGACTCAGTTGTGTCCTATATCAATGAAGGAGAGGGTGATGCGACGATGTTTTTCTTGCCTGGACAGGTAACGCTCATGGCGGATGCAACGTATTGGGATTTTACCCTGAATGGAAATCCTGCCTTGATACAGGTAACGGCAATTGTAATTGATTATTATGGGAATGCTGTGGTTGATGCGCCCATTGCGTTCACCGGTACAGGTGTTAACGCATTCTATGAACTTGGTTATGAAACCTANACAGATTCTGGAGTGCTAGGTGCCGGTGTTGGAGANCTTTGTTTCTCCTGGCGTGATTATGGGCTTGATGATGATCCATCAACTTTAGATTGGGGAACCTTTAACGATCATCATGATGGNTTTGATACGAATAACGACGGGCTTGTCGATACATCAGAGGTTTCAGAGCCGTTTGATGATTTTGGTATGGATGGTGTTGATGGCACGTATGACCAGGGTGAAGGGAACGGCGAATGGGACGGGTACTCTATGATCGGATGTGAACCCATTGTTTTGACCGATGAAGATGGTTTTGCTCGAATCATTTTTGAGTTTGACCAAGCTCTCTGCACACTTGCGAACCAGGATGATGAAACAGGCATTTGTACCTGGGATGATTTTACTGCCAGCTTATCAGCCACGTTATTGATACCCACAATCACTACCAGTGAACCTTTGGATATTTTACTGGTTCGTTCGCCTGCTGATTGTCCATAATCAAAATTATTAATTGAATACCAGTATGACGTGATGAGTGCAGATTTTAATCCCCAATTTTCCAAATTAGGTGAAATACTTGTTCACAATGGCAAGGCCACAGAAGGTGGAATCAACGAAGCATTGGTTCAGCAAAAAACAACGAATGATAAAATTGGTGTCACACTTATAGAGATGGGCATGATCGAAGAAGATGATTTTTCCACTGCATACAGCCAGCAGTTGGGCTACAGGAAAGCAGATAATTTTATTCTTTTGGAAGCTGATTCTACTGTAGCTGCAAAGATTCCAGAAGATTTTGCACGAGAGAATCGTGTGCTCGCTATCAGCAGTAATGATTCCACGATTGTGGTGGCCATGGAAGACCCGGAAGATGTTGTCACCATTGATTCAATCAAGCGTTTAACCAACCTTAATCCAGATATTCTTGTTTCGGGGCCTGAGCTGCTGGAAAAATCTCTTGATAAGGTNTATGGTGATATCCAGAAAACAGCTGAAGTAACGGAAACAATTGAAAGTATCACGGTTATTTCAGGCAATGAAGGTGCNCTGGAAGAAGTGGACCTATCACCAGATAAGGTATCTGATGAAGATGCACCGATCGTTAAGCTGGTGAATCTGATTTTCCAGGAATCCATAAAAGAAAGAGCAACGGATATTCACATTGAACCCATGGAAAAACAGGTCTATGTGCGAATCAGGATCGATGGAGTTTTGCAAACGATCATGACCCCCCCTATAACATCTTTGAGTGGGCTGGTCACCAGGATCAAGATATTATCAAATTTGAATATTGCTGAAAAACGATTGCCCCAGGATGGACGGTTCTCCATCAAATCTCCCGGGAAGGATATTGATGTTCGTGTTTCGGTCCTGCCTACGGTATATGGTGAAAAAGTCGTGATGCGTCTTTTGGATAAAACCGGGTTTGATTTTAANCTGACCACGCTTGGATTCCCTAAAGAGAACCTTGGGACNTATAAGAAAGTGATCAACCANCCCTATGGAATGGTTGTGGTGTCTGGACCCACCGGTTCTGGTAAATCCACATCATTGTACGCTGCTTTGAAAGAGATCAAAAGTGAGGGAACAAATATCACCACGGTGGAAGATCCAGTTGAGTAC
The DNA here is from genome assembly GCA_002717915.1 of Fidelibacterota bacterium. Classification (GTDB taxonomy): domain Bacteria; phylum Fidelibacterota; class Marinisomatia; order Marinisomatales; family UBA1611. The sequence goes on along the minus strand of PBCV01000026.1, from coordinate 14,248 downwards.
CAGTTGGACGGTGTGAACCAGGTCCAGGTTTTTGAAGATATTGGTCTAACGTTTGGATCTACTCTGCGCTCTATTCTGCGGCAGGATCCTGATATATTGCTCATAGGTGAGATCCGAGATGGTGAAACAGCTGATATAGCTGTAAAGTTTTCCTTAACAGGTCACCTGGTGTTCACTACAGTTCATGCCAATGATGCACCCGGTACAATTACACGTCTTTTGGATATTGGGATTGCCCCATTCCTTGTTGGTTCCTGTTTGAACCTGGTAATGGCACAAAGATTAGTAAGACGAATCTGCACCAATTGTAAAGAAGAATATCAACCTACGCCTCAAGAGTTGGTATTGGTTGGTCTTGATCCCGATCGTATTAAGGGTTCACTCTATCATGGGAAAGGGTGTACTGAGTGTCGTAATACGGGCTACATAGGTAGATTAGCCATTTTTGAAATGATTCCTATGACACGGGAACTGCGCAAGCTTGTGTATGATAATGCAAACGAAGATGATATCCGACAGGCCGCAATTGATAATGGTATGATCACGCTTAGGGAAGCTGGTCTTGCTCGTGTACTGGATGGTACCACATCTGTTGAAGAAGTCTTAAGATCGACCGTCGAAGAGTTGTAGTGGCAATCTATAATTATTTAACCAAGGATTCTGAAGGGAAGCGAAAAGAAGGAGAGATCCGCGCCGATTCCTTAGATACGGCAATTCAAAAACTATCATCTAATGGTCAACTNGTCATTACACTNAAGGAANTGGATGATACATTTGATTTTCTTGGTCCTTTCTTAGATGAGATTCAATTATCCATTGAAAAAGCCAAGAACAGGATCCCCCTAACAAATATTGTATTTTTCACCCGTCAGTTGGCCACTATGTTCTCTGCTGGATTAACCCTTGANCGGGCAATCCAGAGTCTAGGTGCAGAAGAAAAACACCGTAAGTTTCAAAAAATATTGAATACGGTAAGTGGTAACATACGTAAGGGTCTCAATTTCTCAGAATCTCTTTCCAGGCATCCTGGTGTATTCAATACACTGTTTGTAGCTATGGTGAAAGCGGGGGAAGTAAGTGGAAATTTAAATGAGATATTAGATGAGTTGTCATCCTACCTTGAAAATCTGGATGATACCNGGCGAAAAGTAAAATCTGCCATGAATTACCCCATTTTTATGATCATCTTTCTCATCGGTATGATGATGGTNATGCTACTGGTTATTATTCCCAAATTTTCCGAGGTCTATGCCCAGTTGGGAGCTGGGCTCCCTGCTGCGACGAGGCAAATGATTGATTTCAGTACCTGGTTTGGAAATAATGTTGGGTTCCTTGCGTTCGTGATATTTACNGTTTTTTCAATAATATGGCTTATTTCTAAGACCCAAAGAGGCGGGTTTGTACTGGATTCAATGAAGCTGAAGTTTCCTGTATTTGGATCCTTAATAGAACAATCTATTTTAAATAAATTCTGCAAAACTTTTGGGATTCTAATTGGTTCAGGTGTTCCTGTTTTAGAAACAACAGCTTTATTAAGGAGGGTGGTTGACAATAAGGTTTACGAAAAAGCTATCGATGATGCATCTGACTTTATCAGGGATGGNTATAATATTTCTACTGCCTTAAGACGCACGGAAGTNTTTCCTTCAATTTTATTACAATTAGCATCTACCGGGGAAGAAACAGGCGAATTAGATGATTTATTGGATCGNGCCGCAAATTATTACCANAAACAGGTNGACGCACTGGTGGACAGGATGACTACTTTGATCGAACCATTGCTTATTCTTATGGTGGGGGCTGTGATTGCNCTTATGGTTGTATTAACCTACCTGCCTGTTTTCCACCTGGGATCCGCATTGCAGTCCGGGTTATAAGNTGATNNCNGCANTATCACTTTTTGGAGGGTTTTGTTCTGGTTTTGNTGTAAAGNACGTTATTAACTGGCTTTCTATTGATGGCTATNANATACATAAGAATAATTATAGTCTCGAATTNTTNANTNGTCTCGCATGGATATGGGCTTTTAGCAATTTANCTNTANCTGAAGCAGGGATNTTTTCATTGCTATTTTCNATATTGGCTGGGATAGCGCTGGTNGATTATATGACATTTCAGATTCCGCTTGTTTTTATTTTAGCCGGAATAGTTTTAGCAATAGCAGGCCTAGCTTTTAAGGNCATATTTTTAACAGCTGCAATATGGGGTATTTTTGTTGGGGCTGTCATACCCTTAATCATTATGGGTGTATTGTGGATAATTACAAAGCGGCAGGGGATGGGCTATGGTGATATTCAGCTTGGTTTTGTTCTTGGTGCATGGCTGGGACCCATGAGAATGGCTATAACACTTTTCACTGCATCCGTGTTAAGTTTATTAACGTGGATAGCCGTTTCACTTACAACAGATTTCGATAAGAACAGGGCTATGCCAATGGCACCTTTTTTAGCAATTGCAGGAATAGGTGTATTTATTGGTAGTTTTTACTACCCAGAATTCTTTCATTTATTGATCTTACGATAGAGGCACAAATGACTACAACACGCGATCGATTAATTTTAGTATCGTTGGTGACCATCTTAATGGCTGCGGAAGGACCTGCACCCATAAAATACAATGGTTTCCAGGTTACCACATCTGAGAATGAAAATAAGCTGCAGTATACGAATTTGGGGTATGAATTAACAGAAACTGTTCAAAACGGAATCACATACCTTAAACCGGAAATGGGCGGCACAGGTTCTAATGCAGAACCGGGACAGCCCTACCTGCCAACAGTATCTACACTTTATGCTGTTGAGCCAGGAAAATCATTTAGGGTACAGGTAACGATTCATGAGACCGAGACCATTGAAAATGTGGATATTCTTCCTTTGGAGAGCTGGGATCCGGTTTTAACGGGTAACGCTGAAAAAGGTGATGCTTATTTTGAGAATGCACTTTTTCCTGAGACCATAGCATCTGTCTCTGAACCGATCATAATGCGTGAGCTTGTTATGGTTCAGGTTTCTGTTACGCCATTTCAGTATAATCCAGTGACTAAAGATCTGACTATCATTCATAGTGCTGAAGTGGAACTGGTGGAAGATGGAACAGCTGAATTGCCCTTCATTCCTGTTAAGCGTTCCCGTGCATTTGAAGCATTGTATGAGTCACTGGTTGTCAATTATGCAACCTTAAGCAGGGATGATATTGAATATCAGCGCCCTGCAANCTTATATGTATTGCCAAACAACATTGGTAANCTGNTGAATACAATTGAAGAGCTGATGGATTGGAAAAAACGNGTTGGCTACGATGTGCATTACGTATCATCATCTAATGTGGTCAACAATAAAAATAATTTGAAGGATTACATAGAAGAAGCATACGAAAACTGGGATAATCCACCCGTACATGTTAACATTGTCGGTGACGCAACAGGCAGCTATGATATACCGACCTGGAATGAATCCTACAGTGGGTACAATGGGGAAGGTGATCATCCTTACACTACATTGGAAGGAGGGGATCCATATCCTGAAGTATTTATAGGCCGTATCTCTTTTTCAACTAGCTCACACCTTAATACAATAGTAAGTAAAACTCTGAGCTATGAATCGGATCCATACATGAACGAGAACTGGTTCCAGAGAGCCTGCCTGGTGGGTGATCCATCATCATCAGGTATTTCTTGTATTATTTCAAACGAACATATCCATGAGATATTAGATCTTATTGGATTTGAAGATGTAAATACGGTCTACAGTGGTTCCTTCGCAAGCCAGATGACAGCAGGCATTAATGAAGGGATATCTTTTTTTAATTATCGAGGCTATTATGGTGTGAGCGGGTTCAGTTCCAGTAATGTGAATAGTACATCCAATGGTTTTATGCTGCCGGTTGCAACCGTGATCACTTGTGGCACAGGTTCGTTTGCTTCCAGTGGAGAAGCGCTGTCAGAATCTTTTATCAGAGCAGGAACTTCATCNAATCCGAAAGGGGCTGTNGTTTCCGTAGGAACGGCTACGCTGGGTACACATACNATGTTCAATAACGTTGTTGATATGGGNTTTTACTACGGGGCTCATATAGAGNATNTTGAATCAGCTGGCGGTGCCCTTATGTANGGNAAAATGATGCTGTATAAAAACTATCCATCAAATCCCAATAACTACTGCCANATATTTNCACATTGGAATANNCTCATGGGNGANTCATCNNTGCAAATGTGGAGTGATTTTCCTGAAATGACNACCGTATCACATCCTTACGCANTNACGGCGGGTACAAATTATATTGATTTAATGGTTAATAAGGAAAACGGCCCTGTGGAAGATGCCTGGGTAACCATCCTCATGGGTGATGAAATATTTGAGTCAGGCTATTCCAATTCACAGGGATTCGTAAGACTGCCGATACCGTNCAGTGAGACAGGTGAAGTGCTTGTTACTGTGACCAAGAAAAATCATTATCCATACCAAAATTCATTTCAGATCCATGATCCAGGCGTTTCTATAAATGTGGGTGACTCACCGTTCACGATTGATGATGATAATTCCGGGGAGTCAATTGGGAATGGCAATATGATTGCAAATGGNGGTGAAACTCTTGAGTTATTCGTAAGTGCAAAAAATTACGGATCAGAAGATGCAGTTAATGTTACCGGTTATATCAGCACATCCAGCAGTTATGTTTCCATTGATTCAACGGGTAGCGTATCAGATTTTGGGAATGTTGCTGTGGGAGAAACTGTAGAAGGAAGTACGCCATTTATTGTGACACTGGCTGAGGGGCTCCAGGATGGAGCTGACCTTGGTCTTTTCGTAAGTTTTATAGATGATGCAGGAGATTCATTCAGTGGATTATTGGATATTCCTGTTTCAGGTAACAATCTACTCGCCACTGATGTGGATGTTCTTGGTTCAGCTTCTGATGTGTTAACGCCGGGAGAATCTTCGTATCTTAAAATTGAACTAAATAATAGTGGTTCTACAAATGCACTTACTATATCAGGGAGTATAACATGTGCTTCACCGTTTATTGAAATATTGGATAATAGCGGTACATGGACGTCGGTTGTCTCTGGCGGTTCTTCCTATAATAATAATGATTATTTTGAANTGAGTGCGTTAGAAGAAACAATCCCAGGTGCAATAGCATATTTAATTGTAAGCGTTGAAACTGAAGAAGGGTATTCATCCAATTCGATCATAGAGATCCAAATTGGTGAGCCCACCGTATATGACCCTGTTGGCCCCGATGCATATGGTTATTATATATACGATAACGAAGATATCAATTATGTTTTAGCACCAACCTATAACTGGGTTGAAGTTGATGCAGGAGAAGGAGGTCCAGGAAGTCATTTAAGCTCCTTGTCAGATAATGGTAATAACCAGGATGATGTGGAAACGATAAACCTGCCCTTTACTTTTAAATTTTACGGGCAGGAATATGATGAAATCAGCATTTGTTCCAATGGCTGGATTGCCATGGGTGAGACCGACATGGAATCATTCCGCAATTATGAACTTCCGGGTATGGGCGGTCCCNCTNCAATGATTGCAGTATTCTGGGATGATCTCAAATTATCAAACGGNGGCCGTGTTTATACNTGGCATGATCAGGTGGANAAAAAATTCTATATAGAATGGTCGGAAGTACGTACCTATCAGAATAATTCGTTAGAGACCTTCCAAGTGGTTCTTTATGACCCAAGCTACTATATTACTCCTACAGGTGATGGCGAAATTCTTATTCAGTATAAAGAATTTAATAACACATCCTATGGTTCCTATAGCTGGGACCAAANTCATGGNAACTATTGTACGGTGGGTATTGAAGACNATACCATGACCAGAGGGCTTCAATATACATTTAATGATACCTATCATGATGCTGCAATGGAATTAGGGGATGAAACAGCATTATTGATCACGACCCGAGGCAGTGACATCCGGTTGGCAGGTGACCTAAACTATGATGAGACGATCGATATTTACGATCTGATGCTGCTGGTCGATTTTAATCTTGGTTATGAAGGCCAGGTAAATCCGTTCTTTGGAGATATTAATGGTGATGGAATGGTCAACGTGATGGATCTGATATCCCTGATTCGGATCATCATGGGTTATGGACAATAANCAAACGTTATATTTGAGATGTAATGGCCATCATGCCCCTGATCGTATTGGGTACACTCGCTTTTGCATTATGTATTGCCGGCATACTTGAATATCAATTCCATATGCGGTCGTTGGATGCCATACCGCTTAGAATTCACGTCAATGGTACCCGTGGAAAATCCAGTGTAACCCGCCTTATAGCTGCAGGACTCCGTGAAGGAGGACTCCGGGTATTTGCCAAAACCACCGGTACTGCCCCCAGGGTAATTGATACTGAAGGCAAAGATCGAATCATTCACCGCCTTCGTCTGCCTTCTATTGGAGAGCAGGTACGGCTCTTAAATTATTTTGCTGGTGAAAAAACNGATGCGGTTGTCATGGANTGTATGGCTGTACAGGCCCAGTATCAATGGATCTCAGAGCACCAAATGGTACAGTCTCACATTGGTGTCATTACCAATGTTCGACCGGATCATCTGGATGAAATGGGCCCAACGGAAGATGATGTGGCATATTCCCTGTGCAATACAGTTCCTGTTGGCGGTGTTTTTATCACAGGCGAAGATCAAAAACCGGATATTCTTAAAAAAATTGCTAGAGCCAACGGATCCGAGTTTATTCGGTCTGACGAAACGTCTGTCACGGATGAAGAATTAGATAAATTTGGCTATATGGAGCATCCCGCCAATGTTGCTGTGGCCCTGGATGTGTGTGAAGAAGCCGGTGTCAGTCGGGAGGTTGCGTTGTCCGGTATGCACAAAGTACAACCCGATTTAGGTGCTTTAATTGCATGGAATCTGGATATAGATACAAAGAGAATCCAATTTATCAATGGTATGGCTGCTAATGACCCGGTATCTACATTGCAGATCTGGAAATTTCTCATTGATCGCTATCCTGCAGAAGGGGGAACCTGCGTCTTTTTTAATTCCAGAGACGATCGACCCCTGCGTACACGCCAGATGATTGAGCTCACTCTAAAAGACATTAAGCCNGATCATTTTATTGTTCGGGGGGATAAGGTAGATGGAACAATTCANNGGTTGCTTCACTATTCNCCNAAAACNAACGTACAAANAATTGGACTTGACGTTTCACTTGATGATGTGGTGTNCTTAATGACAGACCTGCCCCATGATACCTTAATTTATGCTATTGGNAATCAGGTGGGTGCNGGGCAGGACATTTTAGAAAANATATCAAAATACCANCATCATGGTTGANATCAGCATTGGTTTAGGCATTATTTTGAGCCTGGTTCTTTCTGAAACCCTGGGGGTTACTGCTGGCGGGATTATTGTTCCTGGATATATATCGCTTTATCTCCACCAGCCTGTACAGGTTATGGTAACCTTTCTTGTCTCCATTCTGGTCTGGGCCATTATTCAGGGTATGGGCAGGGTCATGTTCCTTTATGGGAAACGCCGCATTGTTCTTGCATTAATCCTAGGGTTTTTCTTTGGTTATATTTCCAGGAATTTCATTTTTGTACCTGAAGACATTGGATCCGTGGCTGTCATTGGAAATATTATTCCCGGACTGATTGCAAATTGGATGGATCGTCAAGGAATTGTGCGAACCCTATCCGTAGTGATATTAACAGCTGTCATGGTAAAACTGGCGGTCATCTTACTGTTTGACGGGGTTCTTTTTGAATAATTACAAAAAACAGCCCTTCATTCCTGCGATTCAGAAAACGTCGACACTGGTTGCACTATCATTCCTGTCCCTGGTGTGTTTCATCGGATCCATCAATGTAAAAACCATAGATGTATCCCCTTCTTATTCGCCTAAGGTAGAAGCAGCAAATCTAATGAAAAAGGCAATGGCAGTCTTGAAGAATCACAGGATGGAGCAGAGTGTTTTTATTGATATTGAGAATGACCCCAATGAAACCGGCCTGGTGGGAGATCCTTTCAGTTTAATCACAACAGATGAAGGTGACCTGGATTCCAAGTTGACGACCCTGGATCCAAATTTTTCGGCAGCCATTGTTGAGTTGATGGATCAGTTAAACCTGAATAAGAACGATACGGTTGCTGTTTTAATGACTGGTTCCATGCCTGGTGCGAATATGGCGGTATTAGCGGCCTGTAAAGCCCTGGATGTCTTTCCTGTGAGTATTACAAGTATTGGTGCATCCCAGTGGGGTGCAAACCAGGTTGATTTCACCTGGCTGGATATGGAATCTATATTATTTAATAATGATATGATTCCAGCCCGAAGTGTAGCTGCTTCTATTGGCGGGAGGAATGATATGGGGCGCCTTTTGTCTCCAGCAGGAAGAAAAATCATAACAGAGAATATTAAGGCACATGGTTTGCCGTTGATCCGGAAAGATAAATTGGCTGATAATATCAAGGAACGAATGAATATTTATTCATCGTTCCAGCCTATAAAAAATTATAAAGCAGTGATCAATATTGGCGGGGGTGTTGCAAGCCTTGGAACCAGTTTCAACTTAAAATTATTACCGCCGGGAGTTGTGCACCGTTCGGACATTGCACCGATTGGAAGGCCGGGCGGAATCGAAGGTGTATTTTCAAAGTTTATCCATTCTAATGTTCCAGGCCTTCATGTCCTTAATATTCGGGCCCTTACAGAACGATTTAAGATGCCTTTCGCCCCCATACCCATTCCTGAAATTGGCAGTGGGAGTTTATATGCAGATGAACGTTATAATGTATGGGTAGCGGGCTTCTGCCTGTTGATCGTGGGTGGAAGTGTACTTACGGTGGGTTTGCAAAGTAAAAGAAAGATCAAAGAACATTTAATTCAACATGAACCGGATAGTTTACTCTAGTATACTTTTAACCGTTGGTGCACTGATAGTAGTGTCACCGGTGGAAGCAAAACTTCTTAAACCAGCCATGAATGGTGAAGAGAAGGAAATACTCATTGTGAATTCCAAAAGACGGCTGTATTACCCCATTAAATCAGATGGGTTACAGTATGCCCTAGAAGGTCCCATGAGATTGGAGTTCATTTCCAGGTACCCTGTCCTGAAAAAGAAAAAGAAAAGTCATCCCTTTCAATATCGAATTATTTTAGATGGTAGTGATACAGTGATTGTAAATCATCGTTATAAGATCCAGAAATCCATAAAGTCAGTACAGCACCCAAAGCACCAATACACCTATTCAGGAAATTATTTTATCAATTTAAAAAAGGGGCAGCACTCTATTGAGCTTTTGGAAGGGAAGGATCAGAAATATCCTGTATTGATCCGGGTAATTACAAAAGACTTTGAACCCCTGGGGAAAGGAAAAACAATCTTAGCACCTATGGTGCATCAGAATGCCGTTGGTTTGATCACAGGTAATAAAGAAATCAACTATTATGAATGCACTTCAAACCTGCCATTACAAATCGAGGCCAAAGGTCAGAAAACATTGCGAATTATGAGCAGGCTGGAATTTTCTGAATCCATGGGACAGGAAGAATCCTATCGGTTACGGATCCGGGAAGGGAAAAAAGTTACAGGAACCTATTATTTTAATACGGAAAGGTCATCTGTATCCCAAATCATAGGAAGGCCTGATAAAGTCCCGGGTAAATGGCGTTCCTGTGAAATTCCCGTGAAGAAAGGTATACACACCTATTCTGTTGAAGTTGCGGATCAGGACAAATCCGTTTTAACCCGTTTTATTTTATATTGATGAATCTTAATAAAATTATTTTATTTCCAATTTTGATCCTTTCCTGGATTTCAGCAAATACTCCTTTAGAGTATACACTTGGTTTTACAAGTGGGTATGACAGTAATGTGATGCGTTTTTCATCGGCAGAGTTCACTGATGCAGCCTTGGAACCGGGTCTTATGGGTGGGGCTAATACATTTGACAGCTTTGTATACAAACTGGGGTTGAAAGGCAAAAAGTCAATTTGGGAAAAGGGAAAGAAGGAAATTTATATCAATGGTCTCTTCAGCTGGTCTGATTATAAACATAATCAGGAAAGGGAATACTGGTCTGGCGGAATGGATGCTATCTTTAGATGGGGTTCGTATAAAAATATTAAATATTCCGTGCGGCATTTAAACAGCTTCTATCTGCGTCATTATGTGGATAGAGATATCAGTAGGGAAATATTATCACCCTGTGCGTTTACAGATAGAAACCAGAGTATGAATTTGACTCAAAAGATTCACCAAAACCATTGGATCAATCTTGGTACCGGGTATCTGCAACGGTACTACGATAAACCGTTCACAGAGTTTGATCTGGATATTCTTTATATTAAAGGGAAATTGAACCAAAAATTAAAAAAAATTGGCACTATTNCTTTTCAGCTGGAGCGAGGACGGGCAGTAAGTAAATCCCATCATTTACCTGANCGTCCCAGCAGTTTTAACCGGTCTTATGAAACCATGGAATGGTATGCACCGGTAAAAATACACCATGGAATTCCATTTTTTAATGAGTTGGGGATTTCTGTACGTTCAGAAAATCGCGCCTACGATGCTGAAGATCCAGATGATCCGCTTCATTCGGGGCGAAGCCACCTGGATACAAAATACGATATCTGGGTAAAAAAAGAGTTATCCGATGATTTGTCTGCGACAATTTCAGGTCGGTATCGTACCCGTGAGACTCAATCAGCCTATGGTTGGGTGACGGACCTGAAGAGTTTCAATCAAGTACAGTTCTGGTGCAAAATTGAATGGGATTTGATCTATGATCGATATTAGAAAACTGTCTTTTAGTTTTGCGATTTTTATGGTGTTTGATGGCTGTATCGAGCCAATCACNGAAAGCCTTTGGTCCATATCGGTTGATTCCATATTGCAGACGGATGGATTCGCCAGAGATGTTGCCGTTGCAGAAAATACTGCTTTTATAGCAGCGGGTCAGTCTGGAATACAGGTCTGGGANCTTCCATCCCGATCGAAGNCCANTGGGTTCACNGGATATGAAGAAGGAGGGACTTTTCTTGAATTTAATGATCTGCTTTTGATTGGCCGGGATGAANCAAATAAACTCATTTTTGTTTCAGAATCAAACGAAGATGTGAAAATTTTTCATTATGACGGCGGGGATAGTTTGATCTACCGTAANACCATTATGAGNGNNAGAACNAAAGATTTTATCTCTTTTGCTTCTTCAGTTGATCAATTTATAATGTATTCGGCAGATAATGATGACGGTATGAAGTGGCACACCTATAATCTTGATACAACGAATCTATTTGGTATTGAGTTTATAGCATGGACCCCGATTGGGGGGACCGAAATCTATACACCTGGAAAACCCATGGGTATTGATTCTGATGGTGTAAATTTTATTGCCCTGGCGGTGGATCAGCTTGGTGTTGAATTGTATTCAATAGANGCNCTGGGNGCAGNNCCNGTNTTGNANGGTAGANTNGATACTGAAGGNAATGCAGAAAAGGTCACNCTTGTGGAAGANGGTGTTTTTGCCGCATGTGATGATGCGGGTGCGGTTTNNATACCTANAGAAAATTTTTCTGATGTTTATACAACCTATAGGTTTGCAGAAGACCTTACGGTTGACCATGTGGCAGTTCGAGGCAATATTGNCGCTTTAACGCTCGGATCCAAAGGGATTGCGTTATACGATATTTCTGATCCAACGATGCCGGAAGAAAGGGGTATTTTCCCAATCGGATATTCATATAAATCCCAATTCTGGGGTGAAAAATTACTGGTCTGTACCCGGGAAGGATTGCAGATCCTGGCGGTTGAACACTAANNNAANGAACCACTAAAATAACGAAACTGACGCATGACTGAAAATGGAATAACAAAATGAAGAAGGTATTTATTGCCATTAATTTAATATCACATTTATCAGCNACNGGATTTGATACTGAAGATGGGGCGCCCATACGCCAGGGTGTTCATATTGAATGGTACAGAACGATTGTACCCGGATATCAGGGAGAAGCCATTTTTGTCTGGTCTGATACACGGTATGGCATGAGAAATATTTTTGCCCATAAGATAAACCANGATGGTGAAATGGTGTGGGGAGAAACGGGNGCTGTTATTACGGACCTTCCCGGCAGGCAGGAAGATCCGGTAGCTATCACGGATGGNAACGGGGGTGCGTTTATAGCCTGGGTTGATTACCGNTTTGATGCCCAGGGAGANATNTTTATCCAGCATGTAGACACGAATGGAGATATTCTCTTAGATCCNANTGGNNTAGCTTTGGCNCAGNTTGANGGAAAGCANATCACGATCAATATGTGTACGGACAGTCTTGGCGGTGTNTTTGTAACNTGGCAGGATAAACGNGGNGNNNTNGANGATGATATTTANGGAACCCATGTNNCTGCNAATCATGATATTATNTCACNNGGNACCGGNNTNCCNATTGTGGTTNANGGNGGTAACCAGAATGCAAAATCCATTGAATATNCTGGAAATAATGAAGCATTTATTGCCTGGGCTGATTTTCGCCAGGGTGCCAATGCAGATATCTATGGACAGAGGCTCACTGTGAGTATGGCGAATAGTTTTGAAGAAAATGGGTTTCAAATTGCAGCTACAGATGAACAGGAGCTAAAGCCACGGGCTACATATGTGACTAATGAAACTTCCTTTGTTGCATGGAAGCAGGGAGATGAAAATTCAAAGGTCCTTTATCAGTTTGTTGATGCCAGTGGTTTGGTGTTTTCCGATCCAAAATCAATCTCAGATAACACTGCACTGCAAACAGCACCCCGTGTAAAACGGAGCTCGATCGGTGAAGTGTTTGTGAACTGGAAAGATCTCAGGGATGATCCAATTAATGGGGATCAGTATTTCCAGAAGATTGATGTAAATGGAGACCGCCAGTGGGGTGACGGGATACGTGTGGACCCTGCTGAAGAAGTTGATTTCAGTGCGCGATTTTCGGCTGGAAATACGGGCGACGTGAATGTGGTCTGGGAGCGCGGAACGTTCCCTGAAATTGACATTATGTTTCAAAATATCAATGCTGAGGGGAATTATAGCCTGGAGGCACCGATTGCCATTTCGAATGCTCCTGGGTACCAGTTTGCACCGATCTTAAGCGGCAATGCTGAAGTTGGGCTTTATGCGGTCTACGGTGATCAGAGTTCAGGAAGTATCGATCTTAAGGTCCAGAGTATCAGCACCGGTTATCAGCCTGTCTGGAGTGATTTTGGCTTGACAGCAATGATTGGGCTCGATGGTGATGTGAATTATACAACTCCCTTCCGTATTGCAGATCAGGATCTCTATCTCATCTGGGAAGATAACCGGGCTGCAAAAAAACTGTTTGGAACACAGATCACAAATACAGAAATCCAGTTCGATGGAGGTAAACAAATTACCTATGGAGATAATTCATCATCGGAAACAGATTTTTCTACCCCTATCCTGACCCGAACTGAGACAGGGATTTACACGGCAACATTTGACGGTTCTTCATCTCCAAAATTCATCCGGATCAATAAACTGGATGAACAGCTTAACAATGTATGGGATTCAGCCGGGGTCGCTTTATCTGCTGTTTTTGATATGCGAAGTGCTCTGCTGGTTGAAATTGGTAACGGTATTGGATGCTTCTGGTCTGAGAGTAGGGGATTCAATTACGATATTTATTACCAGAAACTGGATGAAAATGGAAATATTACCCTGGACAGCGAAGGAGTGGAACTGGTGGATTCAAATGGGGATGATTATATCATGGCTGTAGTGCCAACACCTGATGAAAAATATATGATATTCTGGATGGAAGATGCCTGGCCTGCTGCATCCCTGATGTATTCAAAGATTGATGCCGAAGGGAATACGGAGATTGGATGGAACCCCAATGGAAACAGTTTAAGCAATTCTTCTTATGATGCCAGGCATTTACAGGTAAAACCGATTGGGAATGAAATTGGGTTACTTGCCGTCTGGATGCAGGATGGAAATTTTTCTGATATATATGCCCAGGCTATTGACTGGGATGGAAATATCCAGTGGACATCCGGTGGTGTTTCTGTAACTGATGCAGAGAATGACCAGGGAAATATAGATTTCCATTTCAATGATGCAGGGACGAGATCAATGATTGTATGGGAAGACTATCGCAATGGATCCGACTTTGAGATTTTTGGTCAAGTTTTAGACTTGGAAAATGGAACTGCCATCAGCGAACCCATCCAATTTTCGGTGGACACAACGG